>NZ_JBGDVI010000016.1:0-107404 GCF_046551895.1 Salmonella sp. SAL03688
CCCAAACCAAGGGGGGATGAGAACCACCGACCGGGGTTCGACACAAAAACGCCGGGAGCGTTTTTGAACAGAGCTTGCTCTGGCCCCGAAGGGGCGAGGCCCAGGGATGGGCTGAGTAGCGGCGCAGCCAGTTGGACAGACCGGGCGCGCAGCGAACGGGCTGCCCCGAAGGGGCGAGCGCAGCGAGTCAATCCCCCCTCACCGCCATATTTGATACAAAATCAATCGCTTACAATGTAAAGTTGGTTTTGTCCTGTATAAAATGCTGCATAAAGAAGCTCGTGTAAACGAGCTTTTTTTGAGTCTAAACTTCTTGTTTTTACTGTGATTTTCCTGATGAAAGGTTTGTTTTTGGACCTTTGGTTTCTATAGGGAAGTTGCTGTAGATTCTATAAAAATCGCCCCACTCCCCTACCTAAAACGCTTTAGAAAAGTTTGCATAAGTATCTCTCGGTAGTAAAAAGCACCGAGTTCCTCTGTCTGATGCTGCTGTTCCTCTGTTGAAGGATTTACTCTACTTTAAGGGCAATAACTTTGTGTTCCCTGCCCCTCGTTAAGGACAACTTTCGGATACTGCTTTGCTGGCAGTGTTAAAGCGAATGGAGTATACCAACTTAACGCAGCATGGCTTCCGTTCTACTTTCCGTGAGTGGGCTGGTGAAACAACGGGCTACCCACGTGAGGTTATTGAACATGCGTTGGCGCACCAGTTGGCAGATAAGGCTGAAGCAGCGTATCAGCGTGGGACGTTATGGCCTAAACGGGTGGCGTTGATGGATGATTGGACGGGGTATAGCACTGCCAACAGCTAAGCTACCTGTACGAAAGCATTATCGTTGATAACAACGTAGAAAGTGTGATGCTAATAGCATTCGCTTTCGAAAATGTGATAAGCAATAATTTCATAATGAACTATTTCTTATACAATTATTATCATGGTTTGCAAATTACATAAACCACTCAAGGAGAGGTTATGCCCGGACTGATAGGCTACTGGAAGCAACTTCCAACCAAAGATGAATATATTAAAAAACACAATATGAGTAAAATATCTTGCTACAGTTGTGGTCACGAGAAATTCAGCGATGTTGGTTTGATACAGGTATGGGATAATCACAGAAGAATTCTTTGTGCTAAGTGTAAGACTACTCTTTTCAGAGAAGAGGATTAGTTTTTTGGCATTGGTAACAGCGGCTTCAGCATCCCTTTTCACACAGCGGGGCGGGCTTTTTTTCGCATTTGACCCGTCGATTACCGGATGATGGCGCAATTTACAAGCGCCTTATCCGCCTACCGCGAGCACAACGCCATCAGGCTAACTATTAGCCGGCATAAAAAAACCGGGCGCTAAGGCCCGGTTTGTACGGCAGTGAAACGAAGATTAATGCGCGGCTTCCGGCTTGTGCTTTTGCGCACTCTGGAAGCCATACGTCAACGCATTTTTCTCTTTATCCAGCGCGACGGTGACCTGTCCGCCGTCAACCAGCGATCCAAACAGCAACTCATTGGCCAGCGGTTTTTTCAGGTTGTCCTGAATCACACGCGCCATTGGTCGTGCGCCCATCGCCCGGTCATAGCCCTTTTCCGCCAGCCAGTCGCGCGCTTCCTGACTGACTTCAAGGGAGACGCCTTTCTGATCCAACTGAGCCTGCAACTCGACGATAAACTTATCGACAACCTGATGAATCACCTCGCCAGACAGATGATCGAACCAAATAATGTTGTCGAGACGGTTACGGAACTCCGGCGTAAACACTTTCTTGATCTCGCCCATCGCATCGGTACTGTTGTCCTGATGAATAAGACCAATAGATTTACGTTCGGTTTCTCGCACGCCGGCGTTGGTGGTCATCACCAGCACCACATTGCGGAAATCCGCCTTACGGCCGTTGTTATCGGTCAGCGTACCGTTATCCATCACCTGCAGCAGCAGGTTAAAGACATCCGGGTGCGCTTTTTCGATCTCATCCAGCAACAGCACCGCATGAGGATGCTTAATCACCGCATCCGTCAGCAGCCCGCCCTGGTCGAAACCGACGTATCCCGGAGGTGCGCCGATCAAACGGCTCACCGTATGACGCTCCATATATTCAGACATATCGAAGCGCAACAGCTCAATACCCAGCGCTTTTGAAAGCTGTACCGTAACTTCAGTTTTCCCTACGCCAGTTGGCCCGGCGAACAAGAATGAGCCGACAGGTTTATGCTCATGGCCCAGACCCGCACGACTCATCTTAATAGCTTCGGTCAGCGCCTCAATCGCGTTATCCTGGCCGAAGACCAGCATTTTCAGACGATCGCCCAGGTTCTTCAGCGTATCGCGATCGCTCTGCGAGACGCTCTTTTCAGGAATTCGCGCAATTCGCGCCACTACGGACTCAATATCCGCCACGTTGACCGTTTTCTTACGTTTGCTCACCGGCATCAGACGCGCCCGAGCGCCCGCTTCGTCAATCACGTCAATGGCTTTATCCGGCAGATGGCGGTCATTGATATATTTTACCGCCAGCTCGACCGCCGCACGCACCGCTTTCGCGGTATAACGCACGTCGTGGTGCGCTTCGTACTTAGGTTTCAAGCCGTTGATAATTTGCACCGTCTCTTCCACCGAAGGCTCGGTAATATCAATTTTCTGGAAACGGCGCGCTAATGCCCGGTCTTTCTCAAAAATATTGCTGAATTCCTGATAGGTCGTTGAGCCGATCACCCGGATCTTGCCGCTGGAAAGCAGCGGTTTAATCAGATTTGCCGCATCCACCTGTCCGCCCGACGCCGCGCCAGCGCCGATAATGGTATGGATTTCATCGATAAACAGGATGCTGTTGGTATCCTGCTCAAGCTGTTTCAGCAACGCCTTAAACCGTTTTTCAAAATCGCCGCGGTATTTGGTGCCCGCCAGCAGCGAACCGATATCCAGCGAGTAAATGGTGCAATCGGCCATCACTTCCGGCACATCGCCCTGCACGATACGCCAGGCCAGCCCTTCGGCAATCGCCGTTTTGCCGACGCCGGATTCCCCTACCAGCAACGGGTTATTTTTACGGCGACGACACAAGACCTGGATCGCGCGTTCCAGTTCTTTTTCACGACCAATCAGCGGATCGATGCCGCCCACGCGAGCAAGTTGGTTAAGATTCGTCGTGAAGTTTTCCATACGTTCCTCCCCGCCAGCTTGTTCGTCGCCAGTTGGCTGATTGCCGAGATCGGAAGATTGGCTCGGTTCGTCTTTTCGCGTCCCGTGAGAAATAAAGTTCACGATATCCAGACGGCTCACTTCATGCTTGCGCAGCAGATAAGCCGCCTGTGATTCCTGTTCGCTAAAGATAGCCACCAGCACATTCGCGCCAGTCACTTCACTACGCCCGGAAGACTGAACGTGGAAGACGGCACGTTGCAGGACACGCTGGAAACTTAACGTCGGCTGCGTATCACGCTCTTCTTCACTGGCAGGCAGTACGGGTGTGGTTTGTTCAATGAAGGCTTCGAGTTCCTGACGGAGCGCCACCAGATCCACGGAGCATGCTTCCAGCGCTTCGCGAGCCGATGGGTTGCTGAGCAGCGCCAGCAACAGATGCTCGACGGTCATAAACTCATGACGGTGCTCGCGCGCTCTGGCGAAAGCCATGTTTAAACTGAGTTCCAGTTCTTGATTGAGCATAGGCACCTCCCCCAATTTTTATACCTGCATTCAGGCTTTTTCCAGCGTACACAGCAACGGATGCTCGTTCTCCCTTGCATACTTGTTCACCATCGCCACTTTGGTTTCCGCCACCTCGGCGGTAAACACGCCGCAGATAGCTTTGCCTTGATAGTGAACTGCAAGCATCAATTGCGTTGCACGTTCTACATCATAAGAAAAGAATTTTTGTAACACGTCAATAACAAACTCCATCGGAGTGTAGTCATCATTGACTAATATCACTTTATACATAGATGGCGGTTTTAGCGCGTCGCGCACGCTATCTTCCACCAACTGGTCAAAATCCAGCCAATCGTTCGTCTTACCCATTGTCAGTCGTCATTATCGGTTACGGTTGTCGGCAGGAAAATCTGCCGCTGACCAGAGTCTATGCACACAATCAATCTACCTCAATTGATAGATAACTAACATCTATCAGTACCATCCGCGACATCTGTCACATTCCCGGCAATAGCGTTAACTGCTTCAAATTTTTGATTCATTTTTACCCGATCCCCCCTGCCTGATGCTTGACGCCTCGCCTGATTTCTCTAAATTGTAATGTCGAGAGTTGGTGAGGTTTTGAACAGCCCCCACTCCGTCACCGGTTCATTCCATCTTACTTATATAAGATTTACGAAGGATGTCGAAGCATGGAAACGGGTACTGTAAAGTGGTTCAACAATGCCAAAGGGTTTGGTTTCATCTGCCCTGAAGGCGGCGGCGAGGATATTTTCGCCCATTATTCCACCATTCAAATGGATGGTTACAGAACGCTTAAAGCCGGACAGTCTGTCCGGTTTGATGTCCACCAGGGGCCAAAAGGCAATCACGCCAGCGTCATCGTGCCCATCGAAGCAGAGGCCGTTGCATAGCTCCTCTGTCTCATTGTGTACATCCAGGAGGCAAAATGCCAGCCCGATCGGCTGGCATTTTTATTTAACGCCAGTGCCTGATAGCAACACCGTTGCATCTTATCAGGCCGACAAATGACGTCAGCAAGATTACTCCCTTGCCAGCGCCTCCACCGGGTCCAGTCGCGCCGCGTTTCTCGCCGGTAGCCAGCCAAACAGTATCCCGGTAAACGTCGAACATAAAAACGCGCTCGCCAGAGCAGTCAGTGAAAAACCGATCTCCCAGCCGGGCAGGAAAAGCTGTAGCATAAATGCGATGAACATCGACAAGCTAATCCCCAGCGCTCCACCAACCAGGCAAACCAGCACCGCTTCAATAAGAAACTGCTGTAGCACATCGCTGGCGCGCGCGCCTACCGCCATACGGATGCCGATTTCACGCGTTCGCTCGGTGACGGAAACCAGCATAATATTCATGACGCCGATGCCGCCGACAACCAGCGAAATGACGGCCACCAGCGTCAGAAATAACTGAAGAGTATAGGTGGTTTTTTCAGCCGTTTTCAGGACGCTGTCCATATTCCAGGTGAAGAAGTCTTTTTTACCGTGGCGTAAGGTGAGCAGGCGGGTAAGCTGCTGTTCAGCCTGATCGCTATCAACGCCATCTTTCACACGAACGGTGATCGAGTTAAGCCATGACTGACCCATTATGCGATCTGACATCGTGCTATAGGGCAACCAAACTTGCAACAGATTGCTATTGCCGTACATGGACGGTTTCTCTTCCGCTACGCCAATAACAATAACCGGCATATTACCCACCAGCACCACTTCCCCTACGACATTCGCTTTATTTGGAAATAGCTGGCGTCGCGTGTTGGCATCCAGCACCACCACCTGCGCGCGATCCTGTTGCTGTACAGCATTGAAGGTGTTCCCCTCCCTAAAGGACATGCCGTAAACGTTAAAATAATCGCCACTGACGCCATTAGCATTTACGGCAATATCAATATTGCCATAGCGAAGACGTAAGCTCTTTGAAACGCTGGGCGTCGCAGAGTTAACCCACGGCTGTTTCTGAATAGCGACCAGATCGTCATATTTCAGCGCCTGTCGATACTGCGGGTTGTCGTCGCCGAAATCTTTGCCTGGATGAATATCAATCGTATTAGTGCCCATAGCGCGGATATCCGCCAGTACCATCTGTTTTGCGGCGTCGCCGACCACCACAATCGACACCACCGACGCAATACCGATAATAATTCCCAGCATGGTCAGTAAAGTACGCATTTTGTTAGCGGCCATCGCTAACCACGCCATCGACAGCGCTTCGCGAAAGCTGCTGGCAAATTGCCGCCAGCCGGGAGCCGTATTAACTACGGCAGCGTCAACGCCCTGTTCGCGTTTCTTTTCCTGCGCGGGCGGATTATGGACAATCTTGCCATCGTGAATTTCAATAATCCGCTCCGCCTGGGCGGCAATCAGCGGATCGTGCGTCACAATGATCACCGTATGTCCGCGATCGCGCAGTTGGCGCAAAATCGCCATCACCTCTTCGCCGGAATGACTATCCAGCGCGCCGGTCGGCTCATCCGCCAGAATCACCTGTCCGCCGTTCATCAGCGCGCGGGCAATACTGACACGCTGCTGCTGTCCGCCAGAAAGCTGTGAAGGTGGGTAATCGACGCGATCGCTTAATCCCAGCCGCAAAAGCAACTCTCTGGCGCGCGCCTGGCGTTTTTTGCGTTCAATGCCGGCGTAGACGGCGGGGATTTCAACATTTTGCGCTGCCGTTAAATGCGACAACAGATGGTAGCGCTGAAAGATAAAGCCAAAATGCTCACGCCGCAGCTGCGCCAGCGCGTCCGGGTCCAGCGTCGAGACGTCCCGCCCCGCCACCCGATAAGTGCCGCTGGTCGGTTTATCCAGGCACCCGAGGATATTCATCAGCGTTGATTTTCCAGAACCGGAAACGCCGACGATCGCCACCATCTCCCCGGCGTGGATTTGCAGGGAGATATCTTTCAACACCGCCACCTGCTCTTCTCCGGAGGGGTAGCTGCGACTCACATTGCGCAGTTCAAGCAATGCCGTCATGGCGTCGCTCCTGGCCTGCTCTCGCCGATGATCACCTCATCGCCTGCTTCCAGACCTTTAACCACTTCCACGTCTGTATCGTTACGCTCGCCAATGATCACTTCGCGCTCACGTTTTTCGCCGTTACGCAACAGCGCCACTTTATAACGATTGCCGCCCACCGGTTCGCCAAGCGCGGCGAGAGGAATAATCAACACATTTTTGACATCCATGAGTTGAATATAAACCTGTGCGGTCATATCAAGACGCAAGATTCTTTTGGGATTCGGCACTTCAAACCGGGCGTAATAAAAAATAGCATCGTTGATCTTTTCCGGCGTCGGCAGAATATCTTTTAAAACGCCTTCATAGCGCGTTTGCGGATCGCCTGCAATGGTGAACCATGCTTTCTGCCCCGCCCGAAGATGGATCACGTCCGCTTCCGAGACCTGCGCTTTTACCAGCATAGTGCTCATATCCGCCAGCGTCAGAATATTGGGCGCCTGCTGAGCTGCAATCACCGTTTGTCCTTGCAGGGTAGTGATTTGCGTCACTTCCCCCGCCATGGGAGCAACAATACGGGTATATTCCAGGTTGGTTTTCGCGGTGTCCAACGAGGCCCGATTACGTTTGATCTGGGCATCTATGGTGCCAATACGCGCCTGTTTAACCGCCATCTCCGTCGCCGCGGTATCCAGATCCTGTTGCGATACCGCCTGAGTCTTAGCTAACTGCTGCTGGCGCGCCAGCGTAACCCGCGCCAGCTTTAACTCAGCGGCTGCCTGCTGACGCTCTGCGTTCAGCTCCATCAGGGTGGCCTCGACCTCTTTTATCTGGTTCTCCGCCTGATCCGGATCAATCACGCCGAGTAGCTGATCTTTTTTAACGTTATCGCCAATGGAGACCAGCAGCGTTTTCAACTGGCCGCTCACCTGCGCGCCGACATCCACTTTACGCAACGCGTCCAGTTTTCCAGTCGCCAGTACACTCTGTTCAAGATCGCCTGGCCGCACGATTAATGTCTGATAAGTTGGCAGCGGCGCATTTAGCATTCGCCAGCCAGCCATCCCCCCCACTAAAAGAATTAAAATAATGACCAGATAACGCTTTTTAAATTTCTTTCCCTTAGCACGCATAGAAACCCTGACGGCAAAATTTCAACCAGAAAGTAAACCGTATCTAAACAAACCTGACACAATAAAGATAGCGTCGGCTGTATTGACGATTGGTTAATGTTTCCTGTGGTTCAATCTCGACAATCTTATGTCGCGGATTACGATCATGACACAGCTTACAGATAATACCTGGTACACTTCAGATTACATCTCTCCTTTACAATTATTTATTCGTCTGACGCGCGGGCAATTACAGCCAGGAAAATTCTGGCGTAAAGCCAGCTTTCGTCGCAAGTTTTTAATCCGCTCATTAGTCATGCCGCGTGCGACCAGCCAATTACTGACTAATCTCACCCAATGGCCGGAGTTAAATACGTTACTTGCTCGTCAGCCGCGTTTGCCTATTCGGCTACATCGTCCTTATATGGCTGTAAATATTAAACGCGATTTCGCCTTAGACGCTCTGTGTTTTCATTATCAACAGATGCGCCAACTTTTATCGCGGGAACAACAAGTTAGCTATTTAAGTCAGTATGGCCTGAATCTTGCTAAATTTGAAACTAAAACCGGCGAGTTGTTTCAACTTGATTTAGTCAGTCTGGTCTCACTGGATAAAGAAGGTGAAAGCACTATTGTTGTTCGCGACGCACAGTTACGTATTCTGGCAGAGATCACATTTACCCTGTGTCGCTTTAACCAACAACGCACACTATTTATCGGCGGATTACAGGGCGCGGCAAACGACGTCCCTCACGAAATTATCCAGCAGGCGACCAAAGCCTGCCATGGTCTTTTTCCCAAACGCATCGTGATGGAGGCTCTCTGTCAGTTTGCGCAAGTCTTTCAGGCAGAAAAGATTATAGCTGTGAGTAACGATGCGCACGTTTACCGTAGCTGGCGATACATGGATAAAAAGACGCAAATGCATGCCGACTATGACGCGTTTTGGGAATCGTTAGGCGGTGAAAGAATTAAAGGGAATTACTATACGCTACCGCTGGCGATCGCCCGAAAAAGCGAAGCGGAGATCGCCAGTAAAAAACGGGCCGAGTATCGCCGCCGCTATGCGTTACTCGATAGCGTCGTCGAACAGGTTCCGGCCACATTCAAACGTTAATCCGCCCGGCCCCGCGCCAGCCAAACCACGCGCGAGAACATCTTTCTGAACAGCGGCGGCACGGCGTCAATTCCCCGCCGCCCGGCTTCCATCGCGACTTCAATCGCCAAATCCGGCTTTGACGAGCGGTGGATAGCTTTAGTGATAATTTTCCGGGTATTCATCGGCACATTAGGCGGAAGCTGCGCAACCCGGTGAAAAACATCGGCAAAGCCCTGACGATACATAAAATGTTCCATATCCAGCGCAGGCAGCGCCGTGAGATGTTCGCGTTCTTCTTCCCGATCGTTATTAAGCAGACTGCGGACCGTCGCGGCATATTTTTTCCCCGCTTCGTCGCCATCCACCAGGACATGCCACTCGATTCCCATACGGCGGGCGAACTTCACCAGCGGTTTCAGGCCAGACTGAGCAAACTCAATGACTTTAATGCCCTCCGCATCAAAATGATGACCACACTGACGCGCCAGCTCATTAATAACCCAGGTTTCCGTCTCGCCTTCCACCAGTAGCCAACAACGCGCAAACAGCGACGATGCGCGATTAAAGCGGATATGAAAGGCGATGCGCCGTCCATCTTCCGCGCTTAACCCGCCCGGGCCCAGACGCCAGGCGGCGACGCGGGAAGATTCGCGCACCAGCCGTACGACATGCTCCACCGGCGTTAGCGAGAGCAATTCGCCTGAGTTGGTTGTCGCTATCCGCTGTAGCGGTAACAGATTGAGCAATTGCCAGGCGACTGAAAGCATAATGGGATGTAAACGGGTTTCCGGATCTTCCACCAGCAGTAATGGTCGCGCGTCTTTATGTAACCGCAGCGTCCCTTTCGCCTGTAACAGCGTGGAGAAAAGCCCCAGCAGGATCACCCGATGCGACCGGCTGCCCGGTTTGTCGATCATCCGATTAATAATATCCAGATAGCGCCAGCTACGCTGCTCATTTTGCGAACGCCGTCGCATGAGTCGGTGACGCGCCTGTCCTGCGCCCTGCTCTGAGAAATAGTGTTCAAGCAGTTGCACCATCGCGGACAGTCCCTGACGAATCTGCCCGTCGGTTAAATTTTGCGGCCGGGTCGCCAGCTCACGCGCCAGAAAATCCAGCTGTCGGGCCGTGACTTCAACATCCGGCACATTGGGCACCGTACCGTTGCGAATACGTCGCATAAAGCGCGCATCGCGCAAACGTAGCACTGGCATCAGACGAACCAGGTGGCGCACCTGATCGTTAATATTTTCCACCGGCAATGGCTGCCCATCGCTATTGAGAAAACTGCGCAGCGTCATCACGCTACCATCGGCGCCGCATTCGCCCTCTAGCCGATAAAAAATACGGTGAAAATCATCCTCGCAAGGCGACCAGCATGCTTCCAGCGCTCGATAACGACGTACCCGATGCCGCCCTGGCTGCGTTTCGCGAAAAGTCAGAATAATATGCAGGTGATGCTCGCGTCCTTTTATGTCGCCAGGCGGGAACCAGAAATCCTCACGGACAAAATGGTAAAGATCGAGTTCCGGCGACAATAACAGAGTCAGCGCATCCAGCAGGCTGGATTTTCCCCAGGCGTTCTCCCCAATCAGCACGTTGTTTTGCTCCAGCATCAACGACAGTCGGTTGATACCGCGAAATCCTACTATTTCAACGCGTTCGAGAATCATGCTTCCTCCAGAAAAACGTCATCACTCCATAAAATTCACCGCAGTATAACGGCAAATGCGTCCGCCTGGCGTGATATTCCCCCCCTTTGCCTGGGGCAAATGTCTGATAAATGTACGGCTGACGGTGTCGCTTTACTGATAGTCTGGAATTCGGTAGTGTCATGTACGCTATTCAAACAATAAAAAAGGGCCCGGCTGTTCATGTTTTCAGGACTTTTAATCATTCTGGTTCCACTGATTGTGGGCTATCTCATTCCACTGCGACATAAAGCCGCATTACAACTCATTAACCGGCTACTGAGCTGGATCGTGTATCTTATTCTCTTTTTTATGGGAATAAGCCTGGCGTTTTTGGATAACCTCGCCAGTAATCTGGTGGCGATTTTTCATTATTCCGCCGTCAGTATTACGATTATTTTATTGTGTAATATCGCCGCCTTATTGTGGCTGGAACGTATCCTCCCGTGGCGTCACCATCATCAGCAGGAAAAACTGCCTTCGCGTATTGCCATGGCGCTGGAGTCGCTACAACTGTGCGGCGTAGTGGTATTGGGGTTTGTTATCGGCCTGAGCGGACTCTCTGTTTTACAGCACGCCACCGAAGCCAGTGAATATACGCTGATCTTTTTATTGTTCCTGGTGGGGATTCAGCTACGAAATAGCGGCATGACCTTAAAGCAAATTGTGCTTAACCGCCGGGGAATGATGGTCGCGGTCGTTGTCGTGGCAAGCTCATTACTGGGCGGCGTGATTAATGCGTTTATCCTGGACTTACCGCTAAAAACCGCCCTGGCGATGGCGTCAGGTTTCGGCTGGTACTCTCTTTCCGGTATTTTGCTGACGGAGTCGTTTGGACCGGTTATCGGCAGCGCGGCATTTTTTAACGATCTGGCCCGCGAGCTCTTAGCCATTATGCTTATTCCCGGTCTGGTTCGCCGCAGCCGTTCAACGGCGTTGGGCCTGTGCGGAGCGACTTCAATGGACTTTACGTTGCCGGTATTACAGCGCTCCGGCGGCGTAGAGATTGTTCCGGCGGCTATCGTACATGGCTTTATCCTCAGCCTGCTGGTCCCCCTCTTAATGGCGTTCTTCTCGGCCTGATACCTCTTTGGTGGTAGGCATCTGCCGCCAAAATTGCGCTAAATCAATCTCCTTGCACATTATGGCAGAAATCCCTTTTATCCCTTTGTTCACAGGCATAACCTTAAACATGTATATTAAATATAACTTTAAAAGGTGTGACCATGTTTTGTGTGCAATGTGAACAAACCATCCGTACACCAGCCGGAAACGGCTGCTCCTACGCGCAGGGAATGTGCGGTAAAACAGCTGAAACGTCCGATCTGCAGGATCTGCTGATTGCGGCTTTGCAAGGTTTGTCTGCCTGGGCAGTGAAGGCCCGTGAATATGGCATCATTAATCACGACGTTGATAACTTTGCGCCGCGCGCGTTTTTCTCCACGCTGACCAACGTTAACTTCGACTCTCCACGTATCGTCGGCTACGCCCGTGAAGCGATTGCCTTGCGTGAAGCGTTGAAAGCGCAGTGCCTGAGCGTGGATGCCAATGCGCATTGCGACAATCCGATGGCCGATCTGCAACTGGTCAGCGACGATCTGGGCGACCTGCAACGTCAGGCGGCGGAATTTACCCCGAATAAAGACAAAGCCGCCATTGGCGAGAACATCCTCGGCCTGCGTCTGCTGTGCCTGTACGGTCTGAAAGGCGCGGCGGCGTATATGGAACACGCGCACGTTCTCGGTCAATACGACAACGACATTTACGCGCAGTACCACAAAATCATGGCCTGGCTGGGCACCTGGCCTGCTGACATGAACGCGCTGCTGGAGTGCGCAATGGAAATCGGCCAGATGAACTTCAAAGTGATGAGCATTCTGGATGCCGGTGAAACCACCAAATACGGTCACCCAACGCCGACTCAGGTCAACGTCAAAGCGACTGAAGGCAAGTGCATTCTGATCTCCGGTCACGATCTGAAAGATCTCTACAACCTGCTGGAGCAGACCGAAGGCACCGGCGTTAACGTCTACACTCACGGTGAAATGCTGCCCGCACATGGCTATCCGGAACTGCGTAAATTCAAGCATCTGGTCGGTAACTACGGCAGCGGCTGGCAGAATCAGCAGGTCGAGTTCGCCCGCTTCCCTGGCCCAATCGTGATGACTTCTAACTGCATTATCGACCCGACCGTGGGCAGCTATGACGACCGTATCTGGACCCGTAGCATCGTCGGCTGGCCGGGCGTTAGCCATCTTGAAGGCGATGACTTCGGGCCGGTCATTGCCCAGGCGCAGCAAATGGCGGGCTTCCCGTATAGCGAAATTCCGCATCTCATCACCGTCGGTTTTGGCCGTCAGACCCTGCTCGGCGCTGCCGATACGCTCATCGATCTGGTCAGTCGTGAAAAACTGCGCCACATCTTCCTGGTCGGCGGCTGTGACGGCGCGCGCGGCGAGCGTAACTACTTTACCGATTTCGCCACCAGCGTACCGGATGACTGCCTGATCCTGACCCTGGCCTGCGGTAAATACCGTTTCAACAAACTGGAGTTCGGCGACATCGAAGGGCTGCCGCGTCTGGTCGATGCCGGTCAGTGTAACGATGCTTACTCCGCGATTATCCTGGCGGTGACGCTGGCGGAAAAACTGGGCTGCGGCGTCAACGATCTGCCGCTGTCGCTGGTGCTCTCCTGGTTTGAGCAGAAAGCGATCGTGATTCTGCTGACGCTGCTGTCATTAGGCGTGAAAAATATTGTCACCGGGCCGACCGCACCGGGCTTCTTCACGCCGGATCTGCTGGCTATCCTCAACGAGAAGTTCGGTCTGCGTTCCGTGACCACCGTTGAAGAAGACATGAAGCAATTGCTGAGCGCGTAAGGAGGTCAATGATGACGATGCCAACCTCACAATGTCCCTGGCGAATGCAGGTGCATCACATCCGTCAGGAGACGCCGGACGTATGGACAATTGCGCTATTATGCCATGACTACTACCCTTACCGCGCCGGGCAGTATGCGCTGGTGAGCGTGCGTAATTCAGCGGAAACGCTGCGCGCCTACACCCTTTCGTCTACGCCGGGCGTCAGTGAATATATCACGCTGACCGTTCGTCGGATTGAAGATGGCACGGGTTCACAGTGGTTGACCCATGACATCAAGCGCGGCGATTACATCTGGCTGTCTGATGCAATGGGCGATTTTACCTGTGACGATAAAACAGAAGATAAGTTTCTGCTGCTCGCCGCCGGTTGTGGCGTAACGCCAATCATGTCGATGCGTCGCTGGCTGGCAAAATACCGCCCGCAGGCCGATGTGCAGGTCATCTTTAACGTCCGTTCGCCGGATGATGTGATTTTTGCCGACGAGTGGCGACAGTATCCGGTCACGCTAGTGGCGGAAAATCATGCCACGGAAGGTTTTGTCGCGGGCCGTCTGACCACGGAATTGTTACAGCGCGTACCGGATTTGGCATCGCGCACCATCATGACCTGCGGCCCGGCGCCCTATATGGATTTCGTCGAACAGGGAGTGAAAGCGCTTGGCGTAACGCGCTTCTTTAAAGAGAAGTTCTTCACGCCGGTGGCGGAAACGGCAACCAGCGGCCTGAAATTCACCAAGCTACAGCCAGCGCAGGAATTTTATGCCCCGATCGGTACGACGCTGTTGGAGGCGCTGGAGAGTAATAAAGTACCGGTTGCCGCTGCCTGTCGGGCAGGTGTTTGCGGCTGCTGTAAAACCAAAGTCGTTTCCGGCGACTATACGGTGAGTAGCACCATGACGCTGAGCGAGGCGGAGATTGCCGAAGGTTACGTACTGGCCTGCTCCTGCCATCCGCAGGGCGATCTTGTTCTCGCATAATCGGTAAACGTTCCATCATAGGCCCGGTAAGCGTCAGCGCTACCGGGCGATTTGCCGCTCGCTTCATCCTTTCGCCCCTCTCTTCGCCAAAGAAAAACGTCATCGTCATCTTCAACTAAACTTGTAACCGTTATCACATTTAAGGAGATGGAGAACCATGAAACAAACCGTTGCTGCTTTTATCGCCAAAACGCTGGAACAGGCTGGCGTAAAACAAATCTGGGGCGTCACTGGCGATTCCCTGAACGGCCTGAGCGATAGTCTTAATCGTATGGGAACCATTGAATGGATGCCAACCCGCCATGAAGAGGTCGCCGCTTTCGCCGCCGGCGCACAAGCGCAGCTTACCGGCGAGCTGGCAGTGTGCGCCGGTTCATGTGGACCGGGCAACCTGCACCTGATCAATGGCCTGTTTGATTGCCACCGTAACCACGTCCCTGTTCTGGCGATCGCCGCCCATATTCCGTCCAGTGAAATCGGCAGCGGTTATTTCCAGGAGACCCACCCGCAGGAGTTGTTCCGTGAATGCAGCCACTATTGCGAGTTGGTTTCCAGCCCGGAGCAGATCCCGCAGGTACTCGCCATCGCTATGCGCAAAGCGGTGTTAAATCGCGGCGTCTCCGTGGTCGTACTGCCGGGTGACGTGGCGCTGAAACCCGCGCCTGAAAACGCCGTCACCCATTGGTACCATGCCCCGCTCCCCGTCGTCACGCCGGCGGAGGAAGAGCTGAAAAAACTGGCGCAACTGCTGCGCTACTCCAGCAATATCGCATTGATGTGCGGTAGCGGCTGCGCGGGCGCGCATGAGGAGTTGGTCGCGTTGGCGGCAAAACTAAAAGCGCCAATCGTTCATGCCCTGCGCGGCAAAGAGCACGTTGAGTACGATAACCCTTATGATGTGGGAATGACCGGCCTGATTGGCTTCTCTTCTGGCTTCCACACCATGATGAACGCCGATACGCTGATCCTGCTCGGCACCCAGTTCCCCTACCGCGCCTTTTATCCGAGCGATGCCAAAATCATTCAGATTGACATCAACCCGGGCAGTATTGGCGCGCACAGCAAAGTCGACATGGCGCTGGTGGGCGATATTAAAGCCACGCTTCGCGCCCTGCTGCCGCTGGTGGAAGAAAAAAGCAATCGTAAATTCCTCGATAAAGCTCTGGAGCACTATCGGGACGCCCGTAAGGGACTTGATGACTTAGCCAAACTCAGCGACAAAGCCATCCATCCACAATATCTGGCGCAACAAATTAGCCATTTCGCCGCTGACGACGCTATTTTTACCTGCGATGTCGGCACGCCGACCGTCTGGGCGGCCCGCTATCTAAAAATGAACGGCAAGCGCCGCCTGCTGGGTTCGTTTAACCACGGGTCAATGGCCAACGCCATGCCACAGGCGCTCGGCGCTCAGGCCACCGCGCCGGGTCGGCAGGTTATCGCGATGTGCGGTGATGGCGGCTTCAGTATGCTGATGGGCGATTTTCTCTCGGTGGTACAGATGAAGCTGCCGATAAAAATCGTCGTCTTTAATAACAGCGTGCTGGGCTTTGTGGCGATGGAAATGAAAGCCGGCGGCTACCTTACCGACGGTACCGAACTGCACGACACCAATTTCGCGCGTATCGCCGAAGCCTGCGGTATTACCGGTATTCGCGTGGAAAAAGCCGCAGACGTGGACGGAGCGCTACAGCGCGCGTTTTCCATCGACGGCCCGGTACTGGTTGACGTGGTCGTGGCAAAAGAAGAGCTGGCGATCCCGCCGCAGATCAAACTGGAACAAGCGAAAGGCTTTAGCCTGTACATGCTGCGCGCCATTATTAGCGGCCGCGGCGATGAAGTGATCGAACTGGCGAAAACAAACTGGCTAAGGTAAAACAGTGCACATCACCTTTTAAAATCCAGGGATGTGCCATGATTGATTTACGCAGTGATACCGTTACCCGACCGGGCCGCGCCATGCTCGAGGCGATGATGACCGCCCCGGTCGGGGACGACGTATACGGCGATGACCCTACTGTTAACGCCCTTCAGCGCTACGCCGCCGACCTTTCCGGTAAAGAAGCGGCGCTTTTTTTACCCACCGGCACCCAGGCCAATCTGGTCGCGCTGCTTAGCCATTGTGAACGCGGCGAAGAGTATATCGTTGGCCAGGGCGCGCATAATTATCTCTATGAAGCTGGCGGCGCTGCGGTGCTCGGCAGCATTCAGCCGCAGCCCATCGACGCCGCCGCGGACGGTACGCTGCCGCTGGAGAACGTGGCGGCGAAGATTAAAGCGGATGACATCCACTTCGCGCGCACGCGCTTGCTCAGTCTGGAAAATACACATAACGGGAAAGTGCTGCCGCGCGCGTATCTGAAAGACGCCTGGACATTTACCCGCGAACGTGGACTGGCGCTGCACGTTGACGGCGCCCGAATTTTTAACGCGGTGGTTGCCTACGGCTGTGAGTTAAAAGAAATTACGCAGTATTGCGACTCTTTTACCATCTGCCTGTCAAAAGGTCTCGGAACGCCGGTCGGTTCGCTGCTGGTAGGCAACCGCGATTACATTAAACGCGCGACGCGCTGGCGTAAAATGGTCGGCGGCGGAATGCGTCAGGCCGGGATTCTGGCAGCGGCCGGACTGTATGCGCTGAAGCATAACGTGGCGCGTCTGCAAGAGGATCATGACAACGCCGCCTGGTTGGCGCAGCAGCTTCGCGAAGCGGGCGCGGAGGTCATGCGCCACGAAACGAATATGCTGTTTGTTCGCGTTGGCGAAGCACAGGCCGCCGCGCTTGGCGACTATTTACGGGAACGGAATATCCTGATTAACGCCGCGCCGATTGTGCGTCTGGTGACGCATCTGGATGTCTCTCGCGAACAGCTTGCCGACGTCGTCGCCCACTGGCGCGCCTTTTTAGCCCGCTAAGGAGAGCAACGTGGCGCAACGCATTCTGGTTCTCGGCGCCAGCGGCTATATCGGCCAGCACCTGGTCTTTGCGCTAAGTCAGCAAGGGCATCAGGTGCGGGCGGCGGCGCGGCGCGTGGAACGTCTGGAAAAACAGCGCCTCGCCAACGTCAGTTGTCATAAGGTCGATCTGCACTGGCCGGAAAATTTACCTGCGCTGCTTCGCGACGTTGATACCGTTTACTATCTGGTACACGGCATGGGCGAAGGCGGCGATTTTATCGCCCATGAACGTCAGGCGGCGCTCAACGTGCGCGATGCGCTGCGCCAGACGCCGGTTAAACAACTTATTTTCCTCAGTTCACTGCAGGCACCGACGCATGAGCAATCCGATCACCTGCGCGCCCGCCAGCTTACGGCTGACACGCTGCGCGACGCAGGCGTGCCGGTGACGGAATTACGCGCCGGGATCATCGTCGGCGCAGGCTCCGCCGCCTTCGAAGTCATGCGTGACATGGTTTACAACCTGCCAATACTCACGCCGCCGCGCTGGGTGCGTTCGCGCACCACGCCCATCGCTCTGGAAAATTTACTCTACTACCTGGTCGGCTTGCTGGACCACCCTGCGCACAAGCATCGTATTCTGGAAGCCGCCGGGCCGCAGGTATTAAGCTATCAGCAGCAGTTTGAACGTTTTATGGCCGTCAGCGGTAAACGGCGTCCGCTGATCCCGGTGCCTTTTCCGACCCGCTGGATTTCGGTCTGGTTTTTAAACGTCATTACCTCCGTGCCGCCGACTACCGCAAAAGCCTTAATCCAGGGGTTAAGGCACGATTTGCTGGCCGATGACGCCGCGTTAAAAAAGTTGATCCCCCAAACGCTTATCACCTTTGACGACGCCGTTCGCCGCACGCTGAAAGAAGAAGAAAAACTGGTGAACTCCAGCGACTGGGGCTACGACACGCTGGCCTTCGCCCGCTGGCGTCCCGAATACGGCTATTTTCCAAAGCAGGCGGGCTTTACCGCGCAGACCCCGGCCAGCCTATCGGCGCTATGGCAGGTCGTAAATCGGCTGGGTGGCAAAGAGGGCTATTTTTTCGGCAATATTTTGTGGCAGACGCGCGCCGCGATGGACCGTCTGGTGGGGCATAAACTGGCGAAAGGCCGCCCGTCGCATACTTTGCTCAAGCCTGGCGATACGGTAGATAGCTGGAAAGTGATCATTGTCGAACCAGAAAAACAGCTCACACTCTTGTTTGGCATGAAAGCTCCGGGCCTGGGGCGGCTTAGCTTCACGCTGCACGATAAAGGCCGCTACCGCGAAATTGACGTGCGCGCCTGGTGGCATCCACACGGAATGCCGGGCCTGATTTACTGGCTACTGATGATCCCGGCGCACCTGTTTATTTTCCGGGGAATGGCAAGGCGTATTGCCCGACTTGCAGAACAAATCACAGAAAAATGAGAAAAAGTTGCTGTATTCTTTCGTGTTTCCCATTGCATACCGACGTAATTCACGGAAGAATGCGCACGATGGTTTATTAAACACAGTGGATTGATATGAAGGTACTGGTTACCGGCGCCACCAGCGGCTTAGGTCGAAACGCGGTTGAATTTTTGCGCAATAAAGGCATCAGCGTCAGAGCGACGGGTCGCAATGAAGCGATGGGCAAGCTGCTTGAAAAAATGGGCGCGGAATTCGTCCATGCGGATTTAACCGAACTGGTCTCCTCGCAGGCTAAAGTGATGCTCGCCGGGATCGACACGTTGTGGCACTGCTCCAGCTTTACCTCGCCCTGGGGAACCCAACAAGCTTTCGATCTGGCGAATGTTCGCGCCACCCGCCGCCTGGGAGAATGGGCGGTCGCCTGGGGCGTGCGCAATTTTATTCATATCTCCTCTCCCTCACTCTATTTTGATTACCACCATCACCGTGATATCAAAGAGGATTTCCGTCCGCATCGGTTTGCCAATGAGTTCGCCCGCAGTAAAGCCGCCGGCGAAGAGGTGATTAATCTGCTGGCGCAGGCCAATCCGCAAACACGTTTTACGGTGTTACGTCCGCAAAGCCTGTTTGGCCCGCACGATAAAGTATTTATCCCACGTCTGGCGCATATGATGCACCATTACGGTAGCGTCTTATTACCGCACGGGGGCAGCGCGCTGGTCGATATGACCTACTATGAAAATGCGATCCACGCCATGTGGCTGGCCAGCCAGCCGGGCTGCGATCATCTGCCTTCTGGCCGCGCTTATAACATCACTAACGGCGAAAACCGCACCTTACGCAGCATCGTACAAAAGTTAATTGATGAACTGACTATCGACTGCCGCATTCGCTCTGTGCCTTACCCGATGCTGGATATGATCGCCCGCAGTATGGAGCGCTTCGGCAAAAAATCCGCCAAAGAGCCCCCGCTAACGCATTACGGCGTGTCAAAACTGAATTTTGATTTTACGCTCGATACGACTCGCGCGCAGGACGAGCTGGGCTACCAGCCCATCGTCACGCTGGACGAAGGCATTGAGCGCACCGCCGCCTGGCTGCGCGATCACGGAAATTTACCGCGTTAATCCTGGCCGTACTTCTCCAGTAATGCTTCGGCAATCGCCTGCGTTTCGGCATCTGCGATACCGCTCCATTGCGCCGGACGGAAGTGCATCTGGAACGCCATAATCACCCGCTGCTGCTCGCGCGCCGTCATATCGGCTTTGACTTCATAGCCATAACGCGAGAGTAACGCAAGCACCGTTGCGGTATCGACTGGCGTATACGGCGCGCGTCCAGCCAGATAAAACGCCACACGCTGGGCGTCAGGCCAGGCGCCAATCCCCTGCGCCGCCAGCTCGCGCCACGGGAAGCGCGGGCCGGGATCGTCTTTACGCTGCGGCGCGATATCCGCATGGGCCACCACATTCTGCGGTTTGATGTCATAGCGCGCGATAATGTCCTTCGCTAACGGAATCAATGCCTGAATTTGCGCGGATTCAAACGGCGCGAAAGATTTCACCCCGCCGGACATTCGCCAGCCGCGATTTTCCAGCTCAATGCCAATAGACGTATCATTGAGACGCGTGGCGCCTCGCCAGAAACTGACGCCCGCATGCCAGGCCTGATCCTGTTCCGGCACCAGTTGCCAGATGCGCGGTTTACCGCCATATAATGGCGGGGTTGCGGGAATCAGGTAATGCGAACTGACGTTGCGACCCGTTAACGTCGCCAGCGAAACGTCAAAGTTTTCCGCCGTATAGTGAATCACCAGGACTTTAATGCGCGGATAGGCCGCCTGCGCCCGATGTCGGGTATCAAGCTGATATCCCTCTTTATCGATAATTCCTTTTTCGCTCGCGCAGCCTGTTAACAGCAACGCGAGACCCACCAGCCACAGTAGCGCTCTCATCGGCGCGTTTTCACCGCCGTTCCGCTGACGCTGACCATCAGCATACTGCCATCCTTGCCGACAGTTTCGTAATCAATATCGATGCCTACCACCGCATCGGCGCCCAACGCTTTAGCCTGCTCGCCAAGTTCCTGGAAAGCGATTTCACGCGCTTTACGCAGCTCTTTCTCATACGCGCCGGAACGTCCGCCGACGATATCCCGAATGCCGGCGAAAAAATCGCGGAAAATATTGGCGCCTAAAATGGCTTCGCCCGTCACCACACCGCAATACTCCACGATGCTTTGTCCTTCCAGCGTTGGGGTTGTTGAAAACTGCATAGTGAATCTCCCGGGTTAGCTAAGCACACGATCTCAAACGCATTATCAAGCTGATACGCTATCATTGAAAGGATATAATTGATTATCGTAGATCGGTTTTTGCTCGATCGCCTATAAGGAAATCATCATGCGCTATTCTAAACTCTCTTTGCTCATCCCGTGCGCGCTTCTGCTTAGCGCCTGTACGACCGTCACTCCCGCCTACAAAGATAATGGCCCGCGTATCGGCGCGTGTGTGGAAGGCGGCCCGGACAGCGTGGCTCAACAATTTTACGACTACCGTATTCAACACCACAGCAATGATATCGCCGCGCTTCGCCCCTACTTGAGTGATAACCTGGCGAAATTGTTGACCGACGCCAGCCGCGATACGGAGCACCGCCAGTTGATGAGCGGCGATCTGTTCTCCAGCCGCGCTACGCTGCCGGATAGCGCCAACGTCGCCAGCGCATCAACCATTCCGAACCGAGATGCGCGCAACATTCCTCTGCGGGTAGCGTTAAAACAGGGCGATCAAAGCTGGCAGGATGAAGTGCTTATGATTCACGAAGGCTCATGCTGGGTGATTGACGACGTTCGCTATCTGGGCGGAGATGTCCATGCCCCTGCCGGTACGCTGCGCCAGTCGATAGAAAACCGTTAACAGACAGTATTCCCTCGCTTTTGCACCCATAACCCCGTAAATTGTCTGGCATTCTGCCCGGGATGCCGACAATTCTTCTTACCTACTATTCCTCCTGCTATTTTGTGCTATGTTTAGGGAAGAATGTGGGATATATTTAACTTTTAACGCATAAATATTGCATAACTATTCTGCGAAAGGTACTATCTGCGGCTTCAATAGCTATCAGACTGCCTGTATACGAGTGTCAATGAGTATTCAATTAAACGGCATTAATTGCTTTTACGGCGCGCATCAGGCGCTGTTCGATATCACGCTGGATTGCCCCGAAGGCGAAACGCTGGTGTTGCTTGGCCCAAGCGGGGCGGGTAAAAGTTCGCTGCTGCGTGTACTCAATCTGCTTGAGATGCCGCGTTCCGGCACTCTGACTATCGCCGGGAACCATTTTGACTTTACGAAAACGCCGTCCGATAAGGCGATTCGTGAGCTACGTCAAAATGTCGGAATGGTCTTTCAGCAATATAATCTTTGGCCGCATCTCACCGTTGCGCAGAATCTGATTGAAGCGCCCTGCCGCGTACTGGGTCTGACAAAAGATCAGGCGCTGGCGCGCGCAGAAAAGCTGCTGGAGCGTCTACGTCTGAAGCCCTATAGCGATCGTTATCCGTTGCACCTTTCCGGCGGTCAGCAGCAGCGCGTCGCGATTGCCCGCGCGCTGATGATGGAGCCGCAGGTGCTGCTGTTTGATGAACCGACCGCCGCGCTGGACCCGGAAATTACCGCTCAAATCGTCAGCATTATTCATGAGCTGGCGGAAACGAACATTACTCAGGTGATCGTTACGCATGAAGTCGAAGTGGCGCGTAAGACCGCCAGTCGTGTGATTTATATGGAAAATGGTCACATCGTCGAGCACGGTGATGCGGGTTGCTTTGCCCACCCTCAGACCGAAGCGTTCAAAAACTATCTCTCTCACTAAGATTCGGGACAATGACAATGAAAAAAGTTCTGATTGCCGCGCTAATTGCAGGCTTTAGCCTTTCCGCTACAGCAGCCCAGACCATTCGTTTTGCGACCGAAGCGTCCTATCCGCCGTTCGAATCGATGGATGCTAATAACAAGATTGTCGGCTTTGACGTCGACCTGGCCAACGCGCTATGTAAAGAGATCGACGCCTCCTGTACCTTTACCAATCAGGCGTTCGACAGCCTGATCCCCAGCCTGAAATTCCGCCGCTTCGACGCTGTAATGGCGGGAATGGATATCACGCCGGAACGTGAAAAGCAGGTGCTGTTTACCACGCCATATTACGACAACTCCGCGCTGTTCGTGGGTCAGCAGGGCAAATACACCAGCGTCGATCAACTGAAAGGCAAGAAAGTCGGCGTACAGAACGGTACGACGCACCAGAAATTCATCATGGATAAGCATCCGGAAATCACCACCGTACCGTATGACAGCTATCAGAACGCGAAGCTGGATCTACAAAATGGCCGTATCGACGCTGTTTTCGGCGACACGGCGGTAGTGACCGAATGGCTGAAAGCCAATCCTAAGCTGGCGCCGGTCGGCGATAAAGTCACCGATAAAGATTATTTCGGCACCGGCCTGGGTATCGCGGTACGTCAGGGCAACACCGAGCTGCAGCAGAAATTCAATACTGCGCTGGAAAAAGTGAAGAAAGATGGGACTTACGAGACCATCTATAACAAATGGTTCCAGAAGTAATCTTTGATGAACGAATTTTTTCCTTTAGCAAGCGCCGCCGGGATGACCGTCGGCCTTGCCGTCTGTGCGCTGATCATTGGCCTCGCGTTAGCCATGTTCTTTGCCGTCTGGGAGTCCGTAAAATGGCGCCCGATTGCCTGGATAGGCTCCGCGCTAGTCACTATTTTGCGCGGCCTGCCGGAAATTCTGGTGGTGCTGTTTATCTATTTCGGCTCCTCGCAACTCCTGCTTACGCTGTCTGACGGGTTTACCCTCCATCTCGGCTTTACGCAGATCCCGGTGCAAATGGAGATTGAGAACTTTGACGTCAGTCCGTTCCTGTGCGGCGTGATTGCGTTGTCCCTGCTGTATGCGGCCTATGCGTCGCAGACGCTACGCGGCGCGCTGAAAGCCGTTCCGTCTGGTCAGTGGGAGTCGGGTCAGGCACTGGGATTATCAAAGACGGCGATTTTTTTCCGTCTGGTGATGCCGCAGATGTGGCGTCACGCCCTGCCAGGGCTGGGTAATCAGTGGCTGGTGTTGCTAAAAGATACGGCTCTGGTCAGCCTTATCAGCGTTAACGATCTGATGTTGCAGACCAAAAGTATTGCCACACGCACCCAGGAACCGTTTAACTGGTACATTATTGCGGCGGCTATTTACCTGGTCATTACGCTGATCAGTCAGTACATTCTCAAACGCATAGACCTGCGCGCGACACGTTTTGAGCGGAGGCCGGACTAATGCTTGAGTACTTACCTGAACTGCTAAAAGGGCTACACACCAGCCTGACGCTGACCGTGGCTTCTATTGCCGTCGCTTTGGTGCTGGCGTTAGTTTTTACCATTATCCTGACGCTAAAAACGCCGTTCGTGGTGTGGCTGGTGCGCGGCTATATCACGTTGTTTACCGGTACGCCGTTGTTGGTGCAAATTTTCCTAATCTACTACGGACCCGGTCAATTCCCGACCCTGCAAGAGTATCCACTACTCTGGCATCTACTGTCTGAACCGTGGCTGTGCGCACTGATCGCGTTGTCGCTAAACAGCGCCGCTTATACCACGCAGCTATTTTATGGCGCGATTCGCGCGATTCCGGAAGGTCAGTGGCAGTCCTGTGGCGCGCTGGGGATGAGTAAGAAAGATACTCTGGCGATTTTGTTGCCCTATGCGTTTAAACGCGCCCTCTCCTCCTATTCTAATGAGGTGGTACTGGTCTTCAAAAGTACCTCGCTGGCCTATACCATCACCTTGATGGAAGTCATGGGGTACAGTCAGTTGCTCTATGGTCGTACCTACGATGTGGTGGTATTTGGCGCGGCAGGCGTAATTTACCTGGTCGTCAACGGTCTATTGACGCTGATGATGCGTTTGATTGAGCGTAAAGCTCTGGCGTTTGAGCGGCGCAATTAACCAGGCAGGATAAGGCATTCTCGCCGCCGTTCGACAATGATCAGATGGCGCTGCGCTTATCAAACCTACGATGCATAATTTTGAATAAATCCGACGGACAAGTGGTTAACCTGTCCGTCTTTTTTTATCCATTTTAAAATATTTACTCATTTTTATTGCATACAAATTCAATTGATGGCATTGTAAATCTATGCCGCAGACACGGCGCATAATCATAAGATTACGGGAGTGACATCATGAAAAAGTTAGTTCTGGCTGCATTACTCGCCTCTTTCGCCACTGGCAGCATCGCCGCTGAAAAAATCAATTTCGGGGTTTCCGCCACCTATCCCCCGTTTGAATCCCTGGATGCGAGTAATAAAATTGTGGGCTTCGATATCGATCTGGCAACCGCATTATGCAAGCAAATGCAGGCAGAATGTACTTTTACCAATCATGCTTTCGATAGTCTTATCCCGGCGCTGAAATTCAGAAAATATGATGCCGTCATTTCCGGAATGGACATTACCCCGGAGCGCAGTAAGCAGGTCGCCTTTAGCAATCCCTATTATGCAAACTCCGCGCTGGTGATTGCCAAAAAAGACACCTATAAAACCTTTACCGATCTAAAAGGTAAGCGTATCGGTATGGAAAATGGCACCACGCATCAAAAATATCTCCAGGATAAACATCCGGAGGTCAAAACCGTGGCCTACGACAGCTACCAGAATGCGATTATCGACCTGAAAAATGGCCGTATTGACGGCGTCTTTGGCGATACCGCAGTGGTCAATGAGTGGCTGAAAACGAATCCGCAACTGGGTCCGGCAACAGAGAAAGTGACCGATCCGCAATACTTCGGTACCGGACTTGGCATCGCGGTGCGCCCGGACAATAAGGCGTTGCTGGAAAAACTGAATAATGCGCTGGCCGCCATTAAAGCGGACGGCACTTATCAGAAAATCAGCGATCAGTGGTTCCCGCAGTAAAACGTATGTGATTAGCCCACCGTGTTGCGAAATGGCAGTATAAATACCTTATTCAGCCCACGGGCCGCCATCGGAAACTATCCTGGCCTGATAAGCGCAGCGCCATTGAGCATTCTACAGTTTGTCATCAGTCTCAAAGGCCTGCATCAACAGGCGATTCGGACTAATACTTGCCGGGTGACGCTAACGCGTACCCGGCTTACAACATTGTTACGTTTTTAGATAACATCCAGACCCAGACGGCGATACTGCTCCGCCGGAGCATCATTTTCTTTCATCAAACGGATAAGTAAGTTGATCATCCTTGCTTCGATGGCCTCATCATGAATAGGATGTTGCTGCTGCGGATCGTCTCTGAGATCAAACAAGAGATGACCAAAGCTATTCACACCTTTATATTTTTCCCTGGCCGGAATACGTAATACCTGAAGCCCTTTAGTAAAGTTAAACGGAGGTGCCAGAGATAATTTTCCCAGTTCATCCACATCATAACGCGCATTCATCTTGATCGGCATTAACGTGTAGTTCGCAATGTCATGCTCACGCCCCGGCTGCGCGGCCCGCATATAAACATAGCGTCCGTCGGTAACATTAACATGTCCGCTAAACACGCCAAACAGCGCGCCTTCCCTGACGGGTTCATCACTGGCAATGACTTTCGCCAGCGGTTGGCCCTGCATATCTGCGGGAATAGGTTGCTGAAAATAATTCAGTAGCGTTGGCGCCCAGTCAATCATCTGCACCAGCGACTGCCGTCGCGCTCCGCATACCGCGCTGCGCGGGTCCCAGATAAACAGCGGGTTATTCGCCACCTCGTTATAATAGGGCATTTGATTTTTAGCCCACCAACCGTGCTCCCCCAGCAAGAAGCCGTGATCGGTACCGACAATCAGCATCGTATCGCGCCAGAGATCGTGTTCATCCATCAGATCAAGGATACGTCCCAGATTGCGGTCGCACATGGAAACCAGGGCCCGATAACGACAGCGAATATGCGCTATCGCCTCCTCGCTTTCACTGACTTTGCCGCGCGGCCAGTCATAATGCGGGCCTTGCCACTCATCGTCATAGAGCGATAAATATTCCTCGGTGGTATAAAACGGCTCATGCGGATCAAACGTCTCAACCTGCAATAACCAGTTATCTTCGGCATGATTTTTATGGATAAAATCGCCCCCGGCGTCAAAAACTTTCGTCTGGGGAAAATCGGCTTCCTGCTGGATGTATTCGCGGTTCGCCCAGTCATGACGCCATAGCCCGGAAACGCCGCCTCCGGTTTGTTTTTGTGGAACGCGCAGTACTTCCGGAATGGGCGGCTCGCCAACACTTGCCTTCCAGTGATCGCCCTCCTGACCGCGTACTACGTCCCAGGAGCTATAGCGGTTATGGTAGTTACCGCCGCCGTCTTCCCAGTAATGCAGATGATCGCTGATAAGATGGGTGTAGATCCCCGCTTTTTTCAATAATTCCGGCATGGAATCATCAAAGGGTTCCAGCGGCCCCCACTCACGATGCAGAAAGTTATAGCGCCCGGTGTGCAGTTCCCGACGCGCTGGCATACAGGGCATACTGCCGACATAACTATTGTCAAAGGTGGCGGCATGTGCCGCCAGGCGTTGAAAGTTAGGCGCTTTCGTTAGCAAATCACCATAGGGCGGCAAATAGTTTTTATTCAGACTGTCAAACAGCAGAATAATCGCTTTCATGACTCACCCTCATTTGTTGAGCAGGTGCGGAAAATTTTTCTCTACCACATCGTAAATCTGTTTACCTATTGATTCGCCATCCATGATATTTTCAATGGGAATGAGATATTGTCCGTGTTTAGGATCGAGGCTAACAACATCAAGCAATTTTTTCGAAATCGCATAAATATCTGCCCAGTCGGTAAATCCACCGACCTCTCCCGCTGCCGTATGCTCCATATCAAAAGAGAAGTCATATTTTGCTAACGCTTTTTTAACCACAGTCTGTAACATTACGCTACTGCCTACACCATAACCGCATACGAATAAAATATTTACAGAATCTTTCATAATAAAATCCTTTATATAAACCGAATCAATTAAATGGAATAAGGACCAAGATGGAACGTTGAAGCAATAAATTTCAGTAATTCACAAATTGCAGGCCACAGAGTCGCCCAGTCAAATATTCCCGTCCAGCCCACGCCTTCTTTTGCCAGCCCGGTTAAAGGAATGGCCCATACCGTACCGAAAGTCTGAATAATCCCTAACAGGAAAGTACAAATAATAACGGAACGATATCCCCCCATTCGGTTGGCTAATACGCCGATGGGACCGCCGGAAAAGAAGAGCGGAACAAAACCAGGCAATACCATAATAGGGCTATGGATGAGCAGCAGAATGCCCATGGAAAAAATCGTGCCGAAGGTACAAAAGACGAATCCCAGCGTAGCCGCGTTCGGCGAAAAAGGTAATAAAGCAGCAACATCCACAGCCGGTATAGCGTTAGGAATAAAGCGATCCTGCCATCCTTTAAACGAACCGTTAATTTCGCCTACCATCATCCGCACGCCCTGCAGCAAGATGACCATATACATAGAGAATTGCAGGCCCAGATTGATGATATAGATATACCAGGGTTTGCCTTTCGCCATTAACTGTACGTTATCGATCCCTGTCGCCAATAGAAAACCGCCAACGAAGAGCGTCATCACAATGGCGATTGCCGTCACGTTGTGGTTAAAAATGGCTAACCAACCGGGAAGTTTCAGGTTTTCGGCGTCATGCTTTTCCGGATCGCCGAATTTATGCGCGAATTTCGAGAAAAACCACAGTCCCAGCATCTGGTTATGCGCAATGGTAAAACCGGCGTTATTGGTCACTTTGGCGATGGGTTTAACAATAAGCGTAGTTGAAAACGCCCAAAAGACCCCGGTCAATACCCCGGCAATCACAATGGATTGTACCCAACCGAACCCCAGCCAGAAGACGATTAACCACAGTACTGCCTGTGAATGAGAGACCCCGGTATTACCGGTAAGAAATATACCTTTTGCGCCGGTATAACGGCCAAATAAAACTAATAACAGGTTAGTAAAAAACGCCAGTACAAAAACGTATCCTACATAGCCGAAATTATCGCCCAGCGCTATTTGCGTCGCGGCTTTCATGGCATATGAATCCATTAAGTATCCATGCACGCCATAAGCCTTGCTGACTGCCTCTGCAACCGGTTTAAAAGTGGCTGAAAATTGAAAGCCGCCAAATAACACCATCATCAAACCGACCATCGCGCTGATCATACCGGTGATAATTTTTATAGGCGTCTTTTTATCCAGCGCATAGCCAACACCGACTAATATCCCAATTAATATTGCCGGTTCAGTTAAAAACGTTTGAATAACATCTATAAATTTGGCAAACATCGTCTGAACGCCCTCCATAAGCGTGCCTATTCGTTGTCATGATTGACCCCTTTACTGACGTTACGTATTGCTTCGCTGATGCTATTGAAAGTTACCCGATAAACCACCTTGTCTAATTTTGCCTTACACGCACTGTAATAATCAAAATTAGTCATTAAAAGATTTAAAGTGATTATTTGTGATTTGATTTGCAAAAATAGAGTAATATATAACCATGATCGATCGGAGTTTTTTATCGATCGATCATGGTTATTATTATTTATGGATAATTAGATAGTTAATATAGATATTTTGTATGTCTGGCTTTTGGCGCTACAGCCTGCAAAGCAGTGTTAACACTTCATAATGCGCGGTATGCGGGAACATATCGAAAAGCTGAACACGTTGAATACGGTAGTTCGGCAGATGACGAATATCCTGCGCCATCGTCTGCGCGTTACAGCTCGAATAAATGATAAAACGCGGCGCCATTTGTGCAAGGTAATCGCACAACGGCTTGCCAATGCCGCGGCGGGGAGGATTCACCAATACCAGGTCGGGCGTTTCGCCTTGGGCGGTGGCGAATTGAGTGGAATCCAGCGCCTGGAAATGAAGGCGGGTCAATCCCAGCTCGGCAGCGGATTGCTTCGCGCAGGCAATCGCCTCCGGCGCGATCTCAATACCGGTTAATTGCATCTGCGGCGTCGCGCAGTGCAGGCCGAATCCGCCCACTCCGCAAAAAAGATCCCACATATGGCGTACCGGCAGTTGCCCTACCCAGTCACGCGCCGTCGCATATAATCGGCTGGCGATCGTAGGGTTGGTCTGAAAGAAACTTTGCGGACGAATCCACAGCGGCACATCGTTAAAACGTTCCGCCAGCGCCTGCTGATCCGTCAGGTAGATTTCCGTCTCCCCTTCCATAATCGCCATATGTACCGGCTGGATATTTGCGGTGATCACTCTGAGCTGCGGCAGTTGCGCACGCAGCCACGGTAACGCCGCGCGCAGTTGCGTAAGTTTGGTTTCTGAACGCAACACGAAGCGTAGCATCATACCGCCATCGAACTGACTTTCCGTCAGCAACAGGTATTTCAGTTCGCCGCGTTTTCGCGCCACGTTATAAGGCGTGAGTCCGGCACGGGCAATAAAAGGTTTTAGCGCGCTGAATACGGGGGCAAAGGAGGCGGGATACAGCGGGCAGCCGCAAAGATCGACCGGCGTACCGTCGCGATGCAGCATCCCGAAGAGCGGTTTTTCTACACTACCGCTCACGACCATTTTCGCTTTGTTGCGGAAATGCTGTTCCGGGCCTCCAGTCGGCGCGCACCACTGTTCAACAGGCAGCCCGGCGAGTAAACGATGTAAATCGGCTGTTTTTGCGGAAAGTTGTTCGTTAACCGACTGCGTAATCCATTGACAGGAACGGCAGCGACCCGCGTCATAGAGTGCGCACTGCATACCAAAAAACCTTCATATTATCCGGGGCGACGATTATACACATTATTGCAGCCGGAAGAACCGACGGCTGGGAGCGGGAATAAACAGCAGAAACAGAATTAAAAGATCGGGGAGTTTTTGCATGACCAGGGAATGCAGGATATCACGCTTCGATTCTCCCGCGATGCTAAACAACTCCGGATACCCGTAGCCTAACGACGCCGCCCACAGATATCCGCTCACAATAATTTGTGTCGCCAGGTACACCCAGCGCGCCCAGCTACGGCCTTTCACCAGCGAAAACGCACAATAAATTTCAACAAAGACCAGCACTAAGCTGGCCAGAAAGACAAGGGTTAAGCTCCACGTCTGCACGCTGCGATGAATAAACTCGCCCATCCCGCGTATGCCGAGGGTATTCATAATCATCAGCACATCGAGACCGCGAATCAAAATAATCGCCATAGCCGCAACCTGCACCAGCGTAGGCACATTTAAACGGGCATGTGATGAGGTTGATTGCTTTATAAATCCCAATGAATGTCTTCCCTGAAAATGATGCCGCGACCCGCGCGGCAACGCATTGCCATAGTGGAAGATTTTAGTGGCTTCAGCCGCGTCTTGCACGCTGGATATCGCGAATCCGCTGTTTTTCCGCTCGCGCCATCAGGTACCAGGCAATAAATCCGACGATTCCTACCACGCCGAGGATTAACGTCGCCAGCGCGTTGATTTCCGGGTTCACGCCCATGCGCACGCTGGAGAAAACCAGCATCGGTAGCGTGGTGGCGCCGGGACCGGAAACGAAGCTGGCAATCACCAGATCGTCAAGGGAAAGCGTAAAGGCCAACAGCCAGCCCGAGATCACCGCGGGCATGATCATCGGTAACGTAATGACAAAAAAGACCTTCAACGGCGCCGCGCCAAGATCCATCGCCGCCTCTTCAATCGAACGATCCAGTTCGCGTAATCGCGAAGCGATCACCACTGCCACGTAGGCGGTACAGAACGTGACGTGCGCCAACCAGATGGTCAGCATCCCGCGATCGGAGGGCCAGCCGATAGCATGACCGAGCGCGACAAACAGCAACAGCAGCGACAGCCCGGTAATCACATCCGGCATCACCAGCGGCGCGGTGATCATAAACGCAAAGCCGTTTGCGCCGCGAAATCGTCCAAATCGCACCATCACCACCGCGGCGATAGTACCGAGCACCGCCGCCATCGTCGCCGCGCAGGCGGCAATTGTCAGGCTTAGTCCCACTGCGCTCATCATGGCGGTATCCCGAAAGAGCTCGCCATACCAGCGCGTCGACCATCCCGCCCACACCGTCACCAGCTTCGAACTGTTAAACGAGTAAATCACCAACATTAACATCGGCGCATAGAGAAAAGTAAACCCCAGCACCAGAATCAGAATGCGCCAGGGCGAGCGAACGACCGGTAAGTTATTCATCCATGCTCCCCCACACTTTTTTGCTGATGTTTATGGAACCACATGATCGGCACGATCAGCAGCAGCAACATAATAATGGCGACCGCAGAAGCCACCGGCCAGTCGCGGTTATTGAAAAACTCCTGCCACAGGACGCGACCAATCATGATACTGTCCGGCCCGCCAAGCAGTTCCGGGATCACAAACTCGCCCACCGCCGGGATAAAAACCAGCATCGAGCCGGCGATGATTCCGCCTTTGGTGAGCGGGACAATGATGCTAAAAAATGTTTTCAGCGGTCGGGCGCCGAGATCCAGCGACGCTTCCACCAGCGAATAATCAATACGCGTTAATGCGGTATAAATGGGCAGAACCATAAACGGCAGATACGCATAAACAATGCCGATATAGACGGCCAGGTTAGTGTGCAGGATCGTCAGCGGCTGATCGATAACCCCTAGCCACAGCAACACATTGTTCAGCACACCGTTGTTTTTCAAAATGCCCATCCAGGCATAGACGCGTATTAAAAAAGACGTCCACGAGGGCAGGATCACCAACAGCAGCAGGATATTGCGCGTGGAGGGCTTGCTGTGCGCCACCGCCCACGCCAGCGGGTAGCCCAGCAGCAGGCAGCAGATTGTGGAAATACCGGCAATTTGTAACGATTGCAGATAGGCTTCGAAATAAAGCGGATCGTCGGTCAGTTGCAAAAAATTACCGAGATTGAGCGTAATCGACAACTGACCGTCAGCCCATTCCAGCAGATCGGTATACGGCGGGATCGCCCGCGCCATTTCCGCCAGGCTTATCTTAAAGACGATAAGAAACGGCAATAAAAACAGCAGAATGAGCCAGATATAAGGCAAAGCAATAACCAGCTTACGCCCATGTTTCATTTGCATTCGCGCCAACCATAGCGCCGCGCCGCCAGGTTTACTAATGCGTGCCGGAGGTTCAAGTGTGCTCATGTTTCCCCCTTATACTGTCAGGACCACGCAGCTATCCGCTTCCCAGCACAAACGCACTTCATCGCCCCAGGTCGGTAACCCTTTCCGGTAACGGTGCGCATTCTGCAGTTGAGCGCTGATCATCTGCCCGCTTTTTAGCCGCACATGATAAATAGACAGATCGCCGAGATACGCAATATGCGCCACTTCGCCGACGGCGAAATTATAGCCATCGGCAGGCGGCGACTCACACAGCATGATTTTTTCCGGACGTAGCGCCACATATACCGGCACATTATCAACGACAGAGGCATCTGCATCGACTTTTAACGGATGAACCAAACCAGGTGCGTCAATGACCAGACCGTCCTCTTCACGCGCTTTCAGTAAGCCCTCAAAAACATTTACCGATCCGATAAATTCGGCGCTGTAGCGGGTCGTCGGATGCTCGTAAATCTCCTCCGGTTCGCCAATTTGCACAAATTTTCCACGGTTCATGATGGCAATGCGCCCCGCCATCGTCATCGCTTCTTCCTGATCGTGCGTCACCATGACGCAGGTCACGCCGACGCGCTCAAGGATATCCACCACTTCAAGCTGCATCCGGTCGCGTAATTTTTTATCCAGCGCGCCCATCGGTTCATCCAACAAGAGCAGCTTAGGACGTTTCGCCAGGCTGCGCGCCAGGGCCACGCGCTGACGCTGACCGCCGGAAAGCTGATGCGGCTTACGTTTCGCAAACTCCTGCATGTGCACCAGACCCAGCATCTCATTGACGCGGCTGGTAATCTCCGCCTTTGGCAGTTTGTCCTGCTTCAGACCAAAAGCGATGTTCTGCTCTACCGTCATATGCGGAAACAACGCATAGGACTGAAACATCATATTAATCGGACGCTGATACGGCGGAACATGCGCCAGATCGACGCCGTCGAGCATAATTTGCCCGCTGCTCGGAGGTTCAAAACCTGCCAGCATCCGTAGCAGAGTCGATTTTCCACAACCTGACGCGCCCAGCAGGGCAAAAATCTCGCCTTTATAGATAGTCAGACTGACATCATCGACAGCATGTTGCCCGTCGAATGACTTCGTCAGGTTGCGAATTTCCAGAAGCGGCGTCAGCGCTTTACGGGTTTTCACCTGCGGGCGGTGGGGGACATCATTCACAAGGCGCTCTCCGGCATAACACAATCAAACGATACAAACGGTGGAATGCCCGATAGCGCACGCTTATCAGGCCATACCGTTAATAAATTACTTACCGCTTTTCACCTTCGTCCATGCGCGGGTGCGGACGCGATCAATCTTCGGCTCCTGCACTTTCAGGGTAAACAACTTGGCCCGCACATCCGCCGGCGGATAAATTCCCGGGTTATCGCGCACCTGCTGGCTGACCAGCGCCGTCGCCTCTTTATTCGCATTGGCGTAGAAAACGTGATCGGAAATATGGGCAATCACATCAGGGCGCAGCAGATAATTAAGGAACTGGTAGGCCTCGTCTTTATTTTTGGCGTCAGCCGGCATGGCAAACACATCAAAAAACGCCATTGCCCCCTCTTTGGGGATCGAGAAAGAGATATTGACGCCATTTTTCGCCTCTTTCGCCCGGTTAGCGGCCTGCCAGACATCGCCCGCCCAGCCGATGGCTACACAGGTATCGCCATTAGCCAGATCGTTAATGTATTGCGAGGAGTGGAAATAGCGAATGTTTGGCCGTAGCTTCAACAACAGATCGGTTGCCGGGCCGGTGTAGTCATCCGCTTTGCTGCTATTCGGATCTTTACCCAGATAGTTCAGCACGGTGGCAAAAATTTCTTCAGGCGCATCAAGGAAAGAGACGCCGCAGCTTTTTAGCTTCTCCAGATTTTCCGGCTTGAGGACTAAATCCCAGCTATTCACTGGCGCATCATCCCCCAGCACCGCTTTCACTTTATCAACGTTATAGCCAATGCCCGTCGTGGCCCACATATAGGGCATGGCGTATTTGTTGTCAGGATCGTGCTTCGCTACCAGTTTCAACAGTTCAGGATCGAGGTTTTTCCAGCCGGGAAGTTTGCTTTTATCCAGCGGCTGAAAAACGCCCGCGGTGAGCTGGCGCTCAAGAAAACTGGCCGATGGCACCACCAGATCGAACCCGGTGCTGCCTGCCATTAACTTGCCTTCCAGCACTTCGTTAGAGTCAAAGACATCATAGATAACGTTAATCCCGGTCTCTTTTTCAAAGTTCGCCACCGTGTCCGGCGCGATATAATCTGACCAGTTATAAATGTGCAGCGTTTTTTGTTCGGCAGCGAGCGTGCCGACAGAGACGACCATCAGAGCACCCGCAACCAGACCCGATAGCCATTTTTTCTTTAAGGCGGTCATCATCGCTTTCCTTCTGAAATCCGTTAACAAATGAACCCATTAGGCGTGGTTTAAAACATGCCTGAAATGTGCATACCTTTTCATTTGATACAAATGAAGAAGAGAGGTCGCCCTCCCTGCCATCAAGCTCGCTATAGAAGCTTCGCAAGAATAACTTTAGCTAAGGTTTGAGGCTATAGCCCAGATTAAAAAACGCCTTTTATCAATTTTTTATGCAGGTTTTGTCTATGTGATAAAGCGAAATGGTCAGAAAGGAGGTGAATAATTCTTTAAATAAAGGTTAATAGCAGCATAAAAAAGTGTAAACAGCAGCCGCGCTGGCAGCGACTGCCTGATTATCGGAAGGGATTAGTGAAGAAAATGGTCAACTGCGCTGGTTTTTTGCGCGTCTTCTTCCGCGTTAAACAGAAGCTGATGCGCCCCGGCCTCAAGGATCACCATAGAAATCTGCTCTTCACTTTGGCGAACAAACCATTCGAACTGTTCGTAGGTGACGCCTTGCATAACGGATAAAGACTGGCACACAACCAGTTTTGGCAGATTATCATCCTGCATATCGAGAAAGGCTTTTACCGTCAACGAACTGGCGTTGATAGCAGAGAGATCGGCCGCCAGCGGCAGCAACGCGGAAGGCCTGACCTCCGCCATCGCGGAAAAAAGAACGGTGTTGTCCACCAAATCGATTTTAGCATCGTAGACGCCGTCAAAATTCTGCATATGCGGCAAATGCAGCGCCTGGCAGGTATCACATTCGAAGAAATTCATGCCCAGGTCGTCGAGCCATTGACGCAACGTATCCAGAGTGGGAACGACCAGTGATATCATAATAATGTGCTACCTCTTACGATGACGATGAAAAAATTACCGGCACAGCTTACGCAAAAAGCGTGCTTCGTACTACGGCGGAATCCACGATTGCGATTAGCCGCCGATTTTAAGGCAAAATTCAGGCGTAGCGTGACGTTCTATCCACTGAATCATTCGCCCCGCGATATCCACGCCCGTAGTCTTTTCGATACCTTCCAGTCCCGGCGAGGCATTCACCTCCATCACCAGCGGCCCGCGCGCGGCGCGTAAAATATCGACACCCGCCACATCCAGCCCCAGCGTCTGTGCGGCTTTGATGGCGATATCCCGTTCACGGGGCGTGATCGTCGCGATGCTGGCCACCCCGCCACGATGAAGATTGGAGCGAAAATCACCGGCTTTCGCGCACCGCTCAATCGCCGCCACAACCTCATTGCCGACGACCAGACAACGAATATCGCATCCTTTAGCTTCGGCAATGTATTCCTGAACCAGGATATGGGCATTCAGCCCCCGAAACGCATCAATAACGCTTTCAGCAGCCTGACGCGTCTCCGCCAATACCACGCCGATCCCTTGCGTGCCTTCTACCAGCTTCACGACCAGCGGCGCCCCGCCAACCATCTTAATAAGATCGCTGGTATCATCCGGCGAATGGGCGATCCCGGTAATGGGGAGATCGATCCCCTGGCGCGCCAGAAGTTGTAGCGATCGCAGCTTATCGCGCGCGCGGGTAATGGCGACGGATTCATTCAGCGGATAGCTACCCAATAGCTCAAACTGACGTAGCGCAGCGGTACCATAAAAGGTAATGGCCGAACCAATACGGGGAATAACGGCGTCAAAATGGGGCAGACGACGCCCCTTGTAATGGATCGACGACGCTGCCGGATTAATATTCATATAGCAGGAAAGAGGATCGAGTATCTCGACCAGATGGCCGCGCCGCATCGCCGCTTCGCGCAGACGTTTGCAAGAATAGAGCGTTCCATCCCTGGACAATATGGCAATTTTCACCCTGCACCTCGCTGAAAACCCTGAAAAGCCCGCGTATCATACACTGGCCCGCAGGTTTTAGCGCGTCGCCCAGCCCTGTTTATGCAAATATTCAAGGATAAATGGGCGATTTTCTTTAATCAGGGTGCGACGGATATGATCGCTCCAGGTATCGCGTCGCGTATTACTGCCGCGGGTCAGATAATACTCAGCCAACTGCTCGTCATAGCGCGCCAGCAGCTTTTCATCAAGCGGTTGATACTGGTTCTCATGAACCACAAGCTCGGCAGGCAGGCGCGGTTTCAGATCCGGATTATCCGCAGGCCATCCCAAACACAGGCCAAAGAGCGGCAATACATGCTTCGGCAATTTTAACAGTTCTGTAACAGACTCAATATTGTTACGAATGCCGCCGATATATACGCCGCCTAACCCCAGTGATTCCGCCGCCGTCAGCGCATTTTGCCCCATCATCGCCGTATCGACGACACCGAGCAGCAGTTGTTCGGCAAGCCCCAACTGCGCGTCAGGGCAGATCTGCAAATGACGATTAAAATCGGCGCAAAATACCCAGAACTCAGCGGCCTGCGCCACATGCTTTTGCCCGCCCGTCAGGGGCACTAACGCCTCGCGCAGCGCCCGATCGGTAATACGGATAATAGAGCTGCACTGTAAAAAACTGGAACTGGACGTGCTGCGCGCGGCGGCAATAATGGCCTCTCGCTGCGCGTCAGTCACGGGTTCATCGGTGAAATGGCGAATAGAACGATGGCCACAAAGAAGTTCAATGGTCGGATTCATTATGCTTTTCTCTATCTGAACGGGAAGAAATGTCGGGTGGACGTTTCATCAACTGCGGCGCCAGTAACTGCGCAATACGCCACATCATCGCCACCGCGGCGGGGAGGATCAACACGACGCCGAGGAAAACCATCAATACGCCAGCCAGCGGCGTATTGAACGGCGCGGGCAGCGTAAGGTAATGATTAAGCGATAGCAGAGCAAGCGCCAGCAAAATCATACCGAGGTATTCCAGTATCAGTACGCTTTTGGGTAACACGCCAATCGTGCGCATATCAAGCCTCCCGGTTAACTGACGCACAGTGTAGAACGTTCTGGTCCGGCGTGCTTAACAGATATAGCCCTGGGTTATCAAAGGAACAGGCGTAACCTGCTTTTCATCTGCCGTAAATAGCGGCATGATAACACCTGTTCGCCGTCTGGCTTTATGTTCGAGGAGAGATATGTTTACTGTTATTTTTGGCCGCCCAGGGTGCCCTTATTGCGTGCGTGCAAAAGAGTTGGCGGAAAAACTGAGCAAAGAACGCGACGATTTCAACTACCGCTATATTGATATCCATGCTGAAGGCATTACTAAAGCGGATTTGGAAAAAACCGTAGGTAAACCTGTAGAAACCGTACCGCAGATTTTTGTCGATCAAAAACATATCGGCGGCTGTACGGATTTTGAAGCATGGGCAAAAGAAAATCTGAATCTTTTCGCCTGATTGCTCTGGCAACGCCCTCTGCCGGAGGGCGCTATCGGCGTTTTTTTCGCCGGTGGCTAAACAGGCTGCTAATAAACAAATAGCAGAGCGCGCCTAACGCACACCAGAATACGGCGCTAAATAACCACGCCAGTTCTTGCCAAAACGATCGGGTAGGCATAAATACCACGCGCATTAACACCAGGCAAAACGGCGCCGCCAGCATCGCCCCGATCAGCGGTCGGATCACCTCGCGCCGGTGAGAACAAAAACTGGCCACCGCGCCAGGCAACGTAAAAAATAACAGTCCAATCTCAGGATGCCCTGCCGCGCGAAAAGCGCCTTGTACATGCATAGTTAATGAAAGACACACCACAATAAAGAGTACAAAGCAGCAGACAACGCTTGCCCACCCGTGTTTATGTTTCAATCGTTCCTCCTGACACTCTCTATCGAACACGCTTTCCGCCGTGAGGCATCCAGTCAGATAAAGTCATGTGGCATTCCATGCCAAAAACACACCTGCACGATTCTTATAGCCGTTAGTACGCAATAAGATTAAACTAGCAGGATATATTGTTGTGTTGTTTTTATTTGGATGCTGTATGCAATACGATTGCACCCTTAATTCATGATAAAAACAGTAGCGTAAATTACCATTTCTTTCAACAGCTTACTCGTAAACAAGAAGTTAGTCTCCGTGAATATAAACGTCGCAGATTTGTTAAATGGGAATTACATCCTGTTATTATTTGTGGTCCTGGCTCTTGGCCTGTGTCTTGGCAAGTTACGTCTGGGTTCAGTCCAACTTGGTAATTCCATTGGCGTTTTAGTGGTCTCTCTATTATTAGGGCAGCAACACTTTAGTATTAACACCGACGCGCTAAATCTGGGATTTATGCTGTTTATTTTTTGTGTCGGCGTCGAGGCTGGCCCCAACTTTTTTTCGATTTTTTTTCGCGACGGTAAAAATTATCTGATGCTTGCCCTGGTCATGGTCGGTAGCGCTCTGCTAATCGCCTTAGGCCTTGGTAAGCTATTCGGCTGGGATATCGGCCTGACGGCCGGTATGCTGGCCGGCTCAATGACTTCCACGCCCGTGCTGGTTGGCGCAGGCGATACTCTGCGACATTCCGGCATCGCCAGCACCCAACTCTCCTCCGCTCTTGATAATCTGAGCCTGGGCTATGCCCTGACCTATCTGATTGGGTTGGTCAGTCTGATCGTGGGCGCGCGCTACTTGCCTAAACTACAGCATCAGGATTTGCAAACCAGCGCCCAGCAAATTGCTCGCGAGCGCGGTCTGGATACCGATGCTAATCGCAAAGTTTATTTGCCGGTTATCCGCGCCTATCGGGTTGGTCCGGAACTGGTGGCCTGGACTGACGGCAAAAACCTGCGCGAGCTGGGTATTTACCGCCAGACAGGTTGCTATATCGAACGTATTCGCCGTAACGGTATTCTGGCGAATCCGGATGGCGATGCGGTGCTGCAAATGGGCGATGAGATTGCGCTGGTCGGCTATCCGGACGCGCACGCCAGGCTCGATCCCAGCTTCCGTAATGGTAAGGAAGTGTTTGATCGCGATCTGCTTGATATGCGCATCGTGACGGAAGAAATTGTGGTGAAAAACCACAATGCGGTCGGTCGCCGCCTCGCTCAGCTCAAGCTGACCGATCATGGCTGCTTCCTTAACCGCATCATCCGCAGCCAGATCGAAATGCCTATCGACGATAACGTCGTGCTGAATAAAGGCGACGTGTTACAGGTGAGCGGCGACGCCAGACGCGTAAAAACCATCGCCGATCGCATTGGTTTTATTTCAATCCATAGTCAGGTGACGGACCTGCTCGCCTTCTGCGCTTTTTTTATCATCGGGTTAATGATCGGGATGATTACCTTCCAGTTCAGCAATTTTAGTTTCGGCATCGGCAACGCGGCCGGATTGCTGTTCGCCGGGATCATGCTCGGTTTCCTGCGCGCTAACCATCCTACCTTTGGTTATATTCCGCAGGGCGCGCTTAACATGGTGAAAGAATTCGGCTTGATGGTGTTTATGGCAGGCGTTGGTTTAAGCGCCGGCAGCGGTATCAGCAACGGTCTGGGCGCGGTCGGCGGACAAATGCTGATCGCCGGGCTTGTCGTCAGCCTGGTACCGGTGGTGATCTGCTTCTTGTTTGGCGCTTATGTGCTGCGCATGAACCGGGCGCTGCTGTTCGGCGCCATGATGGGCGCGCGTACCTGCGCCCCGGCGATGGAAATCATTAGCGATACGGCGCGCAGTAATATTCCAGCGCTGGGTTATGCGGGGACTTACGCCATCGCCAACGTTCTGCTAACGCTGGCGGGGACGCTTATTGTCATCATCTGGCCGGGGTTAGGATAAAACTGAAGTTTGCCTTTAAGTGAAAAAATTTTGCCAATAGGTCGAACTTTTCGTTAAAGCATCAGTCATACCTATTGCCACTGCTTTTCTTTGATGTCCCCATTTTGTGGAGCCCATCAACCCCGCCATTTCGGTTCAAGGTTGGTGGGTTTTTTGTTGCCTGACGCAGAGTGACACGACATTGACTCTCCGGCGATTCGCTTTACCATCTGTAAAATCGCTTCACGCACCAGCGGCGTTCGATCCGTTACAAAATGCAGCATCATCCCCTCGATAAACGCATCCAGCGCGCGGGCGGTCTGTGCGTCAAACCACTGCGCCAGCGTATTCTGGCTACGCTGCATCCAATTTTGCATGACTGTTTTTAACGCTGGCTTATCGCTGGCATAGGCATATAACTGATACATTAACGCCATATTATCCGGCGTCGTAACCTGCGAGCCGTAAATCATTTCCGTTATCGCCTGGCACGCCCCCTCCGCATCCGTCACCTGCGCAAAAAAATCCTGGTATTGACGCGACATGTTCTCGGTGAAAAGTGTAAAAGCTTCACTCAATAACGCATCCATACCGGCAAAATAGTAGGTCATCGAGCCAAGCGGCACCTGAGCGATAGCGGCGATTTTCCGGTGCGTCACGGCATGAACGCCATAGGTCTTTACCGCTTCCAGTGTGGCCTGAATTATTTTTTCCCGTCGCTTAGGATCATTGGCGCGTCTTACGGCATTTTCTTTCATGATGAGTTCCACATCTCATTCAGGATGCAGGCGATAGTAGCCTGCCGCTTACGCTGAAAAAACAGACAGTAAAAACTGTCTGCACAACGAAGTATGACGACGATATGTACAAATGTACACAAGCTTGCTAATGTTTACCTCTCGCTTCTATTTTCTGGCCTGACGCTATGACCGTCCTCTCCTCACGTAACGCCTTAAAACGCCGTACCTGGGCGCTGTTTATGTTCTTCTTTTTACCCGGACTGCTGATGGCCTCCTGGGCAACCCGAACGCCTGCTATTCGGGATATTCTTTCCGTCTCTACCGCGGAAATGGGGGCGGTCTTATTCGGGCTTTCTATCGGTTCAATGAGCGGTATTCTTTGTTCCGCCTGGCTGGTGAAACGATTTGGCACCCGGAAGGTTATTCGCACGACGATGACCTGCGCAGTAGGCGGGATGGTTATTCTTAGCGTCGCGCTGTGGTGCGCCTCGCCGCTGATTTTTGCCCTTGGATTAGCCGTTTTCGGCGCCAGTTTTGGCGCCGCCGAAGTGGCGATTAATGTCGAAGGCGCGGCGGTCGAACGCGAGCTGAATAAAACCGTTCTGCCGATGATGCATGGTTTTTACAGTTTCGGCACGCTGGCGGGCGCTGGTGTCGGCATGGCGTTAACCGCATTAAGCGTCCCGGCTAACATCCATATCATCCTCGCGGCTGCCGTGGCGATCGCGCCCATTTTTATCGCCATTCGGGCGATCCCTGACGGTACGGGTAAAAACGCATCGGAAGATGCTCACCTTCAGGAAAAAGGATTACCTTTTTATCGGGACATCCAGCTTTTGCTTATTGGCGTGGTGGTGCTGGCAATGGCATTCGCCGAAGGCTCTGCGAATGACTGGCTGCCGCTACTGATGGTAGACGGACACGGTTTTAGCCCAACCTCCGGCTCTCTGATCTACGCCGGTTTCACGCTTGGTATGACCGTTGGCCGCTTTACCGGCGGCTGGTTTATTGACCGCTATAGCCGGGTGACGGTTGTTCGCGCCAGCGCGTTAATGGGAGCGCTGGGCATTGGCCTGATTATTTTTGTCGATAGCGACTGGGTTGCCGGCGTCTCGGTCATTCTTTGGGGCTTGGGCGCTTCGCTCGGCTTCCCGCTGACCATTTCCGCCGCCAGCGATACCGGTCCCGACGCGCCGACGCGCGTGAGCGTTGTCGCCACGACCGGCTATCTGGCGTTTTTGGTCGGGCCGCCGCTGTTGGGCTATCTGGGAGAGCATTATGGATTACGCAGCGCCATGATGGTTGTGCTGGCGCTGGTTATTCTGGCGGCGCTGGTGGCGAAGGCCGTCGCCAAACCTGTATCGACTCCGCAACCGGTGATGGAGCATAACGCATGAGTATCAAATTAATCGCCGTCGACATGGACGGCACTTTTCTGAGCGATCAAAAAACCTATAACCGTGACCGGTTTATGGCGCAGTACCAACAAATGAAGCGGCAAGGCATTCGCTTTGTCGTGGCCAGCGGCAACCAGTATTACCAGTTAATCTCGTTCTTTCCGGAAATTGCGCACGAAATCGCTTTTGTCGCGGAAAACGGCGGTTGGGTGGTCAGCGAAGGAGAGGATATTTTTAACGGCGAGCTGACAAAAGCCGACTTCCAGACGGTTGTCGAACACCTGCTCACACGCGCCGATGTGGAGATTATCGCCTGTGGAAAAAACAGCGCCTATACGCTGAAACGGTACAACGATGCGTTAAAAGCCGTTGCGGCAATGTATTATCATCGTCTGGAGTTTGTGGATAATTTTAACAACATCAACGATGTTTTTTTCAAATTCGGCCTTAATATTACCGATGAACGGATACCGGAAGTACAGGCGGCGCTGCACGACGCCATTGGCGATATCATGGTCCCCGTTCATACCGGCTATGGCAGTATTGATTTAATTATTCCCGGCGTGCATAAAGCCAACGGCCTGCATCTGTTACAGCAGCGCTGGGGCATTCATGATAGTGAAGTGGTGGTATTCGGCGACGGCGGCAACGATATTGAGATGCTGCGTCAGGCCGGGTTTAGTTTTGCCATGTCGCACGCCAGCGAGGCGGTCGCGGCGGCGGCGAAATACCGCGCCGGATCGAACAACCAGGAAGGCGTGCTGGATATTATCGACAGCGTATTAAACAACGAGCCGCCGTTCAACGTCTAGCGGATGCCTCTCTATGCCTGATAACAGAAAGCTTATCAGGCGTAGCCGCTCTCTCAGACTGTTTGCAAATTCCCCGTCCGCTTATCTTTTAAGAAGACCAGCATCAGCAGTAGCCAAAGAATACCGTTTGCCAGATTAAACAGGCTAAATAACCCATTGCCGCCGCTTAACCAGGCGTGTTTACTGACTTCAATGCCAACGGTAAAAATCAGCATTTGTAGCATTCCCATCGCCGCCGAGACCGTTCCTTTACTCATATCGCTGGAAAAGAGCGTCAGACGCACCAGTCCGGCATTCGCCAGCCCAATGCCAAAAGCGTATACGCTTAATCCCGCCGTCATCCATAAATAAGCATGGGATGAAACCACCGTCGCCGCCGCGGCGATGATCAGCCCCGCGACGATAGGCCAGCCGCCCATCACGATCAGCGAGCGAACCGTACGTCGGGAGGTTAAACGCGCCAACACCAGATTACCGGCAATGAGCGCGCCAAAAACGGGCACCTGCAGCAGACCATATTCATAGCTGCTGAGCTGTTCGCCGCTAATGATGATAATCGGCGACTGCGCAATCCAGGCCAACAGCGGCAGGCTGACAAATCCCAGCGCTAACGCCCCTGCGACGAACCGCCGGTTTTTTATCACCAGCCGATAGTCACGGCCCAGCGCCTTAAATGACAACGTTTCGCCCCGCCGCGTGGCGGTCTCCGGCATTGCGCGCTGTAGCCCGAAAAAGGCGATAGCGGCCAGTGCGGCAAATAAAATAAACATCCCCTCCCACGGCAGAACATGCACCCATGCCGCCCCAACCAGTGGTCCCAGTAGCGGCGCGATTAACGCCACGTTCGCCATCAGCGCGGTAATTTTTATACACACCGCTTCCTCAAAGGATTCCTGAATAGCGGCATACCCTACAGCGCCGATAAAACACAGGCTAATCCCTTGCAAAAAACGCAGGAAGGTAAATTGTTCGATGTTTTTCGCCAGTAACGTCGCCAGGCAGGTGACAATAAACCACACGACGCCCGCCAGCATCACGGGACGACGGCCAATCCGGTCAGACAACGGGCCAAGCAGCCACTGTAAGAACATACCGCCCGCCAGATAAGCGGTCATGGATGTCGGAACCCAGTCCAGGCCCGCCTGATACTGCTCAACCACCGCCAGCATACCCGGCTGGATCATGTCGTTGCCAATATAAGTAGAAAACTCGTACAGCACCAGACAGAGAGGAAAAAGCAGCGCCTGACGTCCCAGCCTGCCGCCTGATTGTAAACGATTCTGCATACCATCTCTTCGCCAATAAAAACCGCGCAGAGTGTAATGAAAGTCGGGGAACTGAGATAGCGAATTATGAGGCTGCAAGGGAAATAGCGCACATTTTTACAGAAAGCCGCTTAGCGCTTGCGTACTTTAAGGTTAATTTAAGTTTGCGCCGTTATCATCGACATTATTTTATGCCATTGTCTTAAATCTCTTCATGTTGCCGCCAAATAAGACAATACTGCTTTTCCTCTCTGTTACGCTGCATTTATGCTCAGTTTGCACGGGGATGAGCTGGCTATCCCTTTTGATTTCATTGCTCCGAGCCTGGATGTTATGCTGGAAAACCTTAACAACTCGCTGTTTTATTTTATTAACGCCACGCCTGATTCCGCGCAGTGGACAATTTCGCTCGCTATCTTTATCGCCAAAGATGTCATCAACATCGTCCCGCTCTTAGCCGTGGTACTCTGGCTGTGGGGTCCCCGCGATCGGGTCTGCGCCCAGCGCCAGCTGATCGTTAAAATCGGCATCGCGCTGATTATCAGTCTGGCGGTCTCCTGGACAATGGGACACCTTTTCCCGCACGACCGTCCGTTTGTCGATCATATCGGCTATAACTTCCTGCATCATGCCGCCGATGACTCTTTCCCCAGCGATCACGGTACGGTGATTTTTACCTTTGCGCTGGCGTTTTTGTTCTGGCACCGCCTCTGGTCAGGCATCGTGATGATGGCGATAGCCATTACCATCGCCTGGTCGCGCGTCTATCTCGGCGTACACTGGCCGTTAGATATGATTGGCGCGCTGCTGGTAGCGATGCTTGGCTGCCTGAGCGCGCAACTGATCTGGCAGTGGTACGGCGCGCCGCTCTACCAGGCGCTGCAACGTTGTTACCGTTTCTGTTTCGCATTGCCCATTCGAAAAGGCTGGGTACGTGACTAAATAGCGAAAAAAAGAGTAATATTAAGCGCTCTGTATGGTGCGGAGCGCTTATTTAACTCTCCAGGGGAACTATGGAAACGCGACGCGACGAGCGTATTGGTCAATTGCTGCAGGCCTTAAAACGCAGCGATAAACTTCATCTTAAAGAAGCCGCGACCCTGTTGGGCGTCTCTGAAATGACCATTCGTCGCGACCTGAACCATAAAAGCGCGCCTGTCGTGTTGCTGGGCGGCTATATCGTACTGGAGCCCCGCAGCGCCAGTCATTATCTGTTAAGCGATCAAAAATCTCGTCTGGTGGAAGAAAAACGCCGAGCCGCTCAGTTGGCTGCGGGCCTGGTACAAGCGCATCAGACGGTATTTATTGACTGTGGCACCACCACGCCGTGGATCATTGAAGCCATTGATAATGACCTTCCCTTTACGGCGGTGTGCTATTCACTTAATACCTTCCTGGCGCTGCAGGACAAACCCCATTGCCGCGCCATCCTCAGCGGCGGGGAGTTTCACGCCAGCAACGCCATTTTCAAACCGCTTGATTTCCATGAAACGTTAAACAATATTTGTCCGGATATCGCGTTTTATTCCGCCGCCGGCGTTCATACCAGTAAAGGCGCTACCTGCTTTAATCTGGAAGAGCTGCCGGTAAAACATTGGGCCATGACAATGGCACAGAGCCATGTACTGGTGGTGGATCACAGTAAATTCGGCAAGGTACGTCCGGCGCGGATGGGGGAATTATCACGCTTTGATACGATTATCAGCGACCGCCGTCCCGATGAGGCCTTTGTGGCCTACGCTAAAGCGCAACAAATTACTCTGATGTATTAACCGCAGGTTTGCCGGATGCGACGCGCACCCGGCAACGGAGTTATTTTACGAGAACCAACTGCCAAACCACTGATGGAGTTTCATCAGCACAAAATCCCACATCCGGCTGAAAAATCCCCCCTCCTCGACGTTTTCCATCACCATTAACGGGCGTTGCTCAATGGATTTTCCGTTAAGCTGGAAATCGATGGTGCCGACAACCTGCCCTTTCTTCAACGGCGCCGTGAGCTGTGGTTCGTTCAACGTAAAGCTGGCCTTCAGGTTTTTAAGCTGCCCACGCGGAATCGTCACAGACCCCGCATCGCCCGCCCCCAAATTGACCTCACGCTTATCGCCAAACCAGACCCGTTGCGTCACGAATGTCGCGTCAGGTTTAATCGGCGTGACCGTTTCAAAGAAACGGAAACCCCAGGTCAACAGTTTTTCTGACTCATTAAAACGAATACGGTCCGTTTTCGCCCCCAGCACGACAGAGATCAGGCGCATATCGCCCTGGGTGGCGGAGGCGACAAGGTTATACCCAGCGCCTGCCGTTGTCCCCGTTTTCATGCCGTCGACATGCAGATTGGTGCTCCACAACAGGCGGTTGCGGTTTGGTTGACGAATATTATTAAAAGTAAATTCTTTCTCTTTATGAATGGCGTATTCGTCAGGCACATCGTGAATCAAGGCCTTGCCGAGCAACGCCATATCGCGAGCGGTACTGAACTGCCCTGGCGCATCAAGACCGTGTACCGTCTGGAAGGTTGTATTCGTTAATCCCAGTCGTTTCGCATAGGCGTTCATCAGGCCGATAAAGGACTCCTGGCTTCCGGCGACGTAGTCGGCAAGCGCGATACAGGCATCATTACCTGACTGAATGATGATGCCTTTATTAAGATCCGCAACAGACACCTGATCGCCTGGCTTCAGAAACATCACCGACGACCCACGTAGCGCCGGGTTCCCCGTCGCCCAGGCATCTTTGCCCACCGTTACCATATCGGTCAACTTGATTTTCCCTGCCTTCAGCGCCTGGCCCACCACGTAGCTGGTCATAATTTTTGTCAAACTGGCAGGGTCAAGTTTCTCATCGGCGTTGCCTTCCGCCAGTACTTTACCGCTGGCGTAATCCATTAAGATCCAGGCTCGCGCATCAACGCCCGGCGGCGCGATCGTTTGTTCCTCTGCCTTTACAGGCGAAGCGAAAAGGAATAAGAGAACCGAACCTGCCGCGAGGCTACGAAGGGAAGAAGCGTATTGCGTCATAGTACCACCCGAGTATCCATTCCAAAAACACACGTCACACCACCGTGTAATAAGTGCGGTGAGTAATAACGCACTCACGACGTTAAAGAAACCGTAACTTGGTAAAGTTTTTAAAGTTTATGCAATAACATCCCGTTACGCTTCCTTCATAACGATTTTTTTACAGACCATTGTGTAAATGTTAGGTTTATCTCACGGTAGGCCGATTACTGTCATCATCCTGATAAAACGGAAGGGGTTAATATGATTACGCTGTGGGGCCGGAACAACTCGACTAATGTTAAAAAAGTGTTGTGGACGCTTGAAGAGCTGGAACTGCCATACGATCAAATTCTGGCAGGCGGAAAATTCGGCGTTAACCAGGATGCCGACTATCTGGCGATGAATCCCAATGGGCTGGTGCCGCTGCTTAAAGATGATGAAACCGACCTGTTATTGTGGGAATCCAATGCCATTGTCCGCTATCTGGCGGCGCAATACGGCCAGAATCGGCTATGGGTTGATAATCCGGCGCGGCGTGCGGAGGGCGAAAAATGGATGGACTGGGCGAATCAAACGTTAAGCCCGGCGCACCGCGTGATCCTGATGGGACTGGTCAGAACCCCGCCGGAAAAACGCGACCAGGCGGCAATTGAAGCTGGTATCGAAAAGTGTGACAGCCTGTTTGCGCTTCTTGATGATGCGCTGGCCCACCAGCCGTGGTTTTCCGGGGATAACTTTGGCACCGGCGATATCGCTATTGCGCCTTTCGTCTATAACCTGCTGAACGTGGGTCTGAAATGGACGCCGCGCCCGAATCTGGAACGCTGGTATCAGCAGCTTACCGAGCGCCCTGCTTTTCGCAAAGTGGTGATGATCCCGGTGACCTAACGCGTGGCTGCAGGACTTACCTTGAGTAACTGCCCGTCGGACTCATCGGTTAACACATATAAGTAGCCGTCAGGTCCGACACGCACATCCCGAATACGCTGCTTTCTGTCACCCAGAATACGGCCTTCTTCCGTCACCGTATTGCCATCGACGCGCATCACAATGACCTCTTTATCTTTTAGCGCGCCGATAAACAGTTTGTGCCGCCACGGCGCAAAAACGTCGCTGGCATAAAAAGCCATCCCGCTGATCGCCGGAGAATCCTTCCAGTAGTAAACCGGTTGCTCCGTTCCCTCGACAATTTCACCTTTGGCTTCCGGCACTTTCAGACCACTATAGTTGACGCCCCATGTGGCCAGCGGCCAGCCATAATTTTTGCCTTTTTCCGGGATGTTAATTTCATCGCCGCCGCGCGGACCGTGTTCATGCAGCCATAGCGCGCCGCTCCAGGGATTGACTGCCAGTCCCTGCGGATTACGAATACCGGCATTATACATGGCAAGATCAACAACCTGCCCTTTCATGCCGGGCTGACAGGCGCGGTATTCATAGTCGACCTGAAAGCTGCGGCAACATGCCTGACAGCGGTAATGCTGGTGCCCTGCACTCCCCGGACCATACTTTTTAACGGATGCCGTTTGCGCGCAAAACGGGCATTTCACATCGACTTTAGCCATCATAAATCCTGCGATAAAAGTCGGTATTCGAAACGATAATCACCGATTGAATACATGATCGTTTTCTGGGGATTTCACTGCATGTCATGATGGTTTACTCCTGCGATGAATAAGAGAACGGCGTTTAACCGTAAAATCAACATGCAGCGGGTCGAGAATAAAGATTATTAACGGAGTGATACCGACTTGAATCCGCCGAGTACTTTTTAGAGTATGTTCCATTCTTCGCGCCGGAATCCCTGAGTAATAGCCTGTCTGATCTAAAATGGAGATCGGAAAAATATGACACAAGCTGTTGCATAACATGGATAAAATGGGTAGTCATGCTAGCGAGATAAGACAATGAATGTATTCATTACTGATGCTGGTCGCTTATCGTGGTTACAGTGTGATCCTTTTTGCTCCGCTGGTAGCACTTGGCGCAGTTCTGTTCACCCATCCAGTGACGGTCGCCCCGGTTTTCAGTGATATATTTATGGATAAGTTGATCGGTTTTGTAAAACTTTATTTTCCTGTCTTTCTGCTGGGTGCAGTATTTGGCAAGCTGATTGAATTTGCTGGTTTTTACTACTCAATTGTCAGTGCTGTGACCTGTATGGTGGGCCAGAACAAAGCCATGCCGATGATTATTCTTGTATGCGCTTTATTGACCTATGGAGGCGTATCATTGTTTGTGGTGGCGTTTGCCAATCTGTTCTTTACTTGGCTGATTCCACATATTTACGGTGATCAGTTTATGATAAATCTGCCGGGGCTGAAAAAACCGCTGTAAACGGGTTAACCTGATGACCACGGGGAGCAGGTATTAGCATCTACGTTACAACGGTTCCGACAATATGTCTGACCTGACCCCCTGTCAGCGGTCACCAGCGTCCTACCAGATCCGCCCCGGATCATGGTAGGGCGGTGACACCGTCAGCCTACATTTTGTAGTTATCTCGACGTGACAGGAATTCGGATAGGCCGAAATACTCAGTCTGACTGAGCCTATAAAAAAGCAGCACACTGTATTATACGTTAATTATGAGCCACAACGATGCACTTTGATATAAAAGATTTAAAATTATTCCTTGCTATCAGTGAAGAAGGGAGCTTAACACGTGGAGCGGAAAAAACTTACATGTCTGCCGCATCTGGTAGCGTGCGTATACGTAATCTTGAACAGAGTATCAATCTGAGATTGCTGTATCGTAGTAGCAAGGGGATAACGTTATCCTCTGCTGGTGAAATATTTAAACACCACGCCAGCCTTATTGTGAATCAAATGGAAATGTTACGTAGCGATATGCAGGAGCATGTTAAAGGCATCAAAGGACATGTCAGAATATTTTCCAGTATAACTGCTATTGCAGAGTATCTCCCCCCATTGTTGAGCCATTTCCTTACACTATATAACGATGTGAATATTGATCTCAGGGAGTATCCAAGTCCGGAAATTGTACGTTCTGTTATTGAGGGGAAAACTGATCTCGGAATTGTTGCTGGTAATATTACAACAGATAATCTTGAAATACTGCCGTTCCGTACTGATAGGCTAGTGCTTATCACCGCGACAGACCATCCCTTTGCTGACAGAAAAAGCGTGACCTTTCATGAGTTAATTCAATATGAACAAATCAGCCTGCCTGAAGGGACAGGAATGTTTGAATTTATCCGAAAAAAGGCAGAACTAGTACCATCTAAACTGAAAATTAGAATACAGGTCGGCAACTTTGAAACATTTTGCCGTATGGTTGAAGCAAAAGTGGGCATTGGTATAATGCCTCACTCTGCTGCATCCCGTTTGCGTCAGTTGCATGAATTTTCGATTATTGATCTTGATGAATTTTGGTCATTAAGAAAATTACAAATCTGCGCCAGAAGCTTTGACAAATTACCCGGCTTCACACAAAAACTGGTTACTATGCTCACAGCTCAGACTGAGTGATAGCGTTACATCCCTGTATAATTTGGTCCGTTGCCACCTTCAGGCGTAGTCCAGGTTATATTTTGTTTAGGATCTTTAATGTCACAAACTTTACAGTGAATACAGTTCTGTGAATTTATTTGCAGACGCATATTTTGTGTTTCACTATCCTGTAAAAATTCATATACTCCGGCAGGGCAATATCGTTCTTCGGGGCCACCATAAATATCCAGATTAATTGATATAGGGATATTCTGATCACTGATTTTCAAATGTACTGGCTGGTCGTCATCATGCCAGGTGTTACTGAGATAGACGGATGACAAAATATCAAACGTCAGTTTACCGTCAGGTTTGTCGTACAGTTTTTTCTGGCTTTTGTTGGCCGGTTGCAGAGTGATATTGTCCGGTCGGTTATTTTTTACACGCCAGGGGATTTTTTTTATACCCATTCGGGGAAGCAGCCAATGCTCAATGCCAGTCATGATAAAACCTATCACACGCCCTTTTTTAAACCAGGGTTTGAAATTACTACCATTTTCCAGTTCCTGCCAAAGCCAGCTCTGTCGCAGTAATGTTTGATATTCTGTCAGTATGTCGTTTTTCCTGTTGTCCAGCAAAGCATTAAATATAGCGTCAGCCGCTATCATACCACTTTTGATAGCTGTATGGATGCCCTTGATTCTACTTGCATTGAGCGTACCGGCATTACAACCAATCAGCAGACCACCAGGTAAACAGGGATCAGGCATAGACGCAATCCCGCCGTTATTGATTGCTCTTGCGCCATAACCAATACGCTTACCCCGGTCAATGTATTTGCGTATAGAAGGGTGTGTTTTCAGGCGCTGCATTTCCTGAAAAGGGCTTAACCAGGGATTTGAATAATCAAGTCCCACAACCAAACCTAGTGCAATTTTATTATCATTAAGATGATAGAGAAACCCACCCCCGAACGACTCTTTATCCAGAGGCCAACCTGTGGTGTGAATTACAAGCCCCGGATGGGACTGGTCTGATGGAACCTCCCACAACTCTTTTATGCCTATGCTAAAACTCTGGGGTGCTTTGCCTGTATCAAGATGAAATTTTTTGATCAGTTCTTTAGCCAGACTACCGCGGGCCCCTTCGGCAAAAATTGTATATTTTGCCAGAATTTCTATTCCACTCTGGAACCCCTCTTTCTTGCTGCCATCCCGATGACGTCCCATATCACCAGTTACTACACCGATAATGTTAGTATCCTGATCATACAGTATCTCAGTTGCCGAAAAGCCTGCATAAATATCCACGCCTGACGTTTCTGCCTGACCGGCGAGCCATTTAATGAGATTACCGAGGCTTACGATAAAGTTTCCATGGTTGCGAAAATTATCAGGAATCAATGCATCCGGCAAATTAATACATTTTTCATTCGTCAGTAACAGTAATTTATCCTGAGTAACAGGCTGTTTAATGGGTGCGCCTCTTTCCTGCCAATCAGGAATTAGTTCATTCAGCGCTCGGGGATCCATGACTGCCCCACTGAGAATATGAGAACCAGGCTCAGCTCCTTTATCAAGGACGATAATGGACAGTTCTTTTCCTGCGTCATTTGCCTGTAATTTAAGTTTAAGAGCTGCAGATAATCCGGCGGGTCCTGCTCCCACAATAAGAACATCACATTCTATTGTCTCACGTGATTGCTGGGTATTAGAAAGTGTATCGTTCATTATTAACCCCTTAATTTTTCAGCACCGTAGGAACAGCTATATTATGTAAATAAAATTGCATTCATATTGTAACCAATGAAATAAATATCATAGTGATAAAACAGATGAAATGGTATAGGAATGTTCAACCTTAGAAAAAGGTGCCTATAAGACTATATAGCCAGTTATCAACTATAAAAAAAATGTCGGTGATGATGAAGCATTCCATAACATTTATATTTATCTTTCTCCCTCAGATGAAAAAGAATATACACAAATCATTTTTAAGCCGTTCATCATAATTGCAGGAAAAGTCCCTATTTTCTTGGCATTCTATTATAGTTACCCGCGAGAAATAATCAGCCAACTGTCGGGTACAGAAGGGAGCGGCAATGACATGTTCAATCGAGACTATAATGACTCCGGACAGAGGTAACTGTTTCATAATATTTTTCCAATTGATTTGACATCAGAATGAACGTGGCATCTCCAGCACATGCTCAGCGATATAGCTCAGGATCAGGTTGGTAGATATGGGAGCAACCTGATATAAACGTGTTTCTCTAAACTTTCGTTCGATATCATACTCACAGGCAAAACCATATCCACCATGAAATTGCAGGCAGGCATTGGCTGCTTCCCAGCTGGCTTTCGCAGCAAGGTATTTCGCCATATTAGCCTGTGCTCCACAATCAAGATGCTGATCAAAAAGCTCGCACGCTTTAAAACGCATCAGATTAGCCGCTTCCACTGCAATAAATGCTTCTGCAATAGGAAACTGCACCCCCTGGTTCTGACCAATGGGACGACCAAAAACCTCACGCTCGCAGGTATAGCGGGTAACACGATCCATAAACCAATATCCATCGCCTATACATTCTGCCGCAATCAAGGTACGCTCTGCATTTAAACCATCAAGTATGTAATGAAAACCCATACCCTCTTCACCAATAAGATTTTCTTCGGGAATTTCCAGGTTGTCAAAAAAGAGCTCGTTGGTTTCATGATTGACCATATTGGGAATAGGTCGTACTGTCATTCCATTTTTCATAGCTTCTTTAATATCAACCATGAAAATAGACATCCCTTCGGATTTACGTTTTACATTTGCAAGCGGAGTAGTTCGAACCAGAAGAATCATCCAGTCTGAATGTTGAACACGTGAAATCCAGACTTTTTGTCCGTTTATCACATACCGGTCTTCTCTTTTTACAGCTGTAGTTTTAATTCTGGTGGTATCTGTACCTGCTGTGGGTTCTGTGACGCCCATCGACTGCAGGCGCCATTCACCAGTAGCTATCCGTGGCAGCCAGAATTCTTTCTGTTTATCGGATCCATGACGTAACAACGTATTCATGTTATACATCTGACCATGGCAGGCTCCAGAGTTTCCACCCGATCTATTGATCTCTTCCATGATAATAGATGCTTCAGTTAAACCAAGGCCTGACCCTCCAAATTCCTCCGGGATGAGCGCAGCCAGCCAACCAGCTTTGGTTAGTTTATTAACAAACTCTTCAGGATAGGCTTTTGCTTCATCTATCTTACGGTGATATTTATCATCAAATTCACTACATAATGAACGAACCGCATCACGAATATCCTGATATTTATCCTTTTCAATACTTTTCATAATTTTTTCCTCAATAAACCAGCGCCAACAGGGGGTAGAAAATGACCTTTTATCGGATGACCATCAGCAGATAGATCTGACTGGCGGTCGACAGGAAGAAAATAGAGCCAGTGCCATAATTCTGGCAGAACGCCCCCCTCTTTAAAGATTTTGATGTCTTTATCCAGAGTGGCGGCCAGCAGCTTAGCGGGACCGGGGTTAAGATAATCGGTGTTGCGCAGAATGCCAGGCTGCCAAATTTGAATATCAGTATATTGCATAAAAGTTACCTTTAAGGAGGAAAAAATATGATTTATAATTTATCGATAAGTTCAGGTACAGCTTTGAAAATATCAGCTACCAAACCATAATCCGCAATAGAAAAGATAGGAGCGTCAGGATCCTTATTAATAGCGACAATGACGCCTGACTCTTTCATCCCGGCAAGATGTTGTATGGCGCCAGAAATTCCCAGAGCAATATAAAGTTGAGGCGCAACGATTTTTCCGGTCTGGCCAATCTGATAATCATTTGGTGCATAACCAGCATCTACAGCAGCCCGGCTTGCCCCCACGGCAGCGCCTAATTTATCTGCCAGGTTATCAACAAGTTCTTTGAATGCCTGTGCACTTCCTACTCCTCGTCCACCTGATACTACAACTCTGGCGGATTGTAAGTCTGGACGGTTACTTTTATTAACATGTTGGCTAATAAATTTTACCTGATCTGAACCAAGAACAACCTCTGTAAATTCAATGGGGGCTTTTCCCTCATCTTCCGCAACCGCAGCCGCAGCCGCAAATGAGGTAGGACGAACAGTTATCACTTTATATTCATCATCACTGTGTACTGTGGCAATAGCGTTACCCGCATAGATTGGACGTTCAAAGGTATGTTGATCAATGACACGCGTAATATCACTAATCTGAGATACATCAAGTTTTGCTGCTAAGCGTGGCGCACAGTTTTTTCCAAAAGAGCTTGCAGGAAAAAGAATGGACTGATAATGATTTTTCCCACTATTCAAAAAATAGCTGATCTGTTTTTCCACATTCTCTGCCAGAAGGTGTTCGAATAGTGGGCTGTCAGCAACAAATACAGTGGATATCCCCTGAATATGACTGGCTTTAACTGCAATACTTTCTATACCATATCCTAACATAAGTATATCTATATCACTATTAATGGCTTTTGCCGCAGTGATAGTACTGAGTGTTGAAGGTAAAAGAGTATTGCCGTTATGTTCAGCAATAACTAAAGAAGCCATATTTTTCTCCTTAAATTACTTTTTCTTCGTTTTTTAATTTATCTAGCAGCGTGTTAATATCTGGAACGATTATGCCTGCTTTCCTTCTTGCTGGCTCATCAACTTTGATAATAGTCAATCTGGATGACGGGTTAATACCAAGTGAATCGAAATCTATCTCCTTAACAGGTTTCTTTTTGGCTTTAATAACATTCGGCAAACTGATATTCCTCGGTGTATTCAGACGTAGATCTGTAGTGAGTACTGCAGGCAGGGATAAATTTAACGTTTCTAATCCTCCATCAACCTCACGAACAGCAGTTAATGAATTATCAGAAATAGTAATTTCACTAACATTAGTGGCTTGGGGAAGATCGAGTAATGCTGCCAGCATTTGGCCTACCTGATTACAATCATCGTCAATAGCTTGCTTGCCTAATAATATAATATCGGGTTTTTCATTCCGGGTAATAGCGGTGATAGTTTTGGCCACAATTAGTGGTGTAAGAGAGTTTTTTGTTAATATGTGTATTGCCCTGTCTGCCCCTGCTGCCAGTGCTGTACGCAATACGTCCCCTACACCTGTGTTTCCTATAGACACTACAACAACCTCACTGATTAATCCCCGTTCTTTTAAACGTACTGCTTCTTCAACTGCAATTTCATCAAATGGATTGATACTGAGTTTTGAATCAGAAATATCAACATCAGAATGATCTTGCTTTATTCTAATTCTAACGTTATGATCGACAACTTGTTTTACACAAACTAAAGCTTTCATTGGTGACTCCTTCATATATTTACTAAATGCTATGAGCCAAAATCCTTTTTGCTTTTTCCAGTAACGGTTTATCCACCATTTGCCCTTCATGACTGAACGCTCCATGGGGATATTGAGCCAGTCGCATAATCTGGAGAACCCACTCGATTTCTTGTTTTAAATAGCTGAATGCTCTGTTTACATGTGAAATTTGTGGAGGGTGAATACATACCTTGCCACTGAACCCCATTTTACAGGAGTGAATAACATTTTGTATTGTCAACTCGTTTTTCATAAATTCAGTTGTGATACCGTCAACAGAAGGATATGATCCAGCCAGGCGTGAAGTTATTACAATTTTTGCACGTACAGCAATCAGTACTTTTTCATCATTACTCATGAAATTCAGAGCATTTTCTCTGGCAATTATTTTTTTCTCAGATGACACCGCATTTTCTAAATCAAGGATTACGCTATCAGCACAACTGCTATTTGCTTTTTCAAATCGTTCAGGTTGGTCCCCCGTAACGAAAAGAAAAAACCGTTCTAACGTTTGCATTCTCGTCTCTCATTTGAATGGAGCATCTGATAATTCAATATATCTTAAAAAAATAATTTTCTGAATTAGCTTTTATCTAACCCCCCATTAAAATTGGTTCAGGTTCGCTGATAACAGAAAGAAACATGTAATTTATTGTTACAATAACAAAGATAAAAATAAAATTTAATTATTTGATATAAATAACGTTTCAGAATAGTAAACGGCCGACATTCCGTACCTGTTTCAGGAGTGAATTCGACTATACCGTTCCCTAAGAACATCAACGATTGTCTGGTGAACCGAATTTAGTCACCTTTGGCGGAGAACAGGCTGGCATATAGGAGAGCATGACAACCCGGGTCATTCCCTCCGTGATTTTTTAGTAACACGCTGAAAAAGTATCTGAAACTTCATTCTGCAAGTGAGACTTTCCCCGAAGTCGATCGATACGTTTTATCTTGTGCCTGACCGATGCTACTCCTGACAAATCACGCCCAATACTGAATAAGTGTAAGAGATGCACCGTTAATCACTACACTGGTAGCCTCAATCAGAGATTGACGGCGGTAAAGGTGCAAAGGCTCCAGTATATTTTTAAAGGATTTTTGGCATAATGAACGAGCAGGCATAGTGATGATTTCCTTGAAAGTGTTAGCACAATCAATTAGATCACATAACACTATGCCTGTCCTGGTTTGCTGGGGATTCCTCAGGAGTCGCCTCCCCTTGTTCAGACCTGTGTAAGCGGTGAATGTGCTTTCAGACTCTGAATACTCAGCGTCAAAGTTGTCAGACAGTTTTCAAGTTTATCTGCGTTGACGGCAATAAAGGTCGGACAATCATGGTGTCCGCTCATTAAACAAACGGCGGCGGCTGCAAGCGCGCCTTCGGCACGGCGCAGCGCGTTCCACTCTTCCTGATCGAGATGCAGTCCCTGCCGTAAGGATTGATCGTGGAGCTCGCGATTCAGTTCAAAAAAATTGTCACGCAGAGAGTCACTTTCGCTGACTGACATATACCCCTTCGCTTTTCGCAATTGCAGATAAGCGGCAAGATCGATACGCGCGTTTATCAGCTTGTTGAGAAGATCGGTTCTCAGTCTGTCAACGACCATACCTTTTTTCCTCCTCTTTTCTACCAGGGTTCAACTTAATAGTATGGTCGTTTTTTAGACAAAGGGGTGTCAGAGATCAAGAATTTTCTTAGAATTGCCCTTTTTCACCTTTTGCTGATAACCACAACGGTTGATGCCGCCGCTCCCGATGAGATTGCGATACAATTTTTGTTCGGATATCTGTAGAATCCCTGCCCTGACCATTCCAATAAATGAACACTTTTTAAGCTATGAGTAATGTAACCCACCAGCCAAAGATCGGCTTCGTTTCCCTGGGCTGTCCGAAAAACCTCGTTGATTCGGAACGCATCCTGACTGAGCTGCGTACCGAAGGCTATGACGTTGTGCCACGCTATGACGATGCGGATATGGTTATCGTTAATACCTGTGGCTTTATTGACAGCGCGGTACAAGAGTCGCTGGAAGCCATTGGCGAAGCGCTGAACGAAAACGGTAAGGTAATCGTCACCGGCTGCCTGGGCGCAAAAGAAGATCAGATCCGCGAAGTGCATCCGAAAGTACTGGAAATCACCGGGCCGCATAGCTATGAGCAAGTTCTGCAGCACGTACATCATTACGTACCGAAGCCGAAGCACAATCCATTTTTAAGCCTCGTACCGGAACAGGGTGTAAAACTGACGCCGCGCCATTATGCGTATCTGAAAATTTCTGAAGGCTGTAATCACCGCTGCACGTTCTGCATCATCCCGTCGATGCGCGGGGATCTGGTCAGCCGTCCGATTGGCGACGTATTAAGCGAAGCGAAACGTCTGGTTGATGCCGGGGTCAAAGAGATTCTGGTGATTTCGCAAGATACCTCCGCCTACGGCGTAGATGTGAAGCACCGCACCGGATTCCATAATGGCGAACCGGTGAAAACCAGTATGGTGAGCCTGTGCGAGCAGTTATCAAAACTGGGCGTCTGGACACGTCTGCACTACGTCTACCCCTACCCACACGTTGATGATGTGATTCCGCTAATGGCGGAAGGCAAAATCCTGCCTTATCTGGACATTCCGCTGCAACATGCCAGCCCGCGGATTCTTAAACTGATGAAACGTCCCGGTTCCGTTGACCGCCAGCTGGCGCGCATTAAGCAGTGGCGCGAAATCTGCCCGGAACTGACCCTACGCTCCACCTTTATTGTCGGCTTCCCCGGCGAAACGGAAGAAGACTTCCAGATGCTGCTCGACTTCCTGAAAGAGGCGCGCCTCGATCGTGTAGGCTGCTTCAAGTACAGCCCGGTGGAAGGCGCAGGCGCGAATGAGCTGCCGGATCAGGTGCCGGAAGAGGTGAAAGAAGAACGCTGGAACCGCTTTATGCAACTGCAACAGCAAATCTCCGCTGAGCGCTTGCAGGAAAAAGTGGGCCGCGAAATTCTGGTGATCGTCGATGAGGTTGACGAAGAAGGCGCTATCGGGCGTAGCATGGCGGATGCGCCGGAAATTGACGGCGCGGTCTATTTGAACGGCGAAACCAACGTCAAGCCGGGCGATATCGTGCGCGTGAAAGTGGAAAACGCCGACGAATATGATTTGTGGGGCAGTCGGGTTTAACGCCACCTCCCCCGGCGCGGGTGCCGGATGTGTTATCCCGCCTGACGAGCCCGTTCCAGGCCCGCCAGGCGTCAACGCCACCGGGCTGGCTTACCCCTTAATCTTCGGGTCCAGCGCATCGCGCAACCCGTCGCCTAACAGGTTAAACGCCAGCACAGTCAGGAAAATCGCCACCGCCGGGAAGAGCGCTACGTGCGGCGCGATGACCATATCCGCCCGCGCTTCATTGAGCATCGCTCCCCACTCCGGCGTTGGCGGCTGCGCGCCTAATCCGAGAAATGACAGGCTTGCCGCGGAAATAATTGACGTACCGATACGCATCGTAAAGAAAACCACAATTGACGAGACAGTTCCCGGCAAGATATGGCTAAACAAAATCGTCGTGTCGCTGGCGCCGATACTGCGGGCAGACTCAATAAACGTCTGCTGTTTTAAGACCAGAGTATTTCCGCGCACCAGACGAGCAAACGCCGGAATAGAGAAAATCGCCACCGCAACAATCACGTTAGCAATACCGCTACCTAACACCGCCACAACGGCAATCGCCAGCAAAATGCCGGGGAAGGCGAACAGCACATCGCAAATGCGCATAATGAAACGATCCCACCAGCCTTCATAATATCCCGCCAGCAATCCCAACACCGTGCCGATTATCGCGCCGATAAATACCGCGAACACGCCCGCCGCCAGTGAGATCTGCGCCCCAACGAGAACCCGGCTAAAGATGTCTCTTCCCAGCGAGTCAACGCCAAACCAGTGCTGCAAAGAGGGGCCATTGTTCAGGCTATCGTAGTCAAAATAGTTTTCCGCATCGTAGGGCGTCAGCCAACGGGCAAAAATCGCCACCAGAATTAACGCCAGTACGAATCCCCCGGCGACCAACGCGACATGCTGGCGGCGAAAACGACGCCAGAACTCCCGCCACGGCGTGCGTATCTGGTCGGGTTTTACCACCGGCATAGCATGTAAAATCGCCTGACGGCGCCAGTTAAATAATCGCATCCTTACTTATACCTGATAGCCGGATTAATGGCGGCATAGAGGACATCCACCACTAAGTTGATAAGAATAAATTCCAGAGAAAACAGCAGCACTTCCGCCTGAATCACGGGGTAGTCGCGCATGTCGACGGAGTCGACCAGTAATCGCCCAAGCCCCGGCCAGTTAAACACTTTTTCGACGACGATCGATCCGCCAAGCAAAAAGCCAAATTGCAGTCCCATCATGGTGACGACCGGGATCATTGCATTGCGCAGGCCATGTTTTAACACCACCCACGTTTCACTGACGCCTTTCGCCCGCGCGGTCCTCATGTAATCCTCGCTCAGGACATCGACAAACGAGGAGCGCGTAAAACGCGCCATGACGGATGCCACCGCCGCGCCAAGCGTCAGGGAGGGTAAAATATAATGTTGCCAGCTATCCGCCCCCACGGTCGGTAGCCAGCCCAGATCCACGGAAAAAATCTGCATTAACAACATTCCCAGAGCAAAAGCCGGGAAAGAAATGCCGGTCACGGCAAGCGTCATTCCTAACCGGTCAGGCCAGCGATTACGCCACACGGCGGCGGCGATGCCGATCGCCATGCCAAACAGAACCGCCCATATCATACTGGTTATCGTCAGCCACAGCGTCGGCAAAAAGCGGCTGGCGATCTCCTCAGAAACCGGGCGGCGGGAAACCATTGACGTACCGAAATCGCCTTGTAAAACATGGGTGATGTAACGCCAAAACTGGACATGAAGCGGCTGATCAAGCCCCAGCTGCTGACGAACCAGCGCGATCACCTGCGCGTCGGCTTCCGGTCCGGCTATCAGCCGCGCCGGGTCGCCGGGCAACAAATGAACAAATAAAAACACCAGCACTGCCACAATCAACAGCGTAGGAATTAATCCCAGCAGGCGCTTGAGAACATAGTTAAGCATCACACGAACCTTTTACCGGATGGCGGACAACGCGCGCGCCATCCAGCCCCATCGCATTACTTACTTCAAATCCGCATCGTCAAAGCTGAAACCGGTATCCGGCATAATCCAGAAACCGGTCAAATTTTTACTGTGCGCAGAAACCAATTTCTCCACCACCAACGGTATCCAGGGCGACTCTTTCCAGATAATATCCTGCGCCTCTTTGTACAATCGTGTTTTCTCCTGCGGATCGTTGGTCTTTAAGGCCGCCGCCAAATCGCTGTCGACCTGCTTGTTGCTGTAAAAAGCGGTATTAAACTGCGTCGGCGGCCAGTTTTGTGATGCGAAGAGCGGCGATAACGCCCAGTCAGCTTCGCCCGTCGACGCCGACCAGCCGGTATAGAACATTCGCACGCCGCTCTCTTTTTGCCCTTTGCCCTCAACTTCCGCGGCGCGCTGGCCGGCGTCCATCGCGGTTATCCGGGCTTTAATGCCAATCTGCGCCAGTTGCTGTTGGGTAAACTGCAACACTTTTTGCGCGGTGCTATGGTTATGCGATGACCACAGCGTGGTACTGAAACCGTCTGGATACCCCGCCTCTTTCAACAGTTCGCGCGCTTTAGCCGGATCATAGGGCCACGGCTGATAGCTTTGCGCATAGGCTATCGACGGCGGCACCACGCCCGTCGCCGGCGTGGCGTATCCGGCAAACGCCACTTTAACCAGCGCCTGACGATTGATAGCGTAATTCAACGCCTCACGCACCTTAGGATTATCAAACGGCTTCTGCGTCACATTCATACTGATATAACGCTGCATAATGGACGGGCTGGCGACCAGTTCGAGGTTTTTATTTTTCGCCAGTAACGCGGCCTGCTCATAAGGGATAGGAAAAGCAAATTGCGCTTCGCCGGTTTGCAGCATCGCCGCGCGGGTATTGTTGTCAGTAACCGGACGCCAGGTAATAGAATCCAGCTTGGGTAAGCCCTGCTGCCAGTAACCGGCGAACTTTTTCACTTTGACAAAGTCGGTCTGATTCCAGGTTTCAAGCTGGTATGGACCGGTACCGACCGGATGAAAACCAATATCCTTGCCATATTTTTCCAGCGCTTGCGGCGAGATCATCGCCGTCGCCGGGTGCGCCAGAATATTAATGAAAGCGGAGAACGGCTGTTTCAGGGTGATTTTTACCGTTGCCGGATCGACAACCTCCGTTTTTGCGATATTTTTATACAGGTTATAACGCTTGAGGTGGTTATCCGGATTGCTGGCGCGATCGAGATTCGCTTTCACCGCCGCCGCATCAAAATCCGCGCCGTCCTGAAATTTCACCCCCTGTCGTAAGGTAATGGTGTAGGTCAGACCGTCATCAGAAACGGTATAGCCTTCCGCCAGGACGTTTTTTACCTTCATGTCTTTATCCAGGCCAAACAGCCCCTGATAAAATGACTTCGCCACCGCCTGCGAGAGTGTATCGTTGGCGTCATACGGATCGAGCGTGGTGAAATTAGACCCTACCGCCACCACCACATCTTTGGCCGCCAGGGCCGGAAAAGCCGCAATGGATGAGGCCAGTCCCAGCGCCGCCAGCCATTTATGCGTAATAAATTGCGTCATGTTGTTCTCCTGAAACCCTGCCTGTCTGAATGTTATAAGCGCGAGAGCGCATTATCCTGCAGCGGCCGCGCGACATAATGTCCCGGCCCGACCAACTGTAATGAAACGGCGGGCGTCTCTTCGCCACGTTTATGAATATTGCTGGGTATATCATCTGATAGCAGAACGCGCCGCGGCCGGTGTCTGGAAGGATCGGCAACCGGCACCGCCGCCATCAATTTACGCGTATAAGGATGCTGCGGATTTTCAAAAACGGCGCGCCGCGGCCCCATCTCAACAATTTGACCAAGATACATCACCGCTACGCGATGGCTAATTCGCTCCACGACCGCCATATCATGCGAAATAAACAGGTAGGCGATCCCCATTTCCCGTTGTAAATCAAGCAGTAAATTAATGATCTGTCCGCGAACGGAAACATCCAGCGCGGAGACCGCCTCATCAGCAATAATCACTTTAGGATTCAATGCCAGCGCGCGAGCTATGCAGATGCGCTGACGTTGACCGCCGGAAAACTCATGCGGATAACGCCAGGCATGTTCAGGACGTAATCCGACACGCTCAAGCAACCAGGCCACGCGCTTTGCCGCAGCGTCCCCCTGCCCCAGACCATGAATCCGTAAAGGTTCCATAATGGAATACCCCACGGTCTGGCGCGGGTCGAGCGAGGCGTAAGGGTCCTGGAAAATACACTGAATATCGCGGCGCAACGGCTGGAGTTTACCCGCAGACAGCGTGTCAATGCGCTGGCCGTTAAAGATAATCTCCCCCTGCCGGGATTCAACCAACCGCAGCAGCGCGCGTCCGGTCGTCGATTTTCCGCTACCGGACTCGCCCACCAGCGATAGCGTTTCGCCGGGCCAGAGATCGAAACTGATATTCTCAACGGCATGAACTTCACGCGTAACGCGGTTAAAGAGACCGCTACGCAGCGGGAATCGCGTCACCAGCCCCCGAACCTGGAGAATAGGCTCGCCTTCCACCACCGTGTCTTGCTCAATCTGCGATTCATAAAGGGCCGGTTCGTCAGCGGAAATCAACGGGAAACGGCGTGGCAGCGAGTGGCCGCGCATCGCGCCAAGCTGAGGGACGGCCGCCAGTAACGTTTGGGTATAAGGATGCGTCGGCGCATGGAAAATCTGCTCTACGCTGCCGGTTTCCACGGCCTCGCCCTGATACATCACCAGCACGCGATCGGCGATATCCGCCACGACGCCCATGTCGTGGGTGATAAAAATCACGCCCATCGACATCTCTTGCTGCAACACTTTGATAAGTTGCAGAATTTGCGCCTGGATAGTGACATCCAGCGCCGTGGTGGGTTCATCGGCAATCAATACCGCCGGACGGCAGGATAGCGCCATCGCGATCATGACTCGCTGGCGCATCCCGCCGGAAAGCTGATGCGGATAACGCGATAAAATCGCCTGCGACTCCGGGATCCGTACCTGATCGAGCATACGTTTCGCTTCCGCCAGCGCCTCTTCGTGGCTGGCGCCCTGATGCAAACGAATAGATTCGGCAATTTGCTCGCCAACGGTAAATACCGGGTTGAGCGAGGTCATTGGCTCCTGGAAAATCATGGCGATATCCGCGCCGCGCACACGCCGCATCTGCGCGTCACTCTGCTCAGACAGCTCAATCACCTGGCGATTACGCCGACGCAACAGCATTTCGCCGCAGCGCACGTTCGCGCCCGACTGCTCAATCAGCCGCATTAACGCCAGCGCCGTCACCGATTTTCCCGAGCCCGACTCGCCGACAATCGCCAGAGTCTCTCCACGCTTCAGGCGTAATGACACATTACGCACGGCGTCTACCTGTTGCCCTTCGTGGTGAAACGCGATATTCAGGCCACTGACGGACAGAACATCGCGGCTATCCAGTTCATCGCTGTGCGGCACCTGCGGCTCCTTATTCCCGGTAAATTCCTGTGGTAGGCGTATCCCCGGCATATCCCCAGGCGCGATACATCCCTTCGCTGTTAAACGGCAACGCGACATTACCTTCGTGATCAACGGCGATTAATCCACCGCTGCCGCCCAGCGCCGGTAATTTTTCCATCACCACGCGCTCACAGGCGTCGGCAAGGCTGAGTCCGCCATATTCCATCAATGCGGCGATATCGTAAGCCGCGAGCGTGCGAATAAAGACCTCTCCCGTTCCGGTACAGGAAACGGCGACGCTGGCGTTGTTGGCATAACACCCGGCGCCGACCAGCGGGCTGTCGCCGACGCGCCCGGGCAATTTATTGGTCATCCCGCCGGTAGACGTTGCCGCCGCCAGATTGCCGAATTTATCCCGCGCCACCGCGCCGACTGTACCCATTTTTTTCGTTTCGTCCAGCGGCGCGCCGCTGTGATCGAGCGCCATTTCGCCCGCCGCACGCGCCGCCAGCAATTGCTCGTAACGCGCCGGGGTGGAAAAGATATCCGGCGAAACGCGCGCCATCCCCTGTGAAAAGGCAAAGTTTTCCGCCCCTTCCCCCACCATGAGTACATGCGGGCTGCGCTCCATCACCAGTCTGGCGGCGAGCACAGGATGGCGAACATGACTCACGCCCGCGACGGCTCCGGCTTTCAGGGTATTGCCGTCCATCACGCAGGCATCCAGTTCATGAGTTCCGTCTCGGGTATAGACCGCGCCGATACCCGCATTGAAGAGCGGACACGCTTCCAGCAGGCGCACCGCTTCCGTCACTACATCAAGCGCGCTGTCACCCGCTTCCAGCATCTTTTGCCCGCTTTCGACAATCTCTGACAGCGCCTGGATATAGCGTAGCTCCTGCTCATGGCTCATTTGCGCGCGAGCAATCGCGCCTGCGCCGCCGTGAATCGCAATCACTGCTTTATTCATTTTTAGGGTCCATTAACGGTGGCACACAACTTTTACTATAACTATCAGAATTGTTGTGAGTTATTCATTCGATTTTTGAATATAGAAAGATGCGTAAGGTATGTAAAGGCGCAAGGCCGTCTCTAAGACCGAGGTAGCATACTGCCCGCCACTGTTTTCTGACATAATAGCCGGATTCGATTTTGCCTCGCAGGAGTATGTTCATGGAATTTTCCGCCGGATTGATGCCGCTTGAAACGGCGCTGACCCAGATGCTTTCACGTATTACCCCGCTCACCGCCGTAGAAACGTTGCCGCTGGTGAACTGCTTTGGCCGCATCCTGGCGACCGATATCGTTTCTCCCCTCGATGTTCCCGGCTTTGATAATTCAGCTATGGATGGTTATGCGGTACGTATGGCGGATTTGTCCGCCGATAAGCCGCTGCCCGTCGCCGGCAAAGCATTTGCCGGTCAGCCTTACCAGGGAGAGTGGCCTGCGGGCACCTGCATTCGCATTATGACCGGCGCCCCGGTGCCGACAGGTTGCGAGGCGGTAGTTATGCAAGAGCAGACGGAACAAACCGATGACGGCGTGCGTTTTACCGCCGATGTTCGTTGCGGACAAAACATCCGCCGCCGCGGCGAGGATATTCGCCAGGATGCGGTGGTCTTTCCGGCCGGTACGCGCCTGACTACTGCCGAATTGCCAGTGCTGGCGTCGCTGGGAATTGCCGATGCGCAGGTTGTACGTAAAGTGCGCGTAGCGCTGTTCTCGACCGGCGACGAGCTCCAGCTTCCGGGCCAGCCGCTGGAGGCGGGACAAATTTATGACACTAACCGTCTAACTATACATTTGATGCTGCAACAGCTTGGCTGCGAAGTGATCAATTTAGGCATTATTCCTGACGATCCCGGTAAGCTTCGCGCCGCATTTATCGACGCCGACAGCCAGGCCGATGTAGTGATAAGCTCCGGCGGCGTCTCGGTTGGTGAAGCGGACTATACCAAAACCATCCTTGAGGAGCTGGGCGAAATCGCCTTCTGGAAGCTGGCTATCAAGCCAGGCAAACCGTTTGCCTTCGGCAAACTCAGTAATAGCTGGTTCTGTGGCCTGCCGGGGAATCCAGTCTCTGCGGCGCTCACGTTTTATCAACTGGTTCAGCCTTTACTGGCGAAGCTTGGCGGCAACACGGCAAGCGCTGTACCGCCGCGCCAGCGTGTACGCACAACATCTCGCCTGAAGAAAACGCCGGGGCGTCTCGATTTCCAGCGCGGCATCCTGCAACGTAGCGCCAACGGCGAACTGGAGGTCACGACCACCGGACACCAGGGTTCACATATTTTTAGCTCGTTTAGTCTGGGCAACTGCTTTATTGTGCTGGAGCGTGAACGCGGCAATGTTGAGCCGGGAGAATGGGTGGAAGTCGAGCCGTTTAATGCTCTGTTCGGAGGCCTGTAATGGCGGAACTTAGCGACCAGGAGATGCTGCGCTATAACCGACAAATTATTCTGCGCGGCTTCGATTTTGAAGGGCAGGAAGCGTTAAAAGATGCGCGGGTATTAGTGGTCGGGCTGGGCGGGCTCGGCTGCGCGGCAACGCAGTATCTGGCCGGCGCTGGCGTCGGGCAACTGACGCTACTCGATTTTGATACCGTTTCCGTTTCCAATCTCCAGCGTCAAACCTTGCACAGCGACGCCACGGTCGGGCAGCCAAAGGTAGAGTCCGCCCGCGACGCGCTGGCGCGAATCAACCCGCATATTACCATTACGCCCGTTAACGCGCGGCTGGACGACGACGCTATGACCAGCCTGATTGCGGGGCATTCGCTGGTACTGGACTGTACTGATAACGTTAGCGTACGTAATCAACTTAACGCCGGGTGCTATACCGCGAAAGTGCCGCTAATCTCCGGCGCGGCAATTCGTATGGAAGGACAAGTTACCGTCTTTACGTATCGGGAAAACGAACCCTGTTACCGCTGCCTGAGCCGTCTGTTTGGCGAAAACGCTCTGACCTGCGTAGAGGCAGGGGTGATGGCGCCACTGATTGGCGTGATCGGTTCGCTACAGGCAATGGAGGCCATTAAGCTGCTGGCGCATTACGGTCAGCCCGCTAGCGGAAAAATCGTCATGTACGATGCGATGACCTGTCAGTTCCGCGAAATGAAGTTGATACGCAACCCCGGCTGTGAAGTCTGCGGACAGTAGCCACTTTACGGATAAACATACCGAAGCACGGTTTATGGCCGTGCTGTATCAACAGATAATTACTGTCATCAGACGCAAAGCCAGCTTACCCAAGCTCCGACTGACGATCGGCTCAAGCAGCGCGGCATCATCTTAAACGCCATACTACAACCTCAAACCGTGATGTTGTACCTCATTTAACGCCTCTTTGTCAGAACCTCTCCATTCGTTGACGCACATCAAGATAACTTTCATTCGAAAGTAATTTAATCTTTATATGAAATAAGAGAGGCCGTTTATGATCTTCAATATTCAGCGCTATTCTACCCACGATGGCCCCGGTATCCGTACCGTAGTATTTCTCAAAGGCTGTTCGTTGGGCTGTCGCTGGTGCCAGAACCCGGAAAGCCGCGCCCGCGCTCAGGATCTGTTATACGACGCGCGGCTGTGTCTCGAAGGATGCGACCTGTGCGCGCAAGCCGCGCCGGACGTCATTGAGCGCGCGCTAAACGGCCTGCTCATCCATCGCGAGAAACTGACCGACGCCCATTTTTCAGTCCTGGCGCATTGCTGCCCCACACAGGCGTTAACCGTGTGCGGCGAAATAAAAAGCGTGGATGAGATCATGGCGACGGTACTGCGCGATAAACCTTTTTACGATCGCAGCGGCGGCGGTCTTACGCTTTCCGGCGGCGAACCGTTTATGCAGCCGGAACTGGCGGCAGAGCTGTTTAAAGCCAGCCATGACGCCGGTATTCATACAGCGGTTGAGACCTGTCTGCATGTTCCATGGAAATACATTGCGCCCTCACTGCCTTATATCGATCTGTTTCTGGCTGATTTGAAGCATGTCGCCGACGGGCCGTTTAAGCAGTGGACCGATGGCAGCGCCTCGCGGGTGCTGGAAAATCTCAGGAAACTCGCAGCCGCGGGCAAAAAAATGGTGATTCGCGTCCCGCTGATTCAGGGATTTAATGCCGATGAGGAGACCATTAAAGCCATTACCGACTTTGCCGCCGACGAACTGCACGTCGGGGAAATTCATTTTCTGCCCTACCACACGCTGGGCATCAATAAATACCACTTACTCAGTCAGCCCTATCATGCCCCGGATAAACCACTGGATGCGCCGGCGTTACTTGATTTTGCCCAGAAGTACGCCTGCCAAAAAGGTTTAACCGCGACCCTACGAGGATAATTATCATGACCCAACTGAAACTGGACACGCTCAGTGACCGCATTAAGGCGCACAAAACCGCGCTGGTACATATCGTGAAACCGCCGGTCTGTACCGAGCGCGCGCAGCATTATACCGAAATGTACCAGCAGCATCTGGATAAACCGATTCCGGTACGCCGTGCGCTGGCGCTGGCCCATCACCTGGCGGAACGCACTATCTGGATAAAACACGATGAACTGATCGTCGGCAACCAGGCAAGTGAAGTCCGCGCCGCGCCGATTTTCCCGGAATATACCGTCTCGTGGATTGAAAAAGAGATCGACGACCTGGCAGACCGGCCCGGCGCAGGTTTTTCCGTCAGTGAAGAAAACAAACGTATTCTGCACGACGTCTGTCCGTGGTGGCGCGGTCAAACCGTCCAAGATCGCTGCTACGGCATGTTTACCGATGAACAAAAAGGGCTTCTGGCGACTGGCATTATCAAAGCCGAAGGCAATATGACTTCCGGTGACGCGCACCTGGCGGTGAACTTCCCGCTGCTGCTGGAAAAAGGGCTTGATGGCCTGCGCGATAAAGTCGCCGAGCGCCGCTCACGCATCAACCTGACCGTGCTGGAAGATCTGCATGGCGAGCAGTTCCTGAAGGCGATTGATATTGTGCTGGACGCGGTAAGCCAGCACATCACGCGCTTTGCCGCGCTGGCGCGCCAGATGGCAGGCGAAGAGTCCCGTGAAAGCCGTCGTAAAGAGCTACTTACCATCGCCGAAAACTGCGAGGTGATCGCCCACCAACCGCCGCAGACCTTCTGGCAAGCACTGCAATTGTGCTACTTCATCCAACTGATTCTACAAATTGAGTCTAACGGTCACTCGGTGTCATTTGGTCGTATGGACCAGTATCTTTACCCCTATTATCGTCGCGATGTCGAACTAGACCAGACGCTGGATCGTGAGCACGCCATTGAACTGCTGCACAGCTGCTGGCTGAAACTGCTGGAAGTAAACAAGATCCGCTCCGGTTCGCACTCTAAAGCTTCCGCAGGCAGCCCGCTGTATCAAAACGTCACCATTGGCGGTCAGAATCTCATCAACGGTCAGCCAGTGGACGCAGTGAATCCGCTGTCTTACGCCATTCTGGAGTCCTGCGGACGTTTGCGTTCTACCCAGCCCAACCTCAGTGTGCGTTATCACGCCGGAATGAGTAACGATTTCCTTGACGCCTGCGTCCAGGTCATCCGCTGCGGCTTTGGGATGCCGGCGTTTAACAATGATGAAATCGTCATCCCGGAATTTATCAAGTTGGGGATCGAACCGCAGGACGCTTACGATTACGCGGCGATCGGCTGTATCGAAACCGCCGTCGGCGGGAAATGGGGTTATCGCTGCACCGGCATGAGCTTTATTAACTTCGCCCGCGTCATGCTGGCGGCGCTGGAAGGCGGTCGCGACGCCACCAGCGGTAAGGTATTTCTGCCGCAGGAAAAGGCGCTCTCCGCAGGCAACTTTAACAATTTTGACGAAGTGATGGCCGCCTGGGATACCCAAATTCGCTACTACACGCGCAAATCGATCGAAATTGAGTATGTGGTCGACACCATGCTGGAAGAGAATGTCCACGATATTCTCTGCTCAGCGCTGGTAGACGACTGTATTGAACGCGCGAAGAGTATCAAGCAAGGCGGCGCGAAATATGACTGGGTATCCGGTCTTCAGGTCGGTATCGCCAACCTGGGCAACAGCCTCGCCGCCGTGAAAAAACTGGTCTTCGAACAGGGCGTTATCGGTCAACAGCAGCTTGCCGCCGCGCTGGCCGATGACTTTGACGGGCTGACCCATGAGCAGCTGCGCCAGCGTCTGATTAACGGCGCGCCGAAGTACGGTAACGACGATGACAGTGTCGATACCCTGCTGGCGCGCGCTTATCAGACCTATATTGATGAGCTGAAGCAGTACCATAACCCGCGCTACGGTCGTGGCCCTGTGGGCGGCAACTATTACGCCGGTACGTCCTCTATCTCAGCAAACGTGCCGTTTGGCGCCGCGACTATGGCTACCCCGGATGGTCGCAAAGCGCATACACCGCTGGCGGAAGGCGCAAGCCCTGCATCAGGTACGGATCATCTCGGCCCGACGGCGGTGATTGGTTCCGTAGGCAAATTACCTACCGGTTCCATTCTCGGCGGCGTGCTGCTCAACCAGAAACTGAACCCAACGACGCTGGAAAACGAATCCGACAAACAGAAACTGATGGTTCTGCTACGGACGTTCTTTGAGGTGCATAAAGGCTGGCATATTCAGTACAACATCGTGTCACGCGAAACGCTGCTGGATGCGAAAAAACATCCGGACCAGTACCGCGATCTGGTCGTGCGTGTGGCAGGCTACTCCGCCTTCTTCACCGCGCTGTCGCCGGATGCGCAGGACGATATCATCGCCCGTACCGAACATATGCTGTAATTTACCCTGGCGCCATCGGCAATATGTCCGAACTGCCTGATGGCGCTACGTTTAACAGGCCTACGCAGGCCTGTTAATCAGAAGGGATCGGTGCCGTCAAGCACGGCCTGAATGACGTTGAGCGCGCCTTGATGGTTATTATCATCAGTGTGATAACGTGAAAGCGCTTTGATATTGTCTGCGGCATTGCCCATGGCAAAAGAGTAATGCGCCATTTTCAACATTTCCGCATCATTACCGCTGTCGCCAATGGCGACGACATTCTGTGGCGACCTGTTCCAGCGCTTTAACAGACGACTGATGCCATTCGCTTTATGCAGTCCCGGGATAATCAGGTCGATAAAACCGAAGCCGCTGGTGACGGGCTTCATGATGCCATCCAGAGATACGTGCAGTTTGTCGATAACCAGCGGAATTTGTTCATCGGGCAAATTCAGGGAGAACTTAAACAGGATATCGTCAATGTCGTGATAATCGTTTACCGGCTGCAGGCGGTGATAATGTTTGGCCATCAGCGCCACGAAAGTCTCGGGAGCGTTTTTGCTGACATAAGCGCTTTTCAGACCGCAGGCGACGAAGTTAAGCTGCTTATCCTTCAGCAGTTCGCCAATCACAATCCGCGATTCATGCCGGGTTAGCTCCCCGTGAAACAACTGCTTGCCATGTTCATACACCAGCGCGCCATTTTCTGCGACGAAGGAAATTTCGTCTTTCAGCTCGGGGAAGAAGGAGATCAACTGGTAGTACTGATTACCGCTGGCGACCACAAATTCGATATTACGTTTTTTCAGTTCCTGGTATTGCGCCATGAAGCGTACACGATCGTACTGCTTGGCATCGTCGAGAAAAGTGCCGTCCATATCGGTAACGACAACGTTAACGGTCATACTTAAGCTCCTGGCTGTAACTGCGACCAGAAACATTTTAATAACAATGTGAGCAGAACCACAAATTTATTTCGAATGAAAAGTGGCTGAACGAAAGGAATAGCCGCATAAGACATTAAGGCGTCCTGGCCACCTTACGTTTTCCTCTCGCTTCCCTCTTTGTGCACCCCTGCAATATTTTAAACTTGCATTAACCTTATTTTAACTTAAAGTATCACATGTAACTAATTTTACTTTCGAACGAAAGATGATGAGGTTGATATGACGACTCCTTTTACCCACGAAACGCTGCCCGCCGACCCAAAAGCGGCCATTCGCCAGATGAAGCAGGCGCTACGCGCGCAAATCGGCGACGTACAGGCGGTGTTCGACCGTTTGAGCGCCACCATAGCAGCCCGGGTGGCGGAAATTAACGATCTGAAAGCGCAGGGACAGCCGGTATGGCCAATTATCCCTTTTAGCGAACTGGCGATGGGCAACATTAGCGATGCCGCCCGCGCCGAGGTTAAGCGCCGCGGGTGCGCGGTGATTAAAGGTCATTTTCCACGCGAACAGGCGCTGGCATGGGACCAGTCGATGCTCGACTATCTGGACAAGAACCATTTTGACGAGGTGTATAAAGGACCGGGGGATAATTTTTTCGGTACGCTGAGCGCCTCCCGGCCTGAAATCTATCCTGTCTACTGGTCGCAGGCGCAAATGCAGGCCCGCCAAAGTGAAGAGATGGCGCTGGCGCAGTCGTTCCTCAACCGTCTGTGGCAGGTAGAGCACGACGGCAAGCGATGGTTTAATCCGGATATCAGCATCATTTACCCGGATCGCATCCGTCGCCGCCCGCCGGGCACCACATCCAAAGGACTGGGAGCGCATACCGACTCCGGCGCGCTGGAACGCTGGCTGCTGCCAGCCTATCAGCAGGTATTCGCCAGCGTGTTTAACGGCAACGTCGAGCAGTACGATCCGTGGAATGCGGCACACCGTACCGAAGTTGAAGAGTATACGGTGGATAACACCACAAAATGCTCGGTATTTCGCACCTTCCAGGGCTGGACCGCGCTCTCCGATATGCTGCCCGGTCAGGGGTTGCTTCATGTCGTCCCTATCCCGGAGGCGATGGCGTATATTCTGCTGCGCCCGCTGCTGGATGATGTCCCGGAAGATGAATTATGCGGCGTCGCGCCGGGCCGGGTGCTGCCGATTTCTGAACAGTGGCATCCTTTACTGATGGCGGCGTTAACCAGCATTCCGCCGCTGGAAGCCGGGGATTCCGTGTGGTGGCATTGCGATGTCATCCACTCCGTCGCCCCCGTCGAAAACCAGCAGGGCTGGGGCAATGTGATGTACATTCCTGCCGCGCCAATGTGTGAGAAAAATCTGGCCTATGCGCGTAAGGTGAAAGCGGCGCTGGAGACAGGCGCATCACCGGGCGATTTCCCGCGCGAGGACTATGAAACCACCTGGGAAGGGCGCTTCACGCTGCGCGATCTGAATATTCACGGTAAACGGGCATTAGGTATGGACGTTTGACGGTCGTACCGCCCTGCCCGCTCACCTGCGGTGTGCCCTTTGCCTGGGCGCACCCGTCTTACCGAACCTACGCGCCAGGATACGTAGGCCCGGTAAGCACAGCGCCACCGGGCGTCAGTGTTTAGCTTTCAATCCCTTTACTACGCAAATAATCGTCGTAGTTGCCGCTGAAGTCCACCACGCGCTCCGGCGTAATTTCAATGACGCGGGTTGCCAGCGAGCTGACGAACTCACGGTCGTGCGAAACAAAGATCAGCGTGCCCTGATACAGCTCCAGCGCCATATTCAGCGATTCGATCGACTCCATATCCAGGTGGTTAGTCGGTTCGTCCATGATCAGGATATTCGGCTTTTGCATCATCAGTTTGCCGAACAGCATACGGCCCTTCTCGCCACCGGAGAGGACTTTCGCAGGCTTTTTGATATCATCCTGGCTAAATAGCAGGCGGCCCAGAATACTGCGCACTGCCTGCTCGTCGTCGCCTTCCTGCTTCCACTGACTCATCCATTCAAACACCGTCAGGTCATTTTCGAATTCATATTCGTGGTCCTGCGCGTAGTAACCAATACGCGCGTTTTCCGACCATTTAACGGTGCCATGATCGGCGTCCAGATCGCCAACCAGCGTCTTCAGCAGCGTAGATTTACCCACGCCATTGGTGCCGAGTACTGCCAGCTTCTCGCCGACTTCGAGCAGCAAATTGACATTTTTAAACAGCGGACCGTTATCAAAACCTTTCGTCAGCGCCTCCACTTCCAGAGCGTTACGGAACAGTTTTTTATCCTGCTCAAAACGGATGAACGGGTTCTGACGGCTGGAGGCTTTCACCTCTTCCAGCTTGATTTTATCAATCTGCCGCGCGCGCGACGTTGCCTGACGCGATTTAGAGGCATTGGCGCTAAAACGGCTAACAAAAGATTGCAGCTCGGCAATTTGCGCTTTTTTCTTCGCATTATCGGCCAACAGACGTTCACGCGCCTGGGTCGCCGCCGTCATATACTCATCATAGTTACCCGGATAGACGCGCAAGTCGCCGTAATCCAGATCCGCCATATGCGTACAAACCATGTTCAGGAAGTGACGGTCGTGCGAAATGATGATCATCGTGCTATCGCGCTCGTTCAGCACCTGCTCCAGCCAACGGATAGTATCAATATCCAGGTTGTTGGTCGGTTCGTCGAGCAACAGGATGTCCGGGTTAGAGAATAACGCTTGCGCCAGCAGCACACGCAATTTCCAGCCTGGCGCGACTTCACTCATCAGACCGTAATGCTGCTCCAGCGGGATGCCCACCCCCAACAGCAGTTCGCCCGCACGCGCCTCAGCGGAATAACCGTCCATCTCGCCGTATTTTACTTCCAGATCGGCGACTTTATAGCCGTCTTCTTCGCTCATTTCCGGCAAGGCGTAGATACGGTCGCGCTCCTGCTTGACTTCCCACAGTTCGCCATGCCCCATAATGACAGTATCAAGTACGGTGAATGTTTCAAAAGCGAACTGGTCCTGACGCAGCTTACCGATGCGCTCATTCGGATCGAGGGAAACATTGCCCAGCGTCGGCTCCAGGTCGCCGCCGAGGATTTTCATAAAAGTGGACTTTCCGCTACCGTTGGCGCCGATCAGGCCGTAACGGTTGCCGCCGCCAAATTTGACGGAAATGTTTTCGAACAGCGGCTTACTGCCGAACTGCATGGTAACGTTGCTGGAAACTAACACAGGCTTATCCTGAAAAAAGATGTGACAAACCGCTTATTATGCCACAAGTCTGAAATAAGATCGCGCCCTGTACAAAGGGCTACACTGAACCGTAAGGGGAAAAAAACGTGATTTCGTACACATCTGAATTCCCTGTTTACTGGAATGCACCTATAATGCGCTCCCAACATGACAGAATTCTCAACCTACTAGCCTGCTTGGCACAGAATCTCGCATAACATGAATATGAAATTAACAACGCTTTTCGCGGCGGCTTTCGCTGTAGTTGGTTTTTGTAAAACAGCCTCAGCAGTCACTTACCCGCTGCCTACCGATGGTAGCCGTTTAATTGGGCAAAATCAGGTCATCACCGTTCCGGAGGGCAATACCCAGCCGCTGGAGTATTTTGCCGCGGAGTATCAGATGGGACTCTCCAACATGCTGGAAGCCAACCCTGGCGTGGATACCTTCCTGCCGAAGGGCGGTACCGTGCTGAATATTCCGCAGCAGCTGATCCTGCCGGATACCGTACACGAAGGCATTATCATCAATAGCGCGGAAATGCGCCTCTATTACTACCCGAAAGGCACAAACACCGTTATCGTCCTGCCGATTGGGATCGGTCAGTTAGGTAAAGACACGCCTATCAACTGGACGACCAAAGTTGAACGTAAAAAAGCCGGTCCGACCTGGACGCCTACGGCAAAAATGCACGCTGAATATCGCGCCGCCGGCGAGCCGCTGCCTGCGGTCGTGCCTGCGGGCCCGGATAACCCGATGGGCCTGTACGCGCTGTACATCGGTCGCCTGTATGCTATTCACGGCACCAACGCCAACTTCGGCATCGGGCTTCGCGTGAGCCACGGCTGCGTACGTCTGCGCAACGACGATATCAAATTCCTGTTTGAAAATGTGCCGGTCGGTACCCGCGTGCAGTTTATCGATGAACCGGTAAAAGCCACCACCGAGCCGGACGGTAGCCGTTACATTGAGGTGCATAACCCGCTGTCAACGACGGAAGCGCAGTTTGAAGGTAAGGAAGCGGTGCCGATCACGCTTAATAAGAGCATCCTGGCCGTCACCAACGAGCCTGACGTTGATCAGACCGTCGTACAACAGGCGGTTCAGGATCGTTCCGGGATGCCGGTTCGTCTGAACTGACAGACTCTGCCTGCGAAGCCCGATAGATACTATCGGGCTTCTCTTACGGCATCAGTTGCAATAATCCATATCCCACCAGCGCCGCCCATGCCAGCATCGGCAGCGAATAGAAATGAAACCGCCACCAGATTCGGCGATCGTTCGCCATCCGTAAAGCAATAAGATTTGCCAGCGACCCCGGCAGCAGACCAAACCCGCCGATATTCACCGCCCACGCCAGCAGCGTCGAGGCCGGTACATAGTTCAGCAGGAGAATGGTACTGGGCACATTACTGATAACCTGAGACAAGCCGATAGCGGTTAGCCAAAGTCCCAGGTGAGACAGTGCGCCAACCTGGTTGAAAACGCCCTGCAACGCCGGCAATTGCGTTAGTAGATGGACATCAATAAACATCGCCATAAATACCAACAGCAGCGTCCAGTCCACGCTGACTATCACCCTGCGCGCCAGCACAATAAACCCAACAGCCACCAACACCAGTCCCCATAACTCTTGCCTGAGCTCCAGCGCGGTAAGAAAAACGACATATAATCCCAGGCAACTCCACACCAGACGGGGCTGCCACTGCGGCGAACGCGTACCGGTATGGTACTGTAACGCCCTACCCGGAAAACAAAACCAGCACAGGAGCAGTAACGTCAGCATCATCATGACGGCAAGCGGCGCCATTTGCCCGCTAAATTCAGCAAAGGTTAAGCCGGAGCGTCCCCACAACAGAATATTTTGCGGATTACCGACAGGCGTCAGCAGCGAACCGGCGTTCACCGCCAACGCTTCAAAAATAATCAATCGGTTGACCGGAATCGCGCACAGTTTTTTCAACGTTATCGTCAGCGGCACAACGATAAACAGCGCGACATCGTTTGTCAGAAAGGTCGACAGCACCGCCGCAGCCAGCACCAGGAACATCGCCAGTTGCCGCTCGGTATGAAATCGGCGCGTCATCTTGCGTCCCAGCACATCAAAATAGCCGCTCAGCTCAACGCCTTTAGTGAGCAACATTAACCCACTGAGGGTAATAATGGTGTGCCAGTCAATCGCGCCAGGCCAGGCGCGAGGCGCAAAAGGAACAAACAGGCTTAACGCCATCCCCACAATGATCAACAACTGAAAAAAACGGTCACGCCGCAGCGCCCGTAAAAAGGCCAGATTCATTCTGCAGATGTTCCATGCTGTTGCGTGAAGGCCAAAAAGGCATCCAATGTCTCCTGGCTGACATGGTGTTCCATCCCTTCCGCATCACGACGCGCGATTTCCGGGCTTACGCCTAATACCAGTAAAAAATTTTCGACAATTTGATGCCGCTCGCGGCTTTCCTGCGCCAGCTTCTCCCCTTCCGGCGTCAGAAAAACGCCGCGCCAGGGGATCATTTGAATAAATCCTAACGATGCCAAGCGCTTAAGCATTTTGGCCACAGTCGGCTGGGAGACGCCGAGCCGCGCCGCCATATCCACCTGACGCGCTTCCCCTACCTCAATAATTAAATCGGAAATCAGCTCAACGTAGTCGTCTATCAACTCACGGCGATGCGCCTCTCTGACCTGACGAAATCCTTCAACGTGTTCTTCTACGTTCACCAATTGCGTCACTTTTTTTGTTGTTGGCGTACCTGCGCGACGACCCATTTTGCTTCCTCGTTTCTGTGACGCGTTAACGCGTCAGCTGACAGAGCGCTCATTGTAAACCAGAGTTGTCCGGGCACAAAAAATTAACGTTTTAGCAATAGCTATAAAACATAGCCTGTGCTATATCTGTATGTAATGCAGACATCCCTCACGGATCGATGGGATAGAAACATCAGGAGGTTTATATGAACGAATTTAAGAGGTGTATACGCGTGTTCAGTCACTCTCCCTTTAAAGTCCGGTTAATGCTGCTCTCTATGTTGTGCGATATGATCAACGGCAAACCGGAGCAGGATAACCCTTCCACGAAATAACGCGGCGGTGCGGTACGCCGCTTTATTTTGCATCCTCAACGGAAATGGCGCCCATTTCCCCTGTTTTTTTGTGGTTTTGCTATTCTCTTCGCAAAACATTTTCTTTCCGGCGGTTGACCTTCTTACCCGCACGCTCTATCTTCTGGCAGCCCTGAATATTTTGCGACTCGCCGTTGCGAACCCAATACCTTTTTTACGCATAATCAGGCAGGTAATGACCCTTCGCGCCAGGGTTAGCACATGGCGTTTTTGCAATAGTGGCATATGAATTCAACCCTTATCGATTCACTTCTGGCCCGTCGTCGGGCTGTAAGCCCGTGGGCGGGCCTCTACTTTTTACAGTCGCTGCTGATTAACCTCGCGCTCGGCTACCCCTTTAGCCTGCTTTATACCGCGGCGTTTACCTGCCTGTTGCTGTTGCTCTGGCGCTACCTGCCCCGCGGACAAAAAGCGCTGCTCGGCATCTGTTCGCTGGTAGCTGCTTGCTATTTTCCCTTTGGCCAGGCTTACGGCGCGCCGAACTTTAATACGCTGCTGGCGCTGCACTCCACCAATATGGAAGAGTCGAGCGAAATCCTGACCATCTTCCCGTGGTATAGCTACCTGACCGGACTTTTTATTTTTGCGCTGGGTATTATTGCGCTTCGCCGCCGAAAAGAAGAAGTCAGGCCGCGCTGGAATAGCCTCGACAGCCTGTGCCTGCTGATCAGCGTCGCGGCATTTTTCGTCGCGCCGGTACAAAATCTGGCCTGGGGCGGCGTTTTTAAGGTTATTGATACCGGCTATCCGGTTTTTCGCTTCGCCAAAGATGTTATCGTCAATAACAACGAAGTCATTGAAGAGCAGCACCGTATGGCGCAGCTATCCGGCATAAAAGATAGCTGGACGGTTACTGCGGTGAAACCCAGATATCACATCTATGTCGTGGTGATTGGTGAAAGCGCGCGACGGGATGCCATGGGCGCTTTCGGCGGCCACTGGGATAATACCCCCTTCGCCAGCCATGTGAATGGCGACTTCTTTATGGATTACATCGCCGCCAGCGGCTCAACGCAAAAATCGCTCGGTTTAACGCTCAATCGCGTGGTGGATAACAAACCGCAGTATCAGGATAACTTCGTCACGCTGGCTAACCGCGCCGGTTTTCAGACATGGTGGTTTTCCAATCAGGGGCAAATCGGCGAATACGACACGGCCATCGCCAGTATCGCCAAACGCGCCGATGAAGCGCATTTCCTGAAAAACGGCGATTTTGAAGCGGATAAAAATACTCGCGACGACGCGCTGTTAACCATGACGGCGCAGGTATTGGCGACAGAACGCACGCAACCGCAGTTGATTGTGTTGCATTTAATGGGGTCGCATCCCCAGGCCTGCGACCGTACTCAGGGAAAATACGCGACGTTTGTCCAGTCGAAAGAGACGTCTTGTTATTTATACACCATGACGCAAACCGACGATTTGCTCCGTCAGCTCTATACTCAGCTTCGTCATAGCGGCGACAGCTTTTCGCTCGTCTATTTCTCCGATCACGGGCTGGCGTTTAAAGAGCGCGGCAAAGCGGTACAGTACCTGGCGCATGACGACAAATTCCAGCAAAACTTCCAGGTGCCGTTTATGGTGCTATCCAGCGACAGTAAAGCGCATCGGATCATTAAAGCTCGCCGTTCTGCGAACGATTTCCTGAGTTTTTTCTCGCAATGGACAGGAATTAGCGCTAAAGAGATCAAAAATCGCTATCGATTTATTTCGGAGCAGAAAGCCGGGCCCGTTTATATCACCAATTTCAAATTACAGAAAGTGGACTATAACCATCTGGGCAGCGATATTTTTTCACTAAAATAATGCACGTTTCAGGCAAAAAAAATCCGCCCCGAAAGGCGGATTTTTCATTTTCACCGACGTGATTAGAAGCGGTAACCCACGCCAGCAATCCAGGTGCCAACGTCAACGCTACGAATACGGCTCTGCTCGTAAGAGAAGTCCAGAGCAACATTTTCCATCGGGTTGAATTGCAGACCAGCGCCATAGGAGAAGCCATAATCGCTGGTGTCATGTTTGTAGGTTGGGTAATCGGTCGTCTGGAATTTACCGTAACCCACACCGACTACACCGTAGATGCTCGCCCAATCGTTCAGACGGTAAGCCGGGCCGGCAGTGATGCCGTAGTACTGACCTTTGTTGTAATCGCCCGCACCGTTAGTACGATCTTTTTCGGTGTAGGTGAAGGAACCGATTACGCCCAGCGGGTTGTCGTCCTGCTCGTAACGATACTTCAGGTTGAAACCGCTCATTTTATTCGCTACGCCCTGCGCGTCGCTCTGAGCGTAACCACCGGTAACGGTAGAAGTAGCAGCTACTGCAGTACCTGCGGAAAAAGCCAGAACAGCGGCCAGTGCTGAAAGACATGCAATTTTTTTCATAACCACCTCAAATGTGCTTCAAGTAAGTCCTAAGTTTTAAATATATCAAAAATTAATGGGAAACTCTTTGCGATTCACGGTGTCTAAGGGCGCCTTTCATGTAACAGAACGTTTCCATATCGCGCTATCTTATTCAATTAACATCACTTTTCCGGCTGATTGCACCAATAATGCGCGTGCGGCGCGATACATTCATCCAGATTATTCCTAAACTAACAGTCTATTTATCCATCAATTTAAGTTCATTTTATGGAATCCTGGAAATTTTTTTTCAACGAATCCTCAACCGCCGCGGGGAATTTCCATTACACTGCCACCTTTACTCGTACTGACATTTTTTGACAGGAGAAAGGATGCCGGGGTCAACACGTAAACTACCAGTCTGGTTGCCCATTTTGGTTTTGCTCATTGCCATGTCCTCTATTCAGAGTGGCGCTTCACTGGCGAAATCGTTATTTCCTCTTGTCGGCGCGCCGGGCGTAACGGCGCTTCGTCTGGCGTTGGGAACGCTTATCCTTATCGCCTTTTTCAAACCCTGGCGTTTGCGTTTTGCCAAAGAGCAGCGGCTGCCTTTACTGTTTTATGGTCTGTCGCTGGGCGGGATGAACTATCTATTCTATCTGTCGATTCAGACGGTGCCGTTGGGTATTGCGGTCGCGCTGGAATTTACCGGTCCTCTGGCGGTCGCGCTGTTTTCATCCCGGCGGCCGGTAGATTTTATTTGGGTCGTACTGGCTGTGCTTGGACTCTGGTTCCTGCTGCCATTAGGACAAGATATGTCTCACGTCGATCTTACCGGGGCCGCGTTAGCGCTCGGCGCTGGCGCCTGTTGGGCTGTCTATATTCTTACCGGCCAGCGAGCAGGCGCGGAACATGGTCCGGCCACGGTGGCAGTAGGCTCGCTGATTGCCGCCATCATTTTCGTGCCGATTGGCGCAGTTCAGGCTGGCGACGCGCTATGGCACTGGTCGATTCTTCCCTTAGGGTTAGCGGTCGCTGTGCTTTCTACGGCGCTGCCTTATTCACTGGAAATGATTGCGCTGACGCGCCTGCCAACCCGCACCTTCGGTACGCTGATGAGCATGGAACCCGCGCTGGCCGCCGTTTCCGGGATGATTTTTCTGGGCGAAACGCTTACGGGCATACAAATCATGGCCCTGTGCGCCATCATTGCCGCTTCAATGGGATCTACCCTAACGATTCGCCGCGAACCGCAAATTAAACAAGTTGACGTAAAATAGTTTCTTATTCTGCATGATGTGCATAATCATGCAGAATATCACCTCGTTATTCACCTTTTATTATTGCGCTATTACTTCGTCATTTTTTGTCATATTTTTTCTCATTTTTTACATTAAAATGAGAATTATTACCCACCAAACAGCAAACTCACCTAACCAATTGATTTTTAATCAAAATAAATATTAAATCTTGTCTGTACTATTAAAGTGATAGGTAAATTCAAAAAAGCAAAGTTAAAAACCGGTGCTATACTTATTTTCGTTAATTACCTGGGACACAAACATCAAGAGGATATGAGATTATGAGTACCGCTAAACTGGTAAAAACAAAAGCGTCTAATCTGCTTTATACCCGTAACGATGTATCAGAGAGCGATAAAAAAGCGACGGTTGAGTTGCTTAATCGTCAGGTGATCCAGTTCATTGACCTGTCGCTGATCACGAAACAGGCCCACTGGAACATGCGCGGTGCTAACTTTATTGCCGTTCATGAGATGCTGGATGGCTTCCGTACCGCACTGACCGATCATCTGGATACTATGGCCGAGCGCGCCGTACAGCTTGGCGGTGTGGCGTTAGGCACCACGCAAGTTATCAACAGCAAAACTCCACTGAAAAGCTATCCGCTCGACATCCATAACGTGCAGGATCACTTAAAAGAACTGGCCGATCGCTACGCTGTTGTCGCTAATGATGTTCGCAAAGCTATCGGTGAAGCCAAAGATGAAGACACTGCCGATATCTTTACCGCCGCGTCACGCGACCTCGATAAATTCCTGTGGTTTATCGAATCCAACATCGAATAAATCTATCTCTACCCTGAATACTTCGAGTTGCAGGAAGGTACAAACGCAGCGAATCCGCAGAAGCCTGACTTCCGTCGGTCACTGAAGCGAACGCACCTGCAACTTGATGTACACAGGTATATAAGTCATCCCTATACCCCTGCCTGGCACAGGGGTTTTGCACTTAAATAGTGCACACGTCTTGTACTCCCCTCCGATAAAAGTGAATTATTTGTAATAATTACATCACACAATCGTTAATTAAAGATTGTTTTAACAACAATTTTTACGCTAAATAGACCCTGTATCTCTACTTTGTTATTCATGCACTAAATCAGTGCCCCAAAACGGTGCGGCATACTGGTTTTGCCCGACTTATTGTGCACAGGAATGGTTCACGCTTCTGTTAAAACAATGAGTTACATAATTGGCATGATTTTTTCATTACGCTACATGTTCTCGCAGGGGATCGCCCCGTGGATAGAAAAGGAAATGCTATGAAGTCTCTATTAAAAGTTTCACTGGCTGCACTTACCCTGGCTTTTGCGGTGTCTTCGCACGCTGCGGATAAGAAACTCGTGGTGGCAACCGATACGGCGTTCGTTCCGTTTGAATTTAAACAGGGCGACAAATACGTCGGTTTTGATGTTGATCTGTGGGACGCTATCGCGAAAGAACTGAAGCTGGACTACACCCTGAAACCGATGGATTTCAGCGGCATTATTCCGGCATTACAAACCAAAAATATCGATCTGGCGCTGGCGGGTATTACGATTACGGACGAGCGTAAAAAAGCGATCGACTTTTCCGATGGCTATTACAAAAGCGGTCTGCTCGTGATGGTGAAAGCCAACAATAACGATATTAAAAGCGTGAAAGACCTCGATGGCAAAGTCGTTGCCGTGAAGAGCGGAACCGGGTCGGTGGATTACGCGAAAGCGAATATCAAAACCAAAGATCTGCGTCAATTCCCGAACATTGATAACGCGTACATGGAATTAGGCACCAACCGCGCAGACGCCGTTCTGCACGATACGCCGAACATCCTGTACTTTATCAAAACCGCAGGCAACGGCCAGTTCAAGGCGGTAGGCGAATCGCTGGAAGCACAGCAATACGGAGTTGCCTTCCCGAAAGGCAGCGATGAACTGCGCGAGAAAGTCAACGGCGCGCTGAAAACGCTGCGTGAGAATGGCACCTATAACGAAATCTACAAAAAATGGTTCGGTACAGAACCTAAATAAAACGACCTGATGTTGGCTTGTGGCCCGGTAGTGAGGACGCTCACCGGGCCTACAGCTCTTTTCCGTGACGGATAAGACACTTTCACGCCATTTCCGCGCCGGATAGAGCATTTGACTATTTACACCACGGTAACAGGAACGACATATGCAGTTTGACTGGAGCGCCATCTGGCCCGCCATTCCGCTTTTGCTTGAGGGCGCTAAAATGACCCTGTGGATCTCGGTCCTCGGTCTGGCTGGCGGCCTGGTTATTGGACTGGCGGCAGGTTTTGCCCGTACGTTTGGCGGCTGGTTCGCCAACCACATCGCCCTGGTTTTCATTGAAATTATTCGCGGCACGCCCATCGTTGTCCAGGTCATGTTTATCTACTTTGCCCTGCCGATGGCATTTAATGATTTGCGTATTGATCCGTTCAGCGCAGCGGTCGTGACAATTATGATTAACTCCGGCGCTTATATCGCGGAAATTACTCGCGGCGCAGTACTATCCATTCACAAAGGTTTTCGCGAAGCGGGTCTGGCGCTGGGCCTTTCTCGCCGGGAAACCATCCGCCATGTTATTTTACCGCTTGCTCTGCGCCGTATGCTGCCGCCGCTGGGCAACCAGTGGATCATTAGCATCAAAGACACCTCGTTGTTTATTGTTATCGGCGTAGCCGAGCTGACCCGTCAGGGCCAGGAAATTATTGCCGGTAACTTTCGCGCCCTGGAAATCTGGAGCGCCGTGGCCGTCTTCTATTTGATCATTACGCTGGTGCTGAGCTTTATTTTGCGTCGTCTTGAAAGAAGGATGAAAATCCTGTGATTGAATTTAAAAACGTCTCCAAGCACTTTGGCCCCACCCAAGTGCTACATAACATTGATTTAAACATCCGTCAGGGCGAAGTGGTTGTGATTATCGGCCCTTCCGGTTCGGGTAAATCCACGTTATTACGCTGTATCAATAAACTGGAAGAGATCACCTCCGGCGATCTGATTGTCGATGGCCTGAAAGTCAACGATCCTAAAGTAGACGAACGGCTGATTCGCCAGGAAGCCGGCATGGTGTTTCAACAGTTTTATCTGTTCCCGCATCTGACCGCGCTCGAAAACGTGATGTTCGGTCCTCTGCGCGTGCGCGGCGTAAAGAAAGAAGAAGCGGAAAAACAGGCGAAAGCTCTGTTAGCGAAAGTTGGACTGGCGGAACGGGCGCACCACTACCCCTCCGAGCTTTCCGGCGGTCAACAACAGCGCGTCGCCATTGCCCGAGCGCTGGCAGTGAAGCCGAAAATGATGCTCTTTGACGAGCCAACCTCCGCTCTGGACCCTGAACTGCGCCATGAAGTGCTGAAAGTCATGCAGGATCTGGCGGAAGAAGGCATGACCATGGTCATTGTCACTCACGAAATCGGCTTTGCCGAAAAAGTCGCCTCACGGCTAATTTTCATCGATAAAGGCCGTATTGCCGAAGATGGCAGTCCGCAGGCGTTGATCGAAAACCCGCCAAGCCCACGTTTACAGGAATTTTTACAGCACGTCTCCTGAGATATCGCCCTTCCTGCCCTACGGCAGGAAGGGCATCATGGAATAGTCCCATTTCATTTTCCCTCCCCTGCGCCATCTATACTTAGTGTTTTGCGTCTCTTTTCTCACTGGAGGAGTCATGCGGTGGACCCTGTTCATCCTTTTTTGTCTACTGGGCGCGCCTGCCCATGCGGTCGCCATACCCGGCGTGACCACGGGGACATCAACCAGCCAGCAAGCAGCGCCAGAGCCCAGTCCTGAACAAAAAAAAGCGGCCTATGCGGCCTTGGCTGACGTACTGGAGAACGAGGCTTCACGTAACGAATTGATAGCGCAACTCCGCGAAGCCTCAACCACGCCGCCGACCGAGCCGGCGCCAGCGCTTGCGCCGCCTGCGGCCAAAGATGAAAAAACGGTACTGGAGAATGTCACCACCGTTACCCGTCAGTACGGCGATGCTTTCGCTACCCGTTTCGCCCAGCTTTATCGCAACATCACCGATGCGCCGCACAAACCGTTTAACTCGCAAACCTTCACCAACGCGTTAACCCACTTTTTATTTCTGGCCGTCGCGGTATTTGGTTTTTATAGCGTGATACGGCTTTGCGCCCTGCCGTTATATCGAAAAATGGGCCTGTGGGCGCGCAAGAAAAACCGTGAACGCAGCAACTGGTTACAGCTCCCGGCGATGATCGTCGGCGCGTTTATTATCGACCTGCTGCTACTGGCGCTCACCTTATTTATCGGTCAGATGCTCAGTGATAATTTCCATGCGGGAAGTCGAACTATCGCTTTTCAGCAAAGCCTGTTCCTGAATGCCTTCGCGCTGATAGAGTTCTTTAAAGCGATTCTGCGGCTTATTTTTTGCCCTAATGTACCGGAGTTACGCCCATTCGCGATTCAGGATGCGACAGCGCGTTACTGGAATCGCCGTATGAGTTCCCTTAGCAGCTTGATTGGCTACGGGCTGATTGTTGCCGTTCCGATTATTTCCAACCAGGTGAATGTTCAGGTTGGCGCGATGGCTAATGTGGCGATCATGCTCTGCATCACTATCTGGGCGCTGTACCTGATCTTTAAAAACAAAGCGGAGATTACGCAACATTTATTAAGTCTGGCGGAACGATCATTAGCCTTTTTTAGCCTGTTTATCCGCGCCTTTGCGCTGGTGTGGCACTGGCTGGCCAGCGCCTACTTTATCGTGCTGTTTTTCTTCTCGTTATTCGACCCAGGCAATAGTCTGAAGTTTATGATGGGCGCGACCGTGCGCAGTCTGGCGATTATTGGCATCGCGGCGTTTATCTCCGGTATGTTTACCCGCTGGATAGCGAAAACCATCACCCTGTCGCCCCATACGCAGCGCAATTACCCGGAATTACAAAAGCGGCTTAACGGCTGGCTCTCCTCGGCGCTAAAAGTCGCACGCTTTTTGACCGTCTGCGTCGCCGTCATGCTGTTGCTCAACGCCTGGGGATTATTCGATTTCTGGCACTGGCTACATTATGGCGCGGGGGAAAAGATGGTCGATATCCTCATCCGTATCGCGTTAATCTTATTCTTCTCCGCCGTGGGATGGACGATTCTCGCCAGTCTGATTGAGAATCGCCTGGCCTCTGATATTCATGGTCGCCCGCTACCCAGCGCCCGCACGCGCACGCTGCTGACGCTGTTCCGCAATGCGCTGGCAGTGATTATCAGTACCATAACCATCATGATCGTGTTATCGGAAATCGGCGTCAATATCGCGCCATTGCTGGCTGGCGCGGGGGCGTTAGGTCTGGCTATCTCTTTCGGTTCGCAAACCCTGGTGAAAGATATTATTACCGGCGTCTTTATTCAGTTTGAAAACGGGATGAATACCGGCGACTTAGTCACCATAGGCCCGCTGACGGGGACGGTCGAAAGAATGTCGATTCGTTCCGTCGGCGTGCGGCAGGATACCGGGGCATACCATATTATCCCGTGGTCCTCGATCACCACTTTCGCCAACTTTGTGCGCGGTATCGGCTCTGTTGTCGCCAACTATGACGTGGATCGCCATGAGGATGCGGATAAAGCGAATCAGGCGCTGAAAGACGCGGTAACGGCGCTGATGGAGACGGAGGATATTCGCGGGCTGATTATCGGCGAACCCACGTTCGCCGGTATTGTCGGTTTAACGAACACGGCGTTTACTTTACGCGTATCGTTCACCACCCTACCGCTCAAGCAGTGGACGGTGCGTTTTGCCCTTGATAGCCAGGTGAAAAAGCATTTTGATCTGGCCAATGTGCGCGCGCCGGTGCAAACGTATCAGGTTCTACCCGCCCCCGCCGGCGGCCCGTCGCCTGATTCACTGCCGCCGCGCGAACCGACGATTTAGCGTTTACGGGTGATAAAACGGCGACGCTGGTCGTCATTCATAAAGGTCCAGGCAATAAAGCGGCTTTGCTTTTGCCCCTGGGCCATCTCTTTTTTCACCACTTTCACCGCGCCAGCCTCCGTCAACGCCCGGTAAAGCGGCGGTAAATTCTCGCCGCGCGACACCAACGTCGTAAACCACAACACCTGACGGCGGAAGGTTTGGCTTTCAGCAATCATTTTTTTAATAAAGGCGACTTCGCCGCCTTCGCACCATAGCTCCTGCTGTTGACCGCCAAAGTTCAGCGCATCATCTTTATTCTGCCCCAAATTGCGGCGCTTACGCTCGCTGCCCGCGCGGGCTGCGGCGGCGGAGTCGTGAAAAGGCGGGTTACAAAGCGTTGCGTCATAAAATTCATTTTTATGAATAATACCGGTAAAAATGGCCGCCGGATCTTTTTGCCGACGCAGACGAATGGCGCGGCTTAACCCCGTATTAGCCTGAATGATAGCCTGCGCGCTGGACATCGCTGCGTCGCTGACTTCACTACCGGTAAATCGCCAGCCATATTCATGGACGCCGATAAGCGGATAAATACAATTGGCGCCCACGCCCACGTCCAGAATAGTTGCCTGTGCCGGAATACTCCCTGTCGTTTCGCCAAGCAGATCCGCCAGATGATGGATATAATCCGCACGGCCAGGCACCGGCGGACATAAAAAACCTGGCGGAATGTCCCAGTGTGTGACGGCATAAAAATGCGCCAGCAATGCCTTATTGAGCGCTTTTACCGCTTGCGGATTAGCAAAATCAACGCTCTGTTCACCGGCGGGCGTGCGGATAAGAAAGGACGTCAATTCTGGCGTGGTCTGACACAGTGCGGCGAGATCATAACGGTGTTGATGGCGGTTGCGCGGGTGTAACCCCGGTTTCTGGGCGGACATGGCATTCTCCTTTTAGCAGCGGCGTAAGATACCCGTATAACGCCACGGGGTAAATATACCACCGCGAATTCCCTGCCTCGCTCGTTTGATCGGATATCTGAATGACATTGGTTCTGCTCATGGTCTGAAAAGATCGCGCGATGCGATTTTTTCACCTGACGGCGCTACACTTAACCTCAGGTACCCTAAAATCAGGAGAGCGTGATGGCATCCGGCTGGGCAAATGACGACGCAGTGAATGAACAAATCAACAATACCATTGAAGATGCCGTTGCCCGCGCTCGCGGCGAACTTCCTCACGGCGAAAGTCGCGATGAATGCGAATCTTGCGGCGACCCTATCCCTGAAGCGCGGCGTAAAGCCGTACCGGGCGTTCGGTTATGCATATCCTGCCAACAGGAGAAAGATTTACATAACGCAACATTTTCAGGATATAATCGCAGAGGTTCAAAAGACAGCCAGTTACGCTGACTTTTCTTTACCGAAACCGCCAGTATCATCCATTCCTTTACGCTCATGCTTTTTAGCGTTCTGCGTCGCAGAATGTGCCGTTAACCTCGACTCTGTAAAGCCAGATGACAAGAACGGTAAATTCCACTGTTGAATTAATTAATAATCAATAGGTTATTTGTCATTCAAAAATTTTGAGCAAGGCCGTCAATTCTATTCGATTTTATCTTTCGCAAAAAACCGTGATACTCATCACATCGACGGAACATCGTCCCATAAACAGAATAACCTGCGAGAGATTAATCATGAAAACCATTAAATATGCTGTTGCAGCCATCGCGCTTTCCACCCTTTCTTTTGGCGCTTTTGCCGCAGAACCGGTTAGCGCGTCTCAGACGCAAAACCTGCATAAAATCGGCGTAGTGTCTGCCGATGGCGCCACCACGCTGGATGGCCTGGAAGCTAAACTGGCTGAAAAAGCCGCCGCTGCTGGCGCAAGCGCTTATAACATCACCTCCGCCGTGGGTAATGACAAAATGAGCGGCACTGCGGTGATTTATAAATAATTTACCTGCCCGCCAGATTTCAGAATGTAACATCGCTGTTGTTTGAATTCTGACGGGTATTACCCTCGTCTGTTTGCCAACAGACCCACTGCTCCAACCCTCATTAACCCTGTTTGTTACCCTTATTTGCCCGTCCGTCACTGGACGGGCTTTTTTTATTCGCTAAAAGCCTGTTCGACGCGCGCAATCCCGTCTTCTAACGTCGCCGCCTCTCCCGTCGCAACCAGACAACAGGCCATTTGCGTTTTTAATGATTGCGGCACCGGCTCGCGGCCGGCAAGGCAGCGCTCAATCCAGCGCGCGGTGATTTCAGGATCTTTAGTCGCAGGCAGTGAAAGCGGCTCGTCGTGCGTGTCGCTCTGACGCTCATGCAGTACCTGCACGCCACGGCTATCAATCAGGCTGATTTGCGGACAGCGTTGCGGGTTGGCATAGACTTCGCCTTCGGTACCATGCATCAGCAAAGCCCGCCCGCCAATGCGGCTAAAAAAGGTCGCCACACGCGGGACATATTCAGGGTGAGAAACGCTTGATAAACGCAGCGCGGCATCCTCAGCAAATGGCGTCGCCAGCTTGGCCAGTGAATGCGCGCTGTTGCGCACGCCCATCCGCCAGCGCATCGCCAGTTGTTTTTCCAGCGGCGGGCAGAGCGCGCTCACCGGGATAAACACCGGCTGGTGCCCGTCCAGTTTGGCCTGCGCTTGTCCGCCGTGTAGGGTGGGGACAATCCCCATCAGCTCAAATATTGTTTCCGTCAGTACGCGGGTCGGATCTTCACTGACGCCGTGTACTACAACTGGAAAGCCCAATTTATGCAGCAGGATAGCCAGCAACGGCGTTAAATTCGCCTGTTTACGCGCGCCGTTATAGCTGGGAATAACGACCGGCAACGGCCTATCTGCGGGCGGTGTCAGTTTGATGGCATGATTCTGCATGGCCTCATAAAAGCCCAGCATTTCGGCTTCGCCTTCGCCTTTAATACGCAGCGCCATCAATATACTGCCCATTTCCAGGTCGGGGACGTCGCCATTCAGCATTCGGGTATACAAACCGCGCGCGGTATCCAGATCCAGATCGCGGGCGTGATTTTTACCTCGCCCGATCTCTTTGATGATCTTGCGATAATCCATTGAAAGCTCCTTGAAGTGTGCTCACAGCATTAACGCCGTCGGCGGCGTGCAGGTTTTGCTTTTGGTTTTACTATAACGTCTGGCACGGCAGGCTGCTCTATCGGAAAAACAGGTAAGGCATTCAGTAAACGCTGTCCGTAGTTTTTGGTCAACAACCGCTTATCATAAATGACCACTTCTCCCCGACAGGCGTGGCTACGGATCAATCGCCCTACCTGCTGAATTAAATTAAAAGACGCGCTTGGTAAACTTTGTACCTCAAACGGATAACGATTCAGGCTTTTTAGCCATTCGCCTTCGGTGATCACGACCGGGCTGTCGATCGGCGGGAAGGCAATTTTATGGATATGGACCTGCGTCAGCAGCTCGCCTTTAAGATCCAGCCCTTCGGCAAAAGACTGAAGCCCAACCAGCACGCTGCGTTCGCCGCTCTCCACCCGTTTACGGTGTAGCTCCACCAGCCGGTAACGCGGCTGGTCGCCCTGAACCAGGAGAAGTAAGCGCACATCAGCGACATGCTCCAGAAAACGCTGCATCGCCCGCCCGCTGGCAAACAGTACCAGCATACCATGATGTTTTTTGCTCTCCAGTTGCTCACGAAAATAGGCCGCCATTTCGGCAATATGCTGCTCTTCGTTATCAATGGTGGGTTCGTAGCGCATTTGAGGAATCACCAGTTTCCCCTGTTCCACATGATTAAACGGCGAATCCAGCGCCACAAAGCGGTCGCCGGCTTTTTCTTTTAAGCCGCTCATTTCCTGCAGGCGCGAAAAGCTATTGAGCGAGCGCAGTGTCGCCGAGGTGACAATAATGTGCGGTACGCTGCGCCATAACAATCTTTCCAGCTGCTCGCTGACGCGGATACCGACACAATGGAACCAGACGTGGAGTTGCCCTTCGCGTATTTCACGCGTCGCCCATTTGGACACCGGCGCGCCTGAAGACTGCGCCATCGAAGCCAGCCGCCATAATTTACTTTGCGCCTCGAACATTCCCAGCGCCCGGTTCATCTGTAAAATCACCCGATGCAAACGCACAATATCGTGCGACCCGGTTTTTTCGCTGAGATCGTTGAGAAAGGACTCCGCCAGCCCACGCAACGTCTCGGTCAGCTTCGCCAGTCGCTGGCAGATTTCCATGACCTCATCAGGCAACTCGCCCATTGCAAAACGGTGCTCCGCCTCCTGCGCTGCGGGCATATACAGATTAAGAATGGCATTGAGCGAGGCGATCAGTTCATATACCTCCTCGCAATGGGCGTTAAGTCGCTCAGGGTTCGCTAACGGCGGCGTGGTCTTAGGACGAAATTGCTCCATGCAGGTCGCCACCAGTTTGCTGAACAGATCCAGTTGCAAGCGATACCAGGAGGCGGTAATTTCCGCGCTCATCTCCAGCGCATCGCGAGCGACATCGGGTAGATGATGACCTTCATCCAGTACCAACAGCAGATGCTTTGGTTCCGGCAGTACGGCTTCACTTTCCATCGCCGCCATTACCAGCGCGTGATTCGCCACCACGACTTCCGCTTCCTGTATTTCACGTCGGGCGACAAAGAATGGACATTCGCGGTAATAGTGACAGTTGCGGTTCAGACAACTGGCTTTATCGGTACTTAATCGCCGCCACAGATCGTCGTCAATAGCAATGTCGGTATGATCCCGCAGACCATCCCATTTGTAACCGTCAAGATCCCCTTTCAGCCTGGCGCAGCGCTTTTGCTCTTCCTGGTTGTTAGGCGTCAGTTCGTCATCAAGAAAGGCGAGCAGATCCTGCTGCGTAGGCTCGCTACTGGCGAGCGCCGCCAGATTTCGCGGACACACGTAACGCCCGCGGCCAAAGGCGGCGGTAAAGCGCAGATCGGGGATGATTTTTCGTAGCAGCGGCAAATCTTTGCTAAAGATCTGATCCTGTAACGCCACGTTAGCGGTACTGACCACCAGTGTTTTTTGCTCTTCCCGGGCAATGGCGATACCGGGAATAAGATAGGAGAGGGTTTTCCCGACGCCGGTCGGCGCTTCAATAGCCAGATGTCTCCCTTCTTCCCCGGCCAGCGTTCTGGCGACGTCAGCAATCATCTGCCGCTGCGGCGCACGGGGAATAAAGTCGGGGATCTGGTCCTGAAGCGCCTTATACCAAGCGGCGATTTGCGCTTTCAGCGCAGCGGTCAATGCCATGAGAAAACCTGAAGTACTGTATAAACAGCCACTATTGTGTCACATTTCAGGGGCGGGAAGTACCTTTTTTACCGGTTCTGGAAGGCGGCTCGCAACGCGATGTGTATTTTGCCGGATGACGGTGCAAGCACCTTATCCGGCCTACGTATTTGCATAGTCCGTAGGCCCGGTAAGCGTCGCGCTACCGGGCATGTTGCCGGATAAAATTTACTGGGCAGGCGTGATTCTGCGCGGGCGACGCGGCGGACGTGCTTTGTCGCCAGCGGGTTTCCCCTCGCCTGTGCGCGGTTTTGGTTTCGCCTTCGCCGCCCCGCTATCCTGACGTCGCGGCTGCTGACTGCGCCCCGCTCCCCCCTGATTTTGTCCGCGTCCACGACCGCCGCCGCCGCCGCGCTGCTGACGGCCATTCTGAATCGGCTCCGCTTTAATCGACGGGTCCGGCTCATAGCCCGGCGTCGTAATGCGTGGGATCTCTTTTTTCAGCAATTTTTCGATATCACGCAACAGTTTATGCTCGTCAACACAGACCAGCGACAGCGCCTCGCCAGTTGCCGCCGCGCGACCGGTACGGCCAATACGGTGTACATAATCTTCCGGCACGTTCGGCAGTTCATAGTTGACCACGTGCGGCAGCTCTTCAATATCCAGACCACGCGCCGCAATATCCGTCGCCACCAGCACGCGAATATCGCCGGATTTAAAATCGGCCAGCGCGCGGGTACGTGCGCCCTGCGATTTATTACCGTGGATCGCCGCGCTGCGAATACCGTCTTTATTAAGCTGTTCCGCCAGATGGTTCGCGCCATGCTTGGTGCGGGTGAAGACCAACACCTGCTGCCAGTTGCCCTGGCCAATCATCTGCGACAACAGTTCACGTTTGCGTTTTTTATCGACAAAGTGCACGTGCTGCGTCACCTGCTCTGAGGCCGTGTTGCGGCGCGCCACTTCGATTTCCAGCGGGTTGCGTAACAGCTTTTCGGCAAGCGCTTTGATGTCGTCGGAGAACGTGGCGGAGAACAGCAGATTCTGACGCTTCGCCGGCAGTTTCGCCAGCACGCGACGAATGTCGTGAATGAAGCCCATATCCAGCATACGGTCGGCTTCATCCAGTACCAGAATCTCAATCTGATCCAGCTTTACGGCATTTTGATGTTCCAGGTCGAGCAGACGTCCCGGCGTCGCCACCAGCACATCCACGCCGCCGCGCAGTTTCATCATCTGCGGATTGATGCTTACGCCGCCAAATACCACCAGCGAGCGAATGTTGAGATATTTACTGTAATCTCTGACGTTTTCGCCAATTTGCGCCGCCAGCTCGCGGGTTGGCGTGAGGATCAACGCACGCACCGGGCGACGACCTTTAGCGTGCGGCTGATGGGTAATCAGATGCTGCAACAATGGCAGGGTAAAACCCGCCGTTTTACCGGTTCCGGTCTGGGCGCTGGCCATCAGATCGCGGCCTTCCAGCACGGCGGGAATCGCCTGTTGCTGAATAGGGGTAGGTTCACGGTAACCCTGCTCGGCAATAGCGCGCAGGATATCAGGGTTTAATCCCAGGGAATCAAAAGACATAACTACTCCGGACCGCCCCGACCGTTGCCGGTGTAGTTTTCAGGGAGATGCTCAAATTTGGAATGACAAAAACCACAATGTCATGAAGGGGCGGAGTGTAGCAGTTTTTGTGATGCGGCGCATAAATTATCCCGGAAGGTAGCAAAGACAAATTAATCGACCACACTGGACAAGTGCCATTATGAGTCATAGTCTTAATCAATCGATTGATTAAAAATTAGGACGTGTGATGAATATTCCCACCACGACCACCAAGGGCGAGCAGGCGAAAAGTCAGCTCATTGCCGCCGCGCTGGCGCAGTTTGGCGAGTATGGCCTCCATGCCACCACGCGCGATATCGCCGCGCTGGCGGGGCAAAATATTGCCGCCATTACTTACTATTTCGGCTCAAAAGAGGATTTATACCTCGCCTGCGCCCAGTGGATTGCCGATTTTCTTGGCGAAAAATTTCGCCCCCATGCTGAAAAAGCGGAACGTCTGTTTAGCCAGCCTGCCCCTGACCGGGACGCCATACGCGAACTCATTCTGCTCGCCTGCAAGAACATGATTATGCTGCTGACGCAGGAAGACACCGTTAACCTGAGCAAATTTATTTCACGCGAGCAGCTCTCTCCCACGTCGGCCTATCAATTGGTCCATGAACAGGTTATCGATCCGTTGCACACCCATCTGACAAGATTGGTTGCCGCTTATACCGGCTGCGACGCTAATGATACGCGCATGATTTTGCATACCCATGCCTTACTGGGCGAAGTGCTGGCGTTCCGTCTCGGCAAAGAAACTATTCTGTTACGTACCGGCTGGCCGCAGTTTGATGAAGAAAAAGCGGAGCTGATTTACCAGACGGTAACCTGCCACATCGATCTTATTCTGCACGGTTTAACGCAAAGGAGTCTGGACTGATGAAAAAACCTGTCGTTATCGGACTGGCAATCGCAGCGATCGTCGCTGTGATTGCCGGTGGAACCTGGTGGTATCAAAGTCGGCAGGACGATGGGCTGACGCTATACGGTAATGTCGATATCCGTACCGTCAATATCAGCTTTCGCGTCGGCGGCAGGCTGGCGTCGCTGAATGTTGATGAAGGCGATGCCATCAAAGCCGGACAGGTGCTCGGCGAACTGGATCACGCGCCATACGAAAACGCGCTAATGCAGGCGAAAGCTGGCGTGTCGGTCGCGCAGGCGCAATATGATTTGATGCTGGCAGGCTATCGCGATGAAGAGATAGCCCAGGCCGCCGCCGCCGTCAGACAGGCGCAAGCCGCCTATGACTACGCGCAAAACTTTTATAACCGTCAGCAAGGATTGTGGAAAAGCCGCACCATTTCCGCTAACGATCTGGAAAACGCCCGCTCATCGCGCGATCAGGCGCAGGCGACGCTGAAGTCCGCGCAGGATAAACTGAGCCAGTACCGTACCGGTAATCGTGAACAGGATATCGCCCAGGCGAAAGCCAGCCTGGAACAGGCAAAGGCCCAACTGGCGCAGGCGCAGCTTGATTTGCAGGACACTACGCTTATCGCGCCTGCCAACGGAACCTTGCTCACCCGCGCGGTCGAGCCTGGCAGTATGCTGAACGCCGGCAGCACGGTATTAACGCTCTCGCTGACCCGCCCCGTCTGGGTGCGCGCCTATGTCGATGAACGCAACCTCAGTCAGACGCAACCGGGGCGCGACATTCTGTTGTATACCGACGGTCGTCCTGATAAACCTTACCACGGCAAGATTGGTTTCGTTTCGCCCACCGCGGAATTTACGCCGAAAACCGTCGAAACGCCGGATCTGCGTACCGATCTTGTCTATCGCCTGCGCATTATCGTCACCGATGCGGACGATGCGTTACGCCAGGGGATGCCAGTCACGGTGAAATTTAATGACGAGGCACGGCATGAGTGAGGCCGTTATTACGCTGCACGGTCTGACGAAGCGCTTTGCGGGAATGGATAAACCCGCCGTCGCGCCGCTCGACTGTACCATTCATTCCGGTTATGTCACCGGGCTGGTAGGGCCGGACGGCGCAGGAAAAACCACGCTAATGCGTATGCTGGCGGGCCTGCTCAAAGCCGATGGCGGCAACGCGTCAGTATTGGGCTTCGACCCGATACAAAACGACAGCGAGCTGCACGCGGTTCTGGGCTATATGCCGCAGAAATTCGGTCTGTATGAAGATCTTACCGTCATGGAGAACCTTAATCTCTATGCCGATTTACGCAGCGTTACCGGCGAGATACGGGAAAAGACCTTTGCCCGTTTGTTGGAGTTTACCGCCCTCGGCCCTTTCACTGGCCGTCTGGCAGGAAAATTGTCCGGCGGGATGAAGCAAAAACTGGGGCTGGCCTGTACGCTGGTCGGCGAACCGAAAGTGCTGCTGTTGGATGAACCGGGCGTTGGCGTTGACCCGATTTCACGGCGCGAGTTGTGGCAAATGGTCCACGAACTGGCGGGCGACGGGATGCTGATTTTATGGAGCACCTCCTATCTGGATGAAGCCGAACAGTGCCGCGATGTGCTGCTGATGAATGAAGGCGAGCTGCTCTATCAGGGCGAACCTAAAGCGCTGACGCAAACGATGGCCGGTCGTAGCTTTCTGATGAGCAGTCCACAGGAAAACAACCGTAAGTTGCTACAGAGAGCGCTCAGACTGCCGCAGGTGAGCGACGGCATGATTCAGGGACGTTCGGTACGCCTGATCCTGAAAAAAGAGGCGACCGCAGCAGATATTCGTCAGGCCGAAGGGATGCCGGAAATCACCCTCAATGAGACCGCGCCGCGTTTCGAAGATGCGTTTATCGATCTGCTTGGCGGAGCGGGAACCTCGGAGTCTCCGCTGGGTTCAATCCTGCATACGGTTGAAGGCACTGCCGGCGAAACGGTGATTGAAGCGCAGGAACTGACGAAAAAATTTGGCGATTTCGCGGCCACGGACCATGTTAATTTCGTCGTACAGCGCGGCGAGATTTTTGGCCTGCTCGGCCCGAACGGCGCGGGTAAATCAACCACCTTTAAAATGATGTGCGGCCTGCTGGTGCCGACATCCGGCAAGGCGCTGGTGCTGGATATGGACCTGAAAGTCAGCTCCGGCAAAGCCCGTCAGCATCTGGGCTATATGGCGCAAAAATTTTCGCTTTACGGCAACCTGACGGTTGAGCAGAACCTGCGTTTTTTCTCCGGCGTCTACGGTTTGCGGGGCCGCGCGCAAAATGAAAAAATTCAGCGCATGAGTGAAGCGTTTGGTCTGAAAAGCATCGCGTCGCATCCCACCGATGCGCTACCGCTGGGCTTTAAACAGCGACTGGCGCTGGCCTGCTCGCTGATGCACGAACCGGATATTTTATTCCTTGATGAACCAACGTCCGGGGTTGATCCCCTCACCCGCCGTGAATTTTGGCTGCATATTAATAGCATGGTGGAAAAAGGGGTCACGGTAATGGTGACGACCCACTTTATGGATGAGGCGGAATATTGCGATCGCATCGGACTGGTTTATCGCGGGAAGCTTATCGCCAGCGGTACGCCGGACGATCTCAAAGCGCAGGCCGCCGATGAGCAACAGGCCGATCCGACGATGGAGCAGGCCTTTATCACTCTCATCAATGACTGGGATAAGGAGCATACGCATGAGTAAGTCTCTCTCCTGGCGCCGCGTGCGTGCGTTGTGCGTCAAAGAGACGCGCCAGATCGTGCGCGATCCCAGTAGCTGGCTGATTGCGGTGGTGATCCCGCTGCTGTTGCTGTTTATTTTTGGTTACGGTATTAACCTCGACTCCAGCAAGCTGCGGGTGGGGATTCTGCTTGAACAACAAAGCCAGGAGGCGCTGGATTTCACTCATGCGATGACCGGTTCACCCTATATCGACGCGACCATTAGCGATAATCGCCATGAATTAATTGAAAAAATGCAGGCCGGACGCATTCGCGGACTGGTGGTGATTCCGGTGGATTTCGCGCAGCAAATGGCGCGCGCCGGTGACAGTGCGCCGATTCAGGTGATTACCGACGGCAGCGAGCCAAACACCGCCAACTTCGTTCAGGGCTATGTGGAAGGCATCTGGCAAATCTGGCAACAGCAGCGGGCGGAAGATCGCGGCGACACCTTTGAACCGCTCATCGACGTCCAGACGCGCTACTGGTTTAACCCGGCGGCGATCAGTCAGCATTTTATCATTCCCGGGGCGGTGACCATTATCATGACGGTAATTGGCGCAATCCTCACCTCGCTGGTCGTTGCCCGCGAATGGGAGCGCGGCACGATGGAGGCGCTGCTCTCAACCGAAGTGACGCGTGTTGAACTGCTGCTGTGTAAGCTTATTCCCTATTACTTTCTCGGTATGCTGGCGATGCTGCTCTGTATGCTGGTATCGGTGTTTATTCTCGGCGTGCCGTATCGCGGTTCGCTGGTGATTCTGTTTATCATCACCAGTCTGTTTTTACTGAGTACGCTGGGGATGGGGCTGTTGATTTCCACCATCACTCGCAACCAGTTTAACGCCGCGCAGGTGGCGCTGAACGCCGCGTTTTTACCCTCGATTATGCTGTCCGGATTTATCTTCCAGATAGACAGTATGCCTGCGGTGATCCGCGCGGTGACCTATATTATTCCGGCGCGCTATTTTGTCAGCACCCTGCAAAGTCTGTTTCTGGCCGGCAATATTCCGGTCGTGTTAGGCGTTAACGTACTGTTTTTAATCGCCTCGGCGGTGATGTTTATTGGCCTGACGTGGCTAAAAACCAAACGACGGCTGGATTAAATATGTGTATGGATAATTGTCGTCGTAGGCCGGATAAGGCGTTCACGCCGCCATCCGGCATTATGCCTGATGCGCTTTGCTTATCAGGCCTACAAACTGGACTGAGAGGACGGACATGTTTCATCGTTTATGGACGTTAATTCGCAAAGAACTGCAATCGCTTTTACGCGAACCGCAAACGCGCGCGATCCTGATTCTGCCGGTGCTGATTCAGGTCATCCTGTTTCCGTTCGCCGCGACGCTTGAAGTCACTAACGCGACTATCGCCATCTATAACGAAGATAACGGCAAACATTCGGTAGAACTTACCCAGCGCTTTGCCCGCGCGAAAGCGTTTACCCATGTGCTATTGCTGAACAGTCCGCAGGAGATCCAGCCGACTATCGATACGCAAAAAGCGCTGCTGCTGGTACGCTTCCCGGCGGATTTCTCGCGGAATCTGGATACCTTCCAGCCTGCGCCGATGCAACTCATTCTTGATGGACGTAACTCCAACAGCGCGCAAATCGCCGCCAATTATCTGCAACAGATCGTCAAGGAGTATCAGCAGACATTGATGGACGGCAAGCCAAAGCCCAACAATAGCGAACTGGTGGTACGCAACTGGTATAACCCGAATCTGGACTACAAGTGGTTTGTGGTGCCCTCGCTGATCGCCATGATCACCACTATTGGCGTGATGATCGTCACTTCGCTGTCCGTCGCCCGCGAGCGTGAACAAGGCACTCTGGATCAGCTGCTGGTCTCTCCGCTCACCACCTGGCAGATTTTCGTTGGTAAAGCGGTGCCGGCGCTGATTGTCGCGACCTTCCAGGCCACGATCGTGCTGGCTATCGGCATTTGGGCATACCAAATTCCCTTCGCCGGTTCGTTAGCGCTGTTTTATTTCACGATGGTGATTTACGGGCTGTCGCTGGTAGGCTTTGGCTTGCTGATATCATCGCTTTGCGCCACGCAACAGCAGGCGTTTATCGGCGTCTTTGTCTTTATGATGCCGGCGATTTTGCTCTCGGGTTATGTCTCGCCGGTGGAAAATATGCCGGTCTGGCTGCAAAACCTGACGTGGATAAACCCTATCCGCCACTTTACTGATATTACTAAGCAAATTTATCTTAAGGATGCGAGTCTGGGAATTGTCTGGGGAAGTTTGTGGCCGCTACTGGTGATAGCGGCCACCACGGGGTCAGCGGCGTATGCGATGTTTAGACGCAAAGTGATGTAGCTTTTTATCTTTCGCCAGTAGCGAGACCACGGCGGGCCCGGCCAGGATAGCCAGCCCCGCCAGCGCCAGCAAGACATTGTTTTGCAATACGCGGGATAGCAGCCAGAGGACAATCAGCGCGGTGCCGAAGTACCAGGTGGTAGTCAGCTCTTCCAGCACATCCGCCACATCGCGCCAGCGTTGCTCATGATGGCGCTGCAACGCCAGCATCAGCAGTACCGTCACGCCATAAAGCACGCATAATCCCAGGCCGACGCGCACTAATGTGCCGCTCATCCAGCCTATTACCAGCATCGCCACTACCAGTAAATGCAACATAATCTGCCAACAACCGAGGCCGGTTGCGACACGAACGCGTTGTTGCCACTTCATGGCTTTTCTCCTGAAGCATTTTTCTCTCATTATTCAGAGTACCGAACTTTACGGAAAATTCCGTAAGACCGCATCTTTTTGTGACGACGACTACACTATTTCAATCAGGATAGTGACGCGGACAGGAAGAAAATGACTCAACACACGCGAAATTTTTCATTCAAAGTGCTCACAATTAATACGCACAAAGGTTTTACCGCCTTTAATAAACGCTTCATCCTGCCGGAGCTGCGCGACGCCGTCAGAACGGTCGGCGCCGATATCGTCTGTCTGCAAGAAGTGATGGGCGCGCATGAAGTACATCCGCTGCATATCGAAAACTGGCCGGACACTACCCACTATGAATTTTTGGCCGACACCATGTGGAGCGATTTCGCCTATGGCCGCAATGCGGTCTATCCGGAAGGCCATCACGGTAACGCGGTTCTTTCTCGCTATCCCATTGAACATTATGAAAATCGCGACGTCTCGGTCGGCGGTAGCGAAAAACGCGGCGTGCTGTATTGCCGCATTACGCCGCCCATGCTCAACCGCCCTATCCACGTCATGTGCGTACATCTCGGCCTGCGGGAGAGCCACCGCCAGGCGCAGTTAACCATGCTGGCGGGATGGGTGAATGCCTTGCCGGAATCAGAACCGGTGCTGGTGGCCGGAGACTTTAATGACTGGCGGCAAAAGGCCGGCCCGCCGTTAAACGCGGCCGGGCTGGAGGAGATATTTACCCGTGCCCATGGCCGACCGGCGCGCACATTCCCGGTGAGTATGCCGCTGCTGCGACTCGATCGTATTTACGTCAAGAATGCGAACGCCAGTTCTCCTACGGCGCTACCGCTGCGGAACTGGCGACATTTATCAGACCATGCCCCCCTTAGCGCGGAGATCCATCTATGAAATGCGGCTGGCGTGAAGGTAATCAAATTCAGCTACTGGAAAACGGCGACCAGTTCTATCCTGCCGTGTTTGAGGCTATCGCTCAGGCACAGCAAAAAATCATTCTGGAAACCTTTATCTTGTTTGAAGATGAGGTGGGTAAAAAACTCCATGCCGCTCTGCTAAAAGCCGCACAGCGCGGCGTAAAAGCCGAAGTATTACTCGACGGCTACGGCTCTCCCGATCTCAGCGACGCGTTTGTCGGCGAATTAACCTCGGCGGGCGTTATTTTTCGCTATTACGACCCCCGCCCGCGTCTACTGGGGTTGCGAACTAATATCTTCCGCCGAATGCACCGCAAAATTGTGGTGATTGATGATCGTATTGCCTTTGTCGGCGGCATTAACTACTCCGCCGAACATATGTCGGATTACGGCCCGCAGGCGAAACAAGACTACGCGGTACGGGTCGAAGGGCCTGTTGTGGCCGATATCCTGCAATTCGAAGTCGAGAATCTGCCGGGGCAAAGCCCCGCGCGCCGCTGGTGGAAGCGCCATCACCAGGCCGAAGAAAACCGTCACCCCGGCGAAGCGCAGGCGCTGTTTGTCTGGCGAGATAATGAAGAGCACCGCGACGATATCGAACGTCATTATCTGAAAATGCTGACCCAGGCAAAGCGTGAAGTGATTATCGCTAACGCCTATTTTTTCCCCGGCTATCGCTTGCTCCACGCAATGCGTAAAGCCGCCCGCCGTGGCGTGAGCGTAAAACTGATTGTCCAGGGGGAACCAGATATGCCGATAGTCAAAGTCGGCGCGCGGTTGCTCTATAACTATCTGGTGAAGGGCGGCGTGCAGGTTTATGAATACCGACGCCGTCCGCTGCATGGCAAGGTGGCGCTGATGGACGATCACTGGGCCACGGTAGGGTCGAGTAATCTCGATCCGCTCAGCCTGTCGCTTAACCTTGAAGCTAACCTGATCATTCACGATCGTACCTTTAACCAGACCCTGCGCGATAATTTACAAGGCATCATCGTGAACGATTGTAAGCAGGTCGATGAGTCTATGCTGCCGAAACGCACCTGGTGGAACCTGACCAAAAGCGTGCTGGCGTTCCACTTTTTACGCCATTTCCCGGCGCTGGTCGGCTGGCTACCTGCGCATACCCCGCATCTGGCGCAGGTTCCCCCGCCTGCCCAGCCAGAAATGGAAACCCAGGATCGCGTTGATCCAGAAAATACAGGAGTGAAGCCCTAATGGCTAAATCGCATCCGCGCTGGCGGCTGGCTAAAAAAGTGCTGACCTGGCTGTTTTTTATTGCGGTCGTCGTTCTGCTGGTGGTTTATGCTAAAAAGGTCGACTGGGGCGATGTCTGGACCGTCATCCGCGACTATAACCGCACGGCGCTTTTAAGCGCTGTAGGACTGGTGATCGTTAGCTATCTTCTGTACGGCTGCTACGACCTGCTTGGACGGCTTTATTGCGGCCATAAGCTGGCGAAGCGACAGGTGATGTTGGTATCGTTCGTCTGCTATGCCTTTAACCTGACGCTCAGCACCTGGGTCGGCGGGATCGGGATGCGTTACCGACTATACTCTCGCCTCGGGTTGCCCGGCAGTACTATTACGCGCATTTTCTCACTCAGCATTACCACTAACTGGCTGGGCTATATTCTGCTTGGCGGCATCATTTTTACCTTCGGTGTTGTCCAGCTTCCCGACCACTGGTATATCGATGAAGGCACGCTACGTATTCTCGGTATCGTTTTATTGTTGATTATCGCGGTCTATCTGTGGTTTTGCGCCTTTGCGAAGCGGCGGCATATGACGATTAAAGGACAGAAACTGGTGCTGCCGTCATGGAAATTCGCGCTGGCGCAGATGGCGATCTCCAGCGCGAACTGGATGGCGATGGGCGCCATCATCTGGCTGCTGATGGGTCAGGATGTGAACTATTTCTTTGTGCTGGGCGTACTGCTGGTGAGCAGTATCGCGGGCGTCATCGTGCATATTCCGGCAGGCATCGGCGTGCTGGAGGCCGTATTCCTTGCGTTGCTGGCGGGCGAACATACGTCGCAAGGCACGATTATCGCCGCCCTGCTCGCGTACCGCGTGCTTTACTATTTTATTCCCCTGTTGCTGGCGCTGGTGTGCTACCTGATCCTGGAGAGCCGGGCGAAGAAGCTGCGGGCGAAAAACGAGCGGGCGATGGCGAAATAAATTTAAGCAGACGCGTTTTCGCTTTCCAGCACAACGCGTTTTATCCGGTAAAAATAAACATATGCTGAGAAAAAAGACGTATTCATCTGTAAGCGGGAAAAAAGCAGCAATGACCAGCTAAACAGCAGCAGGAGCACTTCGTGAAACTCGCCCATGAATACTGATGACAGGGTACAGAACGTTGCCAACGTAACGGAAATAATGGCCAGCAATAGCGCATACCGGTAAATAATGACCCCGCTCATTCTTCCTTTAAGCAGGAGCTGATTTGACGGGGTAAGAAAAGCGATATAGCCCACGGTCAGGAAGAAGACCAGCTCCAGATGCTTTTTATTGTGCAGCTCAAACTGCGCAATAACCATGTTTATACTGATGATCCATGTCATGGTCATCATGATCGCCGTAAGCCCAATAACGCCTCCGTGAGGAATACCTTGTTCATACCAGTTTTTTTTGTAGTGGCTGGCCGGATACACAGATAACTTAATTTCTGGCGGGATCAACTGCCCTTTTTTCACCAGCTCCGCCAGTGTTTTTCCTGTTAGCCACGTCATCAGGTTCATGGGCTTATCATTTCCTTGTCTGTGAGGTGAGATATTTTTGTAATGCGACTCGCACTAATCGACGCCCCAGGCAGAAACGAATCATCATCGTAAACGTTTCGCCATTCATCACCCAGCGGCAAAGCACAACCATAATAATCGCGATAACAAGATCACTCTTTAGTTCGCTATTTTGATGGCACAACACGTCAAATAATCCAGTACCGCAGAGCATAATATTTAATAAAAACAGTAAAACGCAGAGGCGCAACCCCAGGATAAAACCCTTGGCAATAAGCCATACCTCAGCCATAACACATAGCATCATACCTATAGCACTGCCAAAATAAATGATTATATTTAGCGGCCAATACAGGATAAACTTATCGAAAGCAAAATGCGCACTACACACACCTCCCACAAGAAGCATAAAACTAAACGCGCAAACAGGCGCAGGATTGGGTAATGAATGTTCCCATGACAATCCGGTAATGAAATGAGAAATCAGCGCTGGCGGGCATTTCTTATTAAAATCCTCGCCGCCATTTTTAATGGCGCGAGTGACGTCTTTAGCTTCACAAAACGCTAACCAAAATTGTTTGCCACATAATTTACTCATTATACCCATCATCACCAACCTGAATAAAAAACCTGCAACGCCTACGGCCTGAAAGATAATAGTATTTCCAGAATCATCAAAATAATATAACGACACAGCGTAACCACAGCATTAATAATGCCAAGGTAAAGCGTCAGCGCGCCAAATAAAGCGCAACGAGGCAGGGATGAAAACTCGCTGTGGTATAACATGCGGGCATAACCATGAAGTGTCGATTTTTCTAGTGCTGTAATCAATGTCCATACCAATACCGTCAGCACACTGACTATCCAGACCAGAGTGCTACTGGCCACCAGGCTATTGACAACTATCGCAGCGATGATCCCGCTTACCGCCATGAAGATTAACGGCCTGAATAGACCAGAACTGATATTCAGGTAGAAAATAAATAAGGCATTAAGACTAAACATGATTCCAACAATCACGAAAATGGTCGCGCCACCTGAGAAAAGGTAAGCTAATGACACGCCGGTAAGCGTAATGATGGCAATATATATCAACGTTGCGACAACAGTGCCAAAGCGGGAAAGACAGGTAATGGCCCCATACCCCAGGCCAAGCAAAAGTGCTGATATCCACAAAACAACAACAGGTTGAACGTGGGTTATTAAAAAATGACTATACAACGTTAACCATATAATGCCGGCGGTACACCATAGTCCCAACGCAGTATACCAATAGGTAAGGGATAACATTGTCGCGGGAATAAATGCTATTTGTCGTATACGTATTGCAGCCAGAGGTCCCACTTGTCATTTATCACTCTTCACATGATCACGGTGATAAGAATGGCAAGCGCAGGAAAACATTTCTAAGATATTTAGAGAGCGTTCAGAATTCTGTGTCACGTTAAAAATTCTACAGCGTCATCACATTATTCAGCCGCCCTTCAAAATAAATCGCCAACTGCGACAATGTCAA
>NZ_JBGDVI010000017.1:0-105049 GCF_046551895.1 Salmonella sp. SAL03688
GACCACACGGATATCCGGGTGTTAAGCCTGTATGCGTTCAGCGCCTTTGAGCAGCAGCGCTTTGGCGAGGCGGTGGCGGCCTGGGAGATGATGCTGAAGTTACTGCCGGCGGGTGACGCCCGGCGGGCGGTGATAGAGCGCAGTATCCGGCTGGCGCAGGAGAAATAAGACCCTGACGGCCCGGTGGCGTGGCGCCATCGGGCCTGGCTTGTTACTGCATTCCGCGTGTTTGTAAAAATAGAATGGTCGCCGCGACGCGCGAGCGCACGTTTAGTTTGCGAAGTAGATTACGAATGTGCACCTTAACCGTCTGCTCAGAAATATTCAGTACTGACGCAATCTGTTTGTTAGAAAGCCCCTGCGCCAGCTCATGCAAGACATCTAACTCTCGTTCGGTCAGGATGCTAAAGGGATCTTCCTGCGCGCCAAACCGTTCGCGCTCACGCAGATATTCATTGACCCGATCGCTAAAGACTTTACCGCCGTTAGCGCCTTTGCGAATGGCCTCCAGCAGCACTTCCGGATCGCTATCTTTGAGCAGATAACCGTCGGCGCCGGCGTCGATCAGCGCGTAGATGTCGCTGGCGGAATCCGAGACGGTAAGAATAATAATTTGCGCCGTCACACCATCCCGGCGTAGCGCGTTCAGGGTATCTAACCCGCTCAGACCTTTCATATTTAGATCCAGCAGGATCAGATCGGGCTCAATGCGATTCGCCAGATCGATCGCACTCGCCCCGTCACCCGCTTCGGCAACGACATAAAAAGCCGGGTCCAGTTCCAGTAATTGACGAATACCTCGCCGCATAAGTGGATGGTCGTCCACAATAAGCACCTGAAAAGGTGTTACTTCAGGCATGCTATATCTCCTGAGTTTTATTAGAATGATTATTGTTTTCAGCGCGGAAATCGTCCAGATTTGCCACATTGTCAAGCGCGTAAATTTTACCTTAATTAGTGCATGGGTAAGTAGTAAAACCTGTGACAGGCGAGTCATTAGCTGAACGATAGAAAGGATAAAACAACCTGTTGTGAGAGAAAACAGAATACTCCCTGAAGTTGAATACTGGTCTGGACGCTTTTTTCGGACAATGTGACATAACAGAAGTGTGGCATATGTAGCTGCGCCCTTGCACCCGTAAGTCCAGACTATCTTTACTGGCAGGAAATTCCTTATTAAAAGTCATAGCGTCTAAAGCTTTTCATTATTAACAAATTATTTTAATTGAATTTATTTATGGTTTTATTAATGCCAATGAAATACATCTGAGCAGAACGAATAAACCGCGACATCTGTTAAATTAAATATTAAGTCAATAGCAGAGGTATTTTTATGCGATAAAGAGATTCTGACGATATTCTTATCATAAATGAAAATGTGGTCAGGAATGAGAGTCATTCACTTATAACTTATCCTGGATGTGCCTGAACAACACTCGCGGCGTTTTGAGCACCCGTTGGGGCGACTCAAGGGGAGAGTGTAGTGAGTATGTTTTGATTTCTGCACACAGTCCATGTCCAGCCTGTTTGCATCAAAAATGCTGGTTGGAGTAATTATGAAAATAATATTAATACTGGATGCTATATCAGCCGTTTCTGTGAGCGTAAGCGTGGCGTAGAAAATTTTAAATATGTTAGCCGGTTAAAAATAACTATTGACATTGAAATGGTGGTGGAGTGTATATGAAGAGAATATTTATATATATATTATTACCTTGTGCATTCGCATGTTCTGCTAATGATAATGTTTTTTTTGGCAAGGGCAACAAGCATCAGATCTCTTTTGCTGCGGGAGAAAGTATAAGAAGAGGAGGGGTTGAGCACTTATATACAGCATTTCTGACATACAGTGAACCCAGCGATTTTTTCTTTTTACAGGCAAGAAATAATCTGGAGTTAGGAGGATTTAAGGCTAAGGGTATCGATGATTGCAGTAAACATTCTGGCAGCGTTCCCTGCAATAAATATAACCAGGGCGTATTGGGTATCTCGAAGGATGTGGCGCTGGTTCATTTCGCTGGTATCTATACCGGTATTGGTCTGGGGGCTTATATAAAATCTAAGTCGCGAGATGATATGCGTGTCAATTCTGCATTTACCTTTGGAGAAAAAGCGTTTCTTGGCTGGAACTTTGGGGCTTTTTCTACAGAAGCTTATATCCGGCATTTCTCGAATGGATCACTCACGGATAAAAATTCAGGGCATAATTTTGTAGGTGCTTCAATTAGTTATAATTTCTGAAGTTGAATAACAATTAGCGAGTTGCTGGCTGAAGGAGTAATTCATCACCGTACGTTGTCTACAAAAACGTGTTGTGACTAGCCGATCATTATCGGCCCTATGGCGACAGGGAGGCTAATTGTTAGTGACAAAGAAGTGGTAGGCCGTTTACCTTACCAGAACGTTTTATTATTGCTGCGACAGATTGCTTACTCATTTACCTGCCACTGCAAACATTTCTTCCAGCATAGGGTATAGATGCGCTTTTTCTGTTTTAGTACAAAAATGGTTTACGTTATTTGCCTGCATTGACTTTACGTTGACCACTGCACAGGAAAGGTGTCCGATCAGTTTATGCAAAATAACGTCTCTGGCATCAGCTAACTTTTTAATTGTAGGCATAAAAAAAACCAGCCCTGACAGGCTGGTTTTCAAGGGGAATTTTGGTCGGCAGCTTCATCCGCAGCATCTGCGGAGAGCAGCGCAGGTACGGCGACCACAAAAGCCGGGGAGGCATCAGCCAGCGCGGCGTCGGCTGACACAGCCAGAACGGCGGCAGCCGCCTCGTCATCAGCATCGGAGGCATCCACCCACGCCGCCGCATCTGATACCAGCGCATCACTGGCAGCGCAAAGCAGAGCTGCAGCCGGAGAATCGGCAACCAGAGCCGAAGAGGCCGCGAAACGGGCCGAGGATATCGCAGACGTGATTTCCCTGGAAGATGCAAGCCTGACGAAAAAGGTATCGTTAAATTAAGCAGTGCCACGGACAGTGACAGCGAAGCGCTGGCGGCCACACCAAAGGCGGTAAAAACCGTTATGGGTGAGGTACGGACCAAAGCGCCGCTGGACAGCCCGGCATTCACTGGAACGCCGACCACACCGACGCCGCCAGGCGATGCTAAAGGGCTTCAGACAACAAACGCGGAGTTTGTCCGCAAACTGATTGCCGCGCTGGTTGGTTCCGTACTGGAGCCACTGGACACCCTGCAGGAACTGGCTGACGCGTTGGGAAATGATCCGAACTTTGTCACCACGGTACTGAATAAACTGGCGGGCAAGCAGCCGCTGGACGAAACCCTGACGGCGCTGTCAGGAAAAAGCGTTGACGGTCTTATCGAATACGTTGGTTTGCGAGAAACCATAAGTCGTGCCGCCGATGCATTACAAAAATCACAGAATGGCGGCGATATTCCGGACAAGGATTTGTTTGTGCGTCGTATCGGTGCCGCGCGAGCGTTTGATGGCGCAGTGATTGAGGTAATGGGAGTGCGTGGCGCGATGACTATTCGGGTGACAACGCCCACCACAACATCAGGAGGAGGGGTTGCCAGCGCTCAGTTTACGTATATCGATAACGGAGACGGCTACTCTCCAGGCTGGAGACGTGATTACAACACCGTAAATCAGCCATCAGCTGGCGAAATGGGGGCACTGTCAGTTAATGGAGGGCGACTGAATGGGTCTTTAGGCATTGGTACTGATAATGCGCTGGGCGGTAATTCGATTGTATTCGGCGATAACGATACAGGGTTTAAGTGGCACAGTGACGGCGTTCTGGGTATTTATGCCAATAATGCCCAGGTCGGTTATATTGACATTTCCGGGCTACACATGCTGGCAGATATTCGCGCTACTGGTGTCGTGCGTGCCGGCAACGGAAAAACACTGACGTCCCATTCAGTATCTGGTTGGTGATACGTGGGTGACAGCCCCAAGTGTATAAGAAGGAATAATTATGACAGCGGAAAAAAAATAAAAAGAACAAACAGTTTTTAAATATTAAAAATTTCATTCCGTATGCACCGGAACCAGATGACACATTATTCGCCGATGCGGCGTATCTTAAATCAGAGGATGGTCAGGACTGGTATGGGTGCCAGCAATTATTTTCAGCAGACACGCTGAAAATTACCTACGACGATAACGATGTTATTACGTGTATTACGCGTGATGTTTCCGGGCTGTGGCCTGCTGGCCAGAGCGTTGCAGAGTTGCCTGATACGGATGAAAACCGTCGCGCTGATATTCATGCTGCTGGCAGTTTAAAGACGGTAAAGTCGTTCAAAGGGTTTATTCGCCGGAAGAGCTGCGCAGGCAGGCAGAATCGAAAAAGGAAAAACTGCTCGAAGAAGCCGAAGCCGTTATTACGCCACTGGCGCGTGCAGTAAAGCTGGGTATCGCGACTGATGAGGAGCAGAAGCGACTGGAGGTATGGGAGGAATACAGCGTTCTGGTTAATCGGGTGGACACATCAAAACCTGACTGGCCGGAAAGACCAGCCAGTAGTCGTTACTGTGGTAATGCAGGCCACCTGATTGCTGTGAAGGTGGCCTCATCTGAAACACCTGTTAAGTCCAGCGATTTAAGAACATTGATATAATTCATCCACAGAATTAAAGCCGCTTTATTTTCATTACTGATAATCCCCAGCGTTAATTCTATGCGCCAGTCCTTAATGGCATTATCTGAATCGTTAAGTAATTTCTGCCGGGTGACTTCTGCCTGCCAAAATTGAACGCCCGGGCGTTGATACCGGATGATCTGGTCATCGTGGAAAGCGACCCTGAAAAATCGACACTTTAGCTGTAAAATGACAGTCCCGCCATCCGGTCATCATAACGGATTTTTCTTCTGCACCTTCTGAAGCCTGCCATGGCAGGACGACCATGAATCCGCCGATAACCTTATTGTGAAATTAAGACCAGGAAGAGATGATGTCTGCCGGACAGATACTATATGTAAATTTATAAAGGTTTTTTGTTATGCCCTTTCATATTGGAAGCGGATGTCTTCCCGCCACCATCAGTAACCGTCGCATTTATCGTATTGCCTGGTCTGATACCCCCCCTGAAATGAGTTCCTGGGAAAAAATGAAGGAATTTTTTTGCTCAACGCACCAGACTGAAGCGCTGGAGTGCATCTGGGCGATTTGTCACCCGCCGGCCGGAACGACGCGGGAGGATGTGATCAACAGATTTGAACTGCTCAGGACGCTCGCGTATGCCGGATGGGAGGAAAGCATTCATTCCGGCCAGCACGGGGAAAATTACTTCTGTATTCTGGATGAAGACAGTCAGGAGATATTGTCAGTCACCCTTGATGATGCCGGGAACTATACCGTAAATTGCCAGGGGTACAGTGAAACACATCGCCTCACCCTGGACACAGCACAGGGTGAGGAGGGCACAGGACACGCGGAAGGGGCATCCGGGACATTCAGGACATCCTTCCTCCCTGCCACAACGGCTCCACAGACGCCAGCAGAGTATGATGCTGTCTGGTCAGCGTGGAGAAGGGCTGCACCCGCAGAAGAGTCACGCGGCCGTGCAGCAGTGGTACAGAAAATGCGTGCCTGCCTGAATAATGGCAATGCAGTGCTTAACGTGGGAGAATCAGGTCTTACCACCTTGCCAGACTGTTTACCCGCGCATATTACCACACTGGTTATTCCTGATAATAATCTGACCAGCCTGCCGGCGCTGCCGCCAGAACTGCGGACGCTGGAGGTCTCTGGTAACCAGCTGACCAGCCTGCCGGCGCTGCCGCCAGGACTACTGGAACTGTCGATCTTTAGTAACCCGCTGACCCACCTGCCGGCGCTGCCGTCAGGACTATGTAAGCTGTGGATCTTTGGTAATCAACTGACCAGCCTGCCGGTGTTGCCGTCAGGGCTACAGGAGCTGTCGGTATCTGATAACCAACTGGCCAGCCTGCCGGCGCTGCCGTCAGAATTATGTAAGCTGTGGGCCTATAATAACCAGCTGACCAGCCTGCCGGTGTTGCCGTCAGGGCTACAAGAGCTGTCGGTATCTGATAACCAACTGACCAGCCTGCCGGCGCTGCCGTCAGAATTATGTAAGCTGTGGGCCTATAATAATCGGCTGACCAGCCTGCCGGCGTTGCCGTCAGGACTGAAGGAGCTGATTGTATCTGGTAACCGGCTGACCAGTCTGCCGGTGTTGCCGTCAGAACTGAAGGAGCTGATGGTATCTGGTAACCGGCTGACCAGCCTGCCGATGCTGCCGTCAGGACTACTGTCGCTGTCGGTCTATCGTAACCAGCTGACCCGCCTGCCGGAAAGTCTCATTCATCTGTCTTCAGAGACAACCGTAAATCTGGAAGGGAATCCACTGTCTGAACGCACTCTGCAGGCGCTGCGGGAGATCACCAGCGCGCCTGGCTATTCAGGCCCCAGAATACGATTCGATATGGCGGGAGCCTCCGCCCCCCGGGAAGCCCGGGCACTGCACCTGGCGGCCGCTGACTGGCTGGTACCTGCCCGGGAGGGGGAACCGGCTCCTGCAGACAGATGGCATATGTTCGGACAGGAAGATAACGCTGCTGCCTTCAGCCTCTTCCTGGACAGACTGAGTGAGACGGAAAACTTCATAAAGGACGCGGGGTTTAAGGCACAGATATCGTCCTGGCTGGCACAACTGGCTGAAGATGAGGCGTTGAGAGCAAACACCTTTGCCATGGCAACAGAGGCAACCTCAAGCTGCGAGGACCGGGTCACATTTTTTTTGCACCAGATGAAGAACGTACAGCTGGTACATAATGCAGAAAAAGGGCAATACGATAACAATCTCGCGGCGCTGGTTGCCACGGGGCGTGAGATGTTCCGTCTGGGAAAACTGGAACAGATTGCCCGGGAAAAGGTCAGAACGCTGGCTCTCGTTGATGAAATTGAGGTCTGGCTGGCGTATCAGAATAAGCTGAAGAAATCACTCGGGCTGACCAGCGTGACGGCAGAAATGCGTTTCTTTGACGTATCCGGCGTGACGGTTACAGACCTTCAGGACGCGGAGCTTCAGGTGAAAGCCGCTGAAAAAAGCGAGTTCAGGGAGTGGATACTGCAGTGGGGGCCGTTACACGGCGTGCTGGAGCGCAAAGCGCCGGAACGCGTTAACGCGCTTCGTGAAAAGCAAATATCGGATTATGAGGAAACGTACCGGATGCTGTCTGACACAGAGCTGAGACCGTCTGGGCTGGTCGGTAATACCGATGCAGAGCGCACTATCGGAGTAAGAGCGATGGAGAGCGCGAAAAAGACATTTTTGGATGGCCTGCGACCTCTTGTGGAGGAGATGTTGGGGAGCTATCTGAAAGTTCAGTGGCGTCGTAACTGATGCACCAGGCGAATGAGGTGCGGTGCGACAAAGATATTCCCGGACGAACAACATCAGACAGTACGGATGATGTACAGGTGAAATAGGGGAGACTTCTTCAGTCAGGGCGCGGCGCAACTTTTTCGATGATAACGCGCCGCGCGCCGGTAGCGAGAAGCCGATGGAAGTACTGGATCACCTGAATGCAAAGAAGGGCAGGGGAAAGCTGTACTTTGCCGGGGAGGGTATCCAGCAACAGTGGGCTATGAAGAGAAACATACTGTCATCCCGATATACCACCCGCTATGAAGACCTGCTTCAGGTTAAGTGACAGGTTTACCCTGATTTTCAAATTTCTGATGTGATGGTGTGCCGCAGCCACATTGTATGCAAGAACGGGCTGCGGCAAACTGGCGATCGTTCGATAGTGCGTGTATTGAATGGTTACCAGTCGTGGCGGATTCTACTGGTTAAGGATGACTAATCAATGTATTTAAGTCATCTGTTCAACTTTCGCGTTGGAGGGAGCTTGAAGTCAATTTGCAGTGACCTTCGATAGCTATTTCACCATCATTTCACCATTTGCAAATTGGATATATAAAAAAACCAGCCCTGAGAGGCTGGTTTTTAAGGGGAATTTTGGTCGGCACGAGAGGATTTGAACCTCCGACCCCCGACACCCCATGACGGTGCGCTACCAGGCTGCGCTACGTGCCGACTTGTGGGTGCTAATACTACCTCTTTCCAACGCGAATGCAAGGGGAAACGGTGCTAACTGATTTATAATTAATCAGTTAGCGATAAAACGTTTCTCTTCTGTTAGCACTTGCAGCAGCAGACTGAGCTGCGGCTTCTGATCTTTGATCTTCTCGCCGTGTAAGTCATAGGTCTGATAATGACCGTTATTATTGAGCACCAGAGTCATTTGCGGCGTCGTGATTGCCAGCGTACTGCCGTCTGCCGCCGTTACCCAGTTATGACGACGTGGAACGGTAAAGATGTCCTGGCCCTGTGAATATTCGTTCGCTGGCGTGCTGACATGTAACAGGCGTTGCATCAACGTGGTCATCACATCGGTATGATCGGTAAGCACATTAATACGCTGCGCAGGCGTCCCCGGCCAGTGGATCACCAGCGGTACTTGCAGATGACCTTGCGACCAGTCGAAGCGATTTTCTTCCGGCGTCAACGGTATGCCGCGTCCTGCGGTAATGATCACGACGGTATTGTCGAATTTACCGGCCTCTCGCAGCGCGTTCAGAACCCGATTGATTTGCGCATCCACGTCGCTGGCGGCGCTAGCGTAACGCTTAACAAAATTCTTCTGATTACTGTCATCAATGTTAGTACCGTTAAACGATACCCATGAGAACCAGCGGTTATCTTCCTGTGCGTAGCGTCCAAGCCAGTCTATCCACTGGCTGGCCGTTTGCGCATCAGACTGCGTCTGCGCTGTCGGCATCGAGAAATCGGACAGTAATGCCTGACGGTAAAGCGGGCTGGCGAAGCCATCCGAAGAAAACAGTCCCAGTTGGTAGCCTTGCTGATTCAACGCGGTAATGAGCGCCGCAGGCGTTCTGGTGGATAACACGCCATCCATATAGCCTGGCGATATGCCATAGAACAGGCCGAAAATACCGTTATCAGTGGTATTCCCTGAACTCATATGACGGGTGAAGTCGATGTTTTGTTCGGCAAATGTAGCCAGTTCCGGCATCTGCTTCTCAAAGCGAGAATAGTTCAGGCCGTCTACGGTAATGAGCAGCACATTCTGACCGGTGCCCATATCGCGATAGTGCAAATTGCTGAGCGGGTACTGTACGGAGACCGCTTCCGGATTGCCTTGCTCTACCAGACGGCGCTGATATTCCTGCGCATCCAGCAGACCGTGTTTTTCAAGAAAACGTCGCGCCGTCATCGGATAAGAGAGCGGCAGGTTTGCCCGCTGCATGGTAATCGGCCGGTAAAAATTAGCGTCTGCCCAGATGTAGATAAGATGCGATGCAATAAAGGAGACGAAAAAGAATGCCGCAAGCGGCCTTGCGAAATGGCGGCGGCGCGTGAGACTGCGCAGCTTTTGCCAACTCCATGTCGCAAATAGCATCTCAATCAATAAGATAACCGGCACGCTAATAAACATAAGCTGCCAGTCGCGCGCCGTTTCGTTCTGATCAGGGTTGATGACCAGCTCCCAGACAATGGGATTAAGATGCAGGTGAAAACGGGTAAAGACTTCGCTGTCGATAAGCAACAACGTCATGCCCGCGGTCGCCAGAATGGCTGATAAAAACCGCATCAGCCGCTGGGACATCACGATAAACGTGAGCGGAAAAAGAATAAGCAAATAGGTGGCGAACACCAGAAAGCTAAAGTGCCCGACAATGCTCAGGTAGGAGTACATGCGACCCGCAAGCGTTGTCGGCCAGTCGGCGACAAACAGGTAACGGCTGCCGAGCAACGTAGCCAACAGTATATTGAACAGAGCGAACCAGTGCCCCCAGCTAACCATCTGGGAGACTTTTTCACGGTAGCGCTGACGATGAGTTACCATACCTGTCGCTTGTTTCTCCGGAGTCGGCTTTTTAGTGCGCGTTGTCTTCGCTAATCGAAGACTGCAAGGCGCGGGCAAAAGAGTTCGCAATCGCCTGGCGTTGAGCCGGCGCAACGCTGGTGTTGATAAGGTTGGTGACCATATTTCCCAGCACCATCAGGGAAAGATCGGTCGGCGCCTTATGTTTTTCCAGTACACTGAGCAGTTCGCTCAGCAATTGTTCAACATGTTCATCACTATAGCGGGAGAGTTGTGGCATAAATCAAAATCTGTTTGTTCATGAAAGGGCAACATATTACCGTAGCAACAGTTTTTTTTCTGCATTTTTATCCCCTAAATCATTCGCGTTACGGATAACGCCTGAAATGACAGGGCGATTGCTTGCGTCTTCCGGCAGGCGGTGGTTGAATACCGCCCGGTCTTAAAGGAGAGTTTATCATGAGTCTGGATATCAACCAGATTGCCCTGCACCAGCTTATCAAGCGCGATGAGCAAAATCTTGAGCTGGTCTTGCGCGATTCATTGCTGGAGCCGACAACCACCGTTGTCGAGATGGTGGCTGAACTGCATCGGGTCTATAGCGCCAAGAATAAGGCGTATGGCCTGTTTAATGAAGAGAGTGAACTGGCGCAAGCGCTGCGGTTGCAACGTCAGGGGGAAGAAGATTTTCTTGCCTTTAGCCGGGCGGCGACCGGACGCCTGCGTGACGAACTGGCGAAATATCCCTTTGCGGACGGCGGCATTGTATTGTTCTGCCATTATCGCTACCTGGCGGTGGAGTATCTGCTGGTTACGGTACTGAACAACCTGAGCAGTATGCGGGTCAATGAAAATCTGGACATTAACCCGACGCATTATCTTGATATCAACCATGCGGATATCGTGGCGCGTATCGATCTTACCGAGTGGGAAACTAATCCGCAATCGACCCGCTATCTGACGTTCCTGAAAGGTCGGGTAGGGCGCAAGGTCGCTGACTTCTTTATGGATTTCCTCGGCGCCAGCGAAGGGTTGAACGCCAAAGCGCAGAATCGCGGCCTGTTGCAGGCAGTGGATGATTTCACCGCAGAAGCGCAGTTGGATAAAGCAGAACGTCAGAACGTGCGCCAGCAGGTGTACAGCTACTGCAACGAGCAATTACAAGCCGGGGAAGAGATTGAGCTGGAATCGCTGTCTAAAGAGCTTTCCGGCGTCAGTGAAGTCAGCTTCAGCGAATTTACCGCCGAAAAAGGCTATGAGCTGGAAGAGAGCTTTCCGGCGGATCGCAGTACGCTGCGCCAGCTAACCAAATATGCCGGCAGCGGCGGCGGGTTAACGATTAACTTTGATGCGATGCTACTGGGCGAGCGGATTTTCTGGGACCCGGCGACCGATACCCTGACTATCAAAGGGACGCCGCCGAATCTGCGCGACCAGTTGCAGCGACGCACGTCGGGCGGGAAATAAAGGCATACGACATAAAAGGACGCCGTAGTGAGTAAAGGAATACGACAGAAGCCGCCTGTTAATTTCAGTTTATTTCGGCAGGTTTTGTATGCGCACATTGTCGCATTTTTGATGATGTTGGTGCTCGGGATGGTGTTCACCGTTCTCTCGTTGGTACTGTTTTATACTTATGGCGCCAACTGGTTACTGAGCTTGTTCATATGCCCGCTGTTCTTGTTAAGTGGTTTATTCATTACTGGATTTGCTTTTAAATCAACCTGGTCCAGCATACGTTACTATTACGACAAGGGGCAGTTGAAACGGTATGGACTCAATCTTGATGCAACTTTGACGCATAAAGAGAAGGTGGAAATACGCATCGATAATGCAAAGCGTCAAGTGCGTGTAGATGAACTGGAGCTCCATGTCTTATTTGATTTTCAGTTTGATAGCAAGACATGGAGCTGCGGCGACTTACTGACCAATGAAAAGGTATTTGATGCGTTGAATGACGGGCAAACTATACCAATACGAATTTTGCCATGGAAACCAGAAAGTGCCAGCGTTCGTCAACGGGCATTATTCAATCGGCTTAAAAGTATGAATACCGCGGCGGAAACTACAGATCCTCGATTAGGGGAGGCGCTAATTGAATATGGCGAGGTGTAAGAAAGCAGAAAAGCAAAGTGGGTTCTCGTTGCTCTGCATGTCGTCAAATTCAATTAAACGCATAAAAAAACCCCGCCGGGGCGGGGTTTTTCTTCAACTTCCAGGCGATTACGCGCGAACGAAGTCGATGTGAGTCAGCTTCGGTTTGTAAGCGTGACGCTGTACAGCCTGAGCTTTAACTTTTACTTCTTTACCGTCAACAACGAGGGTCAGAACTTCGCTGTAGAATTCAGCTTTAGCTTGCATGTTCATCACCTGGTCGTGGTCCAGTTCGATAGCAATCGGGGCTTCAGAACCGCCGTAGATGATTGCCGGGAACTTGTTAGCGGCGCGCAGGCGGCGGCTCGCACCCTTACCCTGCTCTTTACGTACTTCTGCGTTGATAGTAAACATTTAAATCTCTCTTTAATAATTCCTGCTACAGGCGACCCAGCAACAGGTAAGTGATCTGCTTTGCGTATGCAAAGGCGGGCGGGATTCTATACTCAAATCGCCGTTACATCAATGAAAAGTACAATTAACCACGTAATTCGTGCGCCCGGCGGAAGCGGCCTTCATAGTCGAACACTTTTTCACGCACCTGCCAGTACTGGCCTTTCATCCGCGCGACCACAAAATCGGGATGCCGCAACAGCGCCTGCTGCGCGACAATATCCGCCGCCGTGATCCAGCGTAAAGGAACGCCGGGCGTGCGCGTATGCGGGCGAATAAATAGCTGTTCGAAAGCGGTACGCTGGGCGGGCGTGTGCAAGCGGAAGCGCTCACTGACATCCGCGCCGTCCTCGTCATAGTAAGTGATTTTCAGCCATTCGCCTTTCTCATCCTGCCCATGCTGCATCGTCATTCCGCTACAGCGCAGGACTAACGCATCCTTGAGCCTGAGCGCCGCTTTTAACATATCGTCTGGGTCGACCAGAATAGCGTCACATTCCCGGCAGCGTCGGGCGGCAATATCGTTTTCGGCATTACACTGCGGGCAGTTTTTGAAGCGAAAGCGAAAATCGCACTGCTCGCGATGGCCGTCGTCATCCTCAAACCAGCCCTGGCAGCGACGGCCAAAGTGTTCAATCAGCGTGCCGTCGGCAGTGGTTTTCCCCCAGAAGGTGTTGGCAAAGCCGCAGGCCGGGCAAAATACCTGGACAGGGACGTTATCGCTTTTTCCCTTCGGGCTACCGACCTCCGGGGCATACAGGTCGTGCGGGTTGCCAGCGTAATCAAGAATCAGGCAATCGGTCTTTCCCGGCGCAAGGCGCAGACCACGCCCGACAATTTGTTGGTAAAGACTAACTGACTCGGTGGGACGTAGAATCGCGATGAGATCAACGTGTGGGGCGTCAAAGCCGGTGGTCAGCACCGAGACGTTAACCAGATAGCGAAAACGCTGCGCCTTGAAATTATCAATCAGCGCGTCGCGCTCGGGCCCTGGCGTATCGCCGGTAATCAGCGCCGCGTCGTCCGCCGGAAGCAGACCGACAATCTCTTTCGCATGTTCGACCGTGGCGGCGAAAATCATCACGCCTTTGCGCGTTTGCGCAAATTCCATAATCTGGCTGATGATGTGCGGCGTAATCCGCTGCTGCTTTTTCAGCTCGCGGTTCAGGTCGGCTTCGCTGAACAGCCCATTGCTTTGGGCCTGCAGGCGGCTGAAATCGTATTGGACCACTGGCATATCAAGCCGCTCAGGCGGCGTCAGATAGCCGTGTTTAATCATATAGCGCAGCGGCAGTTCATAAATACAGTCGCGAAACAGAGCGTTGTCGTTGCCGCGCACCATACCGTGATAATGAAATTGATAAATCCAGCCTTTTCCGAGGCGGAAGGGCGTGGCGGTGAGCCCAAGCAGACGTAAGTGAGGATTAACTTTACTCAGGTGAGTGAGGATTTGCTGATACTGACTATCTTCATCGTCACCGATGCGGTGGCATTCATCGACAATCAACAGCGAAAACTCCTCCTGGAAGGCGTCAAGATTACGCGCCACCGACTGTACGCTGCCGAACACGACTTTGCCCTGACTCTCTTTACGTTTGAGTCCGGCGGCGAAAATATCCGCTTCCAGCCCCAGCGCGCAATATTTGGCGTGGTTCTGCGCGACCAGCTCTTTCACATGCGCCAGCACCAGTACCCGTCCGCGGGCGACGCGCGCCAGTTCGGCGATCACCAGGCTTTTACCTGCGCCGGTCGGCAGAACAATCACGGCGGGCGTACGGTGGCGGCGAAAGTGGCTGAGCGTGGCGTCTACGGCTTCTTGCTGGTAGGGGCGGAGTGTAAAAATCATGGTCTCACTACGTTAAACGGTTCCGGGAATAGTATGCCATGAATCATTTCCCTTGAGGGATATAGTTAGCCCGCTATACTGAGCGGATAGCAATTCCCTTTTTTCGGGTAGAATGCCCGATTTCCGTATTATTACAGGCTAAATCATACACATGCGACTTGATAAATTTATCGCTCAGCAGCTTGGCGTCAGCCGCGCTATTGCCGGGCGTGAAATTCGTGGTAACCGCGTTACCGTCGATGGCGACATCATTAAAAATGCGGCCTTCAAACTGCTCCCAGAACATGCGGTTGCGTATGACGGCAATCCCTTAGCGCAGCAACACGGGCCACGCTATTTTATGCTTAACAAGCCGCAGGGATACGTTTGTTCAACCGATGATCCCGATCATCCAACGGTGCTGTATTTCCTGGATGAGCCGGTGGCGTATAAGCTGCATGCCGCAGGACGTCTGGATATCGATACTACCGGTCTGGTGTTAATGACAGATGACGGTCAGTGGTCGCACCGCATTACGTCGCCGCGCCATCACTGTGAAAAAACCTATCTGGTGACCCTGGAGTCGCCGGTGGCCGACGATACGGCAGCGCAATTTGCGAAAGGCGTGCAGTTGCATAATGAAAAAGATCTCACTAAACCCGCTACGCTGGAGGTGATAACACCTGTGCAGGTCCGTCTGACCATCAGCGAAGGCCGTTATCATCAGGTGAAGCGGATGTTTGCCGCAGTAGGCAATCGCGTTGTGGAACTGCACCGCGAACGGATTGGCGCCATTACGCTGGATGAGAATCTGGCTCCCGGCGAGTACCGCCCGTTGACTGAAGAAGAAATCGCCAGCGTCGGCTAACTATCTCGTTAAATTCAGGAGTTCGATGTGACCACCCGGCAGCACTCTTCCTTTGCCATTGTCTTTATTCTTGGCCTGTTGGCCATGTTAATGCCGCTGTCAATTGATATGTATCTTCCAGCGCTGCCGGTGATTTCTGCGCAATTCGGCGTGCCTGCCGGTAGCGCGCAGATGACGCTCAGCACCTATATTTTGGGGTTTGCGCTGGGTCAGCTTATCTATGGACCGATGGCGGATAGCCTCGGGCGTAAGCCGGTCATCCTGGGCGGGACGCTGGTATTTGCCGCTGCGGCGGTCGCCTGTGCGTTGGCGCAGACTATCGATCAACTGATCGTGATGCGTTTCTTTCACGGTTTGGCGGCCGCGGCGGCAAGCGTCGTCATCAATGCGCTGATGCGGGATATTTATCCAAAGGAAGAGTTTTCGCGCATGATGTCATTTGTCATGCTGGTCACTACGATAGCGCCGTTAATGGCGCCCATTGTTGGCGGCTGGGTGTTGGTATGGTTAAGCTGGCACTATATCTTCTGGATACTGGCCATTGCGGCGATTCTGGCGTCAGTCATGATCTTTGCTCTGATTAAAGAGACGCTGCCCGTTGAGCGGCGTCAGCCTTTTCATATTCGTACCACAATAGGTAACTTTGCTGCGTTGTTTCGCCACAAACGCGTACTGAGCTATATGCTGGCGAGCGGGTTTAGTTTTGCCGGTATGTTCTCTTTTTTGAGCGCGGGGCCGTTTGTCTATATCGAAATTAATCATGTTCCGCCGCAGGATTTCGGCTACTACTTCGCGTTGAACATCGTATTTCTGTTTGTGATGACGATTATCAACAGCCGTTTTGTCAGACGGGTAGGGGCGCTAAACATGTTTCGGGCCGGGCTATGGATTCAGTTTGCGATGGCGGTGTGGATGGTTTTCAGCGCGCTGATGGGCATTGGATTCTGGGCGCTGGTGGTCGGCGTTGCGGCGTTTGTCGGCTGTGTGTCGATGGTTTCGTCCAATGCGATGGCGGTCATTTTGGATGAGTTTCCGCATATGGCCGGAACGGCGTCTTCGTTGGCGGGCACTTTCCGCTTTGGTATTGGCGCTATCGTCGGCGCGTTGCTGTCGCTGGCTACCTTTACCAGTGCGTGGCCGATGATCTGGTCGATTGCGCTTTGCGCCGCCTGTTCCATTCTGTTTTATCTCTACGCCAGCCGTCCCAAAAAACGGTGACGGGCGCGCTGTCCCTCAATGGCGCCGAAGAATGCGCAGGCGGCGTTGGGGGACGCTATCCGCTACACGATGGCAAAGCCAAACGGCTTTCATAGTTGATGTATATCAATTACCAATTCATCATTTTCCTCCTTTATGTTTATTTTATGTAAAATCCATTTATGTAAAAAGTCACATCATTGTAGTTAAAAAGGTTGAGTTAGATCGCAGAAACGGGTACATATAGCCCGCCGCTATCTCCGCGTCGGTAAAACTATTTTAACTCCCGCTTGCTGTAGAGCCACTGACGGAGAGAAGGGCGTTAGCAATCTGTTTAAGGACGGGTTGTCAATGATGTGTTAATATAAATGTAAGTAAATTGTGAAGTAATTGTGCTTCCGGGGAAAGAAAGTGAATACATTACAGCTCTCAATTGTTCACCGTCTGCCGCAAAACTATCGCTGGTCGGCGGGTTTTGCGGGGTCAAAGGTTGAACCGATTCCGCAAAACGGGCAGAGCACCGAGAATAGTCTGGTGGCGCTTAAACTGTTGAGTCCGGCAGGCGATAGCGCGTGGTCAGTGATGCATAAGCTCAGCCAGGCGCTAAGCGATATTGAAGTTCCTTGCTCCGTGCTGGAGTGCGAAGGGGAGCCGTGCCTGTTCGTTAATCGTCAGGATGAGTTTGCCGCCACCTGTCGGCTGAAAAATTTCGGCGTGGCGATAGCGGAACCTTTTTCTAACAATAATCCTTTTTAGGCGTCAGCTTAACGCGAGTAGCTGACGCGTATAGGCCTGTTGCGGTGCGGTAAACACGCGCTCGCATTGCCCCTGTTCAACCACCTCCCCCTGCCGCAGCACGATAACCTGATGGCACAGCGCGCGTACTACATGCAGATCGTGGCTAATGAAGATATAGGCCAGACGGTGCTTTTGCTGGAGCGATTTCAGGAGGGCAAGAATCTGCGCCTGAACGGTTTTATCCAGCGATGAGGTCGGTTCATCCAGAATAATAAGCGACGGTTTTAAAATCAGCGCCCTGGCGACGGCGATACGTTGACGCTGGCCGCCGGAAAACTCAGCGGGGTAACGATGCCGTGTTTCCGGGTCCAGGCCGACTTCCATCATGACCGCTTTCACCTGCTGTTCGCGCTGCGCGCCTGAAAGCGTAGGCTGGTGGACGCGCAGGCCTTCTTCGATAATTTGCAACACGTTTAAACGCGGGTTTAGCGATGAGTTCGGGTCCTGGAATACGACCTGGATACGGTGGCGAACAGGTAAAAGCTGGCGGCGGTTTAACGTATCCAGCGATTGACCGTCAAATACGATGCGGCCTTCGGAGCGGATAAGCCGTAACAGCGCCAGACCGGTGGTGCTTTTTCCCGATCCTGACTCGCCGACCAGACCCAGCGTTTCGCCTGGATGCAGGGTGAAACTGATATTGTTAACCACCACATTATGATCCACGACGCGCTTCAGAATGCCTTTGCGGATTGGGAAGGCGACGCGCAGCCTGTCCACTTCCAGCAACGGCGTCTGCCCGGCGGGGAGCGGAACCGGATCGCCTGTGGGTTCGCTGTTGAGTAGTTTTTGCGTGTATGGATGGGTCGGCGCGGAGAGCAGCGTGTCGGCGCGTTGGTTCTCTACGCACTTGCCGTGTTGCATTACCGCCACTGAATCCGCCATTTTTTTTACAATGCTGAGGTTATGGGTGATAAACAGCAATCCCATATTGAGCTCGCGCTGGAGTTCCCGCAGTAGAGATAAAATCTGCGCCTGTACGGAGACGTCGAGGGCGGTGGTCGGCTCATCGGCGATCAGTAATTCCGGCCGTGTTAACAGCGCCATGGCTATCATGACGCGCTGGCGTTCGCCGCCGGAAAGCTGATGCGGATAATCGCGCAGACGCTGGCTCGCCTGGCGGATACCGACCCGATCCAGACAACCGATCATCTCCGCCCTTGCCGCCTCCCGACGCATTCCCCGATGGAGCGACAGCACTTCATAGAGCTGTTTTTCCAGCGTATGCAGCGGGTTAAGTGAAACCATCGGTTCCTGAAAAATCATGGCGATTTTATTGCCGCGCACGCCGCGTAGCGTCTGCTCGCTGGCATGAAGCAATGATTCGCCGTGAAAGCGAATATCGCCGGAGAGGTAGACGGCGGGAGGGGTAGGCAAAAGACGCAGAATGGAAAGCGCCGTCACACTTTTTCCTGACCCGGACTCGCCGACCAGCGCCAGCGTTTCCCCGGCGTTCACCTGTAACGAAATGGCGTTAACGACAGGGCGCACGTGCTGTTGCTGACGGAAACCTACCGATAAATTTTCAATCGCAAGCAATGGAGATGTCATCTTATACCGCCTTAGCAGGATCAAAGGCGTCGCGTACCGCTTCGCCGATAAAAATCAGCAGCGATAGCAGAATGGCGACAGACAGAAAGGCGGCGATCCCCAGCCAGGGAGCCTGTAAGTTGTTTTTCCCCTGTAAAAGAAGTTCGCCGAGAGAAGGGGAGCCAAGCGGCAGACCAAATCCCAGAAAATCCAGCGACGTCAGGGTGGTGATGGAGCTACATAAAATGAACGGTAAAAATGTCAGGGTAGCGACCATCGCATTAGGCAACATATGGCGCAGGATAATGTCCCGATCGCTGACGCCAAGCGCCTGCGCGGCGCGGATATAGTCAAAATTGCGGGTCCGTAAAAACTCGGCGCGCACTACGCCCACCAGACTCATCCAGCCAAACAGTACGGTTATGGCCAGCAGCCACCAGAAGTTAGGCTGCACTACGCTGGAAAGTAAAATAATCAGAAACAGGGTCGGCATTCCCGACCAGACTTCGATGAGACGTTGTCCCCATAAATCGACTTTGCCGCCATAATAGCCCTGTAGCGCGCCCGCCAGTACGCCCATGACGCTGGAGCAAATCGTTAACATCAGGCCGAATAAAATAGAAATGCGGGTGCCGTACAGGATGCGGGCGAAAACGTCGCCGCCATTCGCATCGGTGCCCAGCCAGTTTTTCGCCGAAGGCGGGGAGGGGAAAGGCTGCGTGGTGGCAAAATTAATGGTATTGGCACCAAAGCGTACGGGGGCCCACAACACCCAGCCCCGATTCTCAAGCTGCCGTTGTAGCCAGGGGTCCTGATAATCTGCCGTTGTCGCCAGCGGGCCGCCGAAATCGCGCTCGCTGTAATTTTTTACCAGCGGAAAATACCACTGGCCTTCATAGCGCACCAGCAATGGCTTATCGTTAGCAATCAGTTCCGCGCATAAGCTCAGGCTGAACACGACCAGGAAAATCCATAGTGACCAGTAGCCCCGGCGATTATGGCGGAAACGCGCCCAGCGGGCCTGATTGACCGGGCTTAATCGCGGCATTATCGTCCCTCAAAATCAATGCGTGGATCGACCAGCGTATAGCTGATATCGCTCAGGATATTCAGTAATAAGCCAATCAGGGTAAAGATATAAAGCGTGCCGAACATCACCGGATAGTCGCGCGAAACGGTTGCTTCATAACCCAGCAGCCCCAGGCCGTTGAGCGAGAACATGACTTCAATTAGCAACGAGCCGGTGAAAAACATACTGATAAAAGTGGCGGGAAACCCGGCGATCACCAGCAGCATGGCGTTACGAAAAACATGTTTCCAGAGAATGTTTTTTTCACTCACGCCTTTAGCGCGAGCGGTAACGACATACTGTTTACGCACCTCGTCGAGAAACGAATTTTTCGTCAGCATCGTCAGGGCGGCAAAACCGCCGATGACGGTCGCCAACACCGGTAGCGTAATATGCCACAAATAATCGGTGATTTTCTGGTACCACGGTAACGTGTCAAAGTTGGCGGAGACCAGGCCACGTAGCGGAAAGATATCGTAGTAGCTGCCGCCGGCAAAAAAGACGATTAATAAAATAGCGAACAGAAAGGCGGGGATCGCATAACCAATAATGATAAACGCGCTGCTCCACACATCAAAGCGACTGCCGTTATGGACGGCTTTGCGGATCCCCAGCGGGATAGACACCAGATAAATAATCAGCGTGCTCCATAATCCCAGGGTAATGGAGACGGGAAGACTATCTTTGATCAGCGTTAGTACGGATGCGCTGCGAAATAGACTGTCGCCGAAGTCAAAAGAGAGATAGTCCCGTAGCATCTTGAAATAACGCTCATGCAGCGGTTTGTCGAAGCCGTAGCGATGGGTGATCTCCGCGATCACCTCCGGATCGAGTCCCCGGCCGCCGCGATAATGGCTGTCGCTGATATTGCCGACGCCGGTTTGCGCATGACTGGCGCGAACGCCTTCGCCGCTGGCGCCGGGCAACGCGCCGCCCTGGCCAAATTCAATCGCGGCAATCGCCTGATCGACAGGGCCGCCGGGAGCGATCTGCACGATAAAAAAGTTAATGGTAATAATGGCCCATAGCGTGGGGATCACCAGTAACAGACGGCGGATAAGATAGGCGCCCATTGATTCTTACTACCTCCTGGCTGCCGGTAGTTTGGCGGCTTTGTTGACATCATACCACCAGGTATCTAACCCGATGGTATATACCGGGCGAATCGCCGGATGGGAGAATTTATCCCACCAGGCGAGCCTGTCTTGCGCCATATACCACATCGGCAGCATGTAATAGTTCCAGGTCAGCACGCGATCCAGCGCCCGTCCCAGCGGCACCAGTTTCGCTTTATCACCCTGCGCTGCGATAATTTGCGCGATCAGTTTATCCACCACCGGGCTTTGTACGCCGGGAGCGTTATAACTGGAGTCAATGTATTCCGACGCCCATGAGATTTGTAGATCGGAGCTGGGCCAGGGCATCGCCCGCCATAGCCTCGGCATCATGTCATAGTCGCGGCTACGCATCCGGTTGGTGAGTTGAGAATTATCAACCTGGCGGATAGTCATCGTAATGCCCAGACGCTGAAGATTATGCTGGAAGGGCAGAACCCACTGGCTATTACTGCTGGCAGGAAGGAGAAGTTCAAACGTCAGAGGCTTACCGGTGACGCTATTGACCCGTTGCTGTCCGTTGATCACCCATCCGGCCTGCGTCAACAAGGCGTCAGCTTTAAGAAGATTTTCGCGATCGTAGCCGTCGCCGTTAGAGACCGGCGGCTGATAGATCTGGGTGAAGACTTCAGGAGGAAGATCTTTTTTCATCGGCGCGAGTAATACCAGCTCATCGGCGTCAGGGTAATTTCTGGCGGCGTACTCGGTATTCTGGAAGTAACTGTTGGTTCGGCTCCAGGCATTATAGAACAGCGCTTTATTCATCCACTCAAAATCGAAGGCCAGGGTGACAGCTTCACGTACCCGCCGGTCTTTAAATACCGGGCGCTGAATATTAAAGGCCAGCCAGCGTGTGTCCTGCGCCGACTCGTTTTTCTGCTCTTCTTTAATGATGTAATGATTATCGAAATTTTTACCGATGTAGCGCGTTGCCCAGTTTTTAGCGTCGTTTTCCAGCCGTAGATCAAATGCGCCCGCTTTAAACGCCTCGAAAGCGACATTATCATCAAGGTAGTAATCGTAGCGGATAGTGTCGAGGTTAAAGCGTCCACGATTGACCGGCAGATTAGCCGCCCAGTAGTTTTTGACGCGTGAATAGACAATGTACTGGCCCATTTTCCACTGAGTAATCCGGTATGGCCCGCTGGCTAAGGGCGGCGTTGAAAGCGGATCGCTGAGTTTGTGATTTTTCCAGAATTTTTCGGGCATGATCGGTAATGAAAACAGACTAAGCATGTCTTCTTTACCAGGCTTCGCCAGCTCAATTCGCACGGTTAAAGGCGCAATCGCCTTCACGGTAGTACCTTTATAGACCAGACGGAACTGCGGTACGCCTTCGGTCATGAACTTATGAAAGGTAAAAGCCACATCGCGGGCGGTAATGGGCGTGCCATCGTGAAAACGAGCGCGGGGATTAATCGAGATTTCCACCCAGGAATAGTCGGCGGCATAGCGGGCATGGTCGGCAATCAGCGGGTAATAGCTTCCGGGTTCATCATCCGAGGTGGTAAAAAGCGTATCGTAAAGGGCTTCGGTACGTACGCCGGGATTGCCGCGCAGCGAATAGCGATTGAAATTATCGAACGTACCAATGGCGGAAAGCGTCATCTGACCGCCTTTCGGCGCAGCAGGATTCACATAATCAAAGTGATCAAAGTTAAAAGCATACTTAGGTTCGCCGAGTACGGCGAAAGCGTAGCTTTCTTTGATTTCCTGGGCCTGGGCGCCAGCGCTAACCAGTGCGACAAGCAGAAGCATTACGCGCGCAATCATCTGAAGGCGGTTTCCTTATCGTATTGCCCGCTGCAAACCGGCAGGCGTTTCGCTGAATAATAAGTGACGTTGCGTCTGATGTGAATCCGTTAAAACCGTAAGGGGACTACCATTCAGGCACAGAAGGCGCCGACATCCACAGCACGAAATCTTTTAGGGGTAAAGGACGGCTAATCCAGTACCCCTGCAAGTAATTAACACCGTGATCGCGTAGCCAACGGGCCTGCTCCGGCGTTTCAACGCCCTCGGCCACCGTCAGCATATTCAGGCGTCTGGAGAGCGTCAGCACGGTATCCAGAACTGGAGACGTGACGGTTTCCGTGCCGATCGCCTGGATAAAACCGCGATCGATTTTCAGATAATCTAAAGTAAATCGCTCCAGATAAATCAGGGCGCTATGGCCTGTACCGAAATCATCTATAGCGATTTCAAACCCGGCGGAATGCAGCCATTCGAACAGTTTGGCCGCTTCATACTGCTGGAGCATATCGCGTTCAGTGATTTCCAGCACGATATGAAAATGGTGCGCGGGCAGGGCGTCCCTGAGCCGGTGCATATCCTCTTTAAAACTGTCGCTGTGCAGATGTTCCGGCGCGATGTTAATGCCAAATTTGGCACCGACGGGCATCACCTTCTGTAGCGTGGGAGCGTCGCGGGCGATCAGCTCGAACAGATGCTGCGTTAACGGTACGATAAGTTGTTGCGCTTCGGCATAGTGGATAAAGGCATCCGGCGGAATCTCGCCTGCCGTAGGGTGACGCCAGCGCAGTAAGACTTCAAGCCCGGTGACGCTCAGCGTACGAGTATCGACGACGGGCTGATAAACCACATAAAACTGCTCGTGTTTGATCGCCGTTAAAATCTCTTTGCCCGGTCGCGTCCGGAGGGCATAGATAAAGTAACAGATAAACCCCGCTACGATGCCGCTAATGCAGCCCAGCATCAACGCATACCACAAGTCATTGTAGGTCCAGCTATCGGCATAAAGCTGTATTTTAAGCGGCAGGCCGTTGATAGTTGCCTGTCGTGATGGCGTGCCCGGCAGCTCCGCGACGGTCAGCAGACGCGAAGAAAAGGTCGACAGCGCGGTATTGCCGACAATCAGCGCGATGCCGTTAAAATCGTCCTGGCGCGTGGTATAGAGTAAGTAGGGCGTCAGGTTAATATTCAGCGATGTGAATACGCCGCTGTCATTTAATAATGGGTTTCGATACCAAATCACCATTGTCGGTTTGTTGGGCATCATTGGCGTGCCGGGCAGAATCGCCATAGCAACGTCTTTGCGGATATCTATATCCGGTACCAGTTGCTGAAGCGGCATATTCATGGCGCCAGTGGCGGAAGAGCAGAACACTTTTTTATCTTTAATCAATAAGAAGGCGCGGACATTAAGGCTAAAAGCGGCTCTTGAGGTGAGTTCTGCGCCAACCTGCTGACAGGTGTTGATCGTCAACGGCTGAAGAATATCGGTGGTGGCTTTCAGGTCGGCGAAATAGCTGGCCAGGTAATGTTGTACATCAGAAAGGAGCGTATTGTATTTAACATCCCGTTTATGCCACGACAGGAAAAATTGCAGGCTACCAATAAGTAATGCTGCCGCTATCCCCGTAATGATACAGGTAAGCAGGATTTTCCGACCGGAAGAGGAGTCGCGTGTAAGCATAATTCCTGGTGTGACCTGAAAAGGCGGATGCCGGTTAAACTGGTTGATTTATAAGACTATAGCCTGGATTACCCCGGATAGTCATGCTTTTCTGTGATGCGCAGGAAAGCGTATTGTCGCAGTAGGCGTTGGGGGAAACGACCTGAATGCCTGATGGCGCTATGTTTATCAGGCCTACGTTCGTGTGTTGTAGGCTGGATAAGAGGCCACACGTCGCCATTCGGCAAAACGGGTTCAGAAGGGATAATAAGCAAAAGCACTGCCGAAGCAGTGCTTTTTATGTCGTCTCATCAGGTAAGCCAAGGGAGGTGCTGCCTGATGAAGATTAACTGCGGCTCAGAACTCGACGCGCTTCATTGTAGCGTTTTTTCCAGTACGGTTCGTTCATACTGGAGATAATGACGCCGCTACTGGTAGACGCATGGACAAACTGGTTATTGCCGATATAAATACCGACATGGCGACCAGTGGAACCGGCGCGGAACAGAACCAGATCGCCCGTACGCAGGTTATTGCGTGAAACTGCTTTGCCCATTTCCTGCTGTTCATAGGTTGAACGCGGAAGCTCTAAACCAAACTGTTCACGGAAGGTGCGCTGTACAAAGCTGGAACAGTCGACGCCTTTCTTAGTGCTGCCGCCCAGGCGGTAACGCACGCCTTTCCAGTCAGCATACTGATCCATAATCCGCGACTTAACGTCGAGGTTACGCACCATATTTTCAAATTCATCCTGAGAGGCTTGCAGTGAAGAGCTATCGCTATTGCCCACAGCATGCGTCTCAGAATGCATATTCTTTGCGGTATTGGTGGTTGTGCTACAAGCAGAAAGCAGAACCGCAACTGCAATCGCAGGAATCCCGCGCAAAATATATCTCAAAATCGGTTGAGATTTGACCATGTTGTTTGTTTTCCCTTGAAGTCCTTAACGATAAATATCGTTATAAAAATGCCAAACGTGATGAGACTAATTACCTGCACAGCTTGAGACAATTCTTTGTGCACAAATCTGTGGCGGAACGCACAAATTTATTCGCAATGAGAATAATTATCTGGCGAGGCAAAACGAGTTTGAGATTACCCGATTGTTGCTGTCATTGCGAGCGATTTCGCGTGATTTTTTATAAGAATTTATGATACGAAAAGTGAGCTATCAGCACGGGTCAAATTAAGCGCAAATCGTTTAAAAATCGTGCAACCTGTTCATTTTGCACAGGAATAATATGACCGAAAAATGATGGGCTGGGGGAATATCATCATAAATTACCTTCAACGATGTAAAACTATCGCTGAAGGTAATGTTAATTACGTGGGTTATTTGTTTAAAATTTGTTTATTTCCGCCCGGGAGATAATTCTCAAAAAGCGCTATCGCCCGGTCGCTGAGCGGGGTCATCAGCCACCAGGGGAGGCCAATCAAAATAACCGTGAGCGACCCGACCACAATATCGGTGAACCAGTGAGCGCCAATCATAACGCGCGGAAACGCGAAAACCACAAATATAATAAGGGCGATAATCCCCGCCGTTTTGCCGAAATAACGCAGCATAAAGGCGGAAAATATCAGCAGCATCATACCGTGATCGCCTGGGAAACTGTCTTTTGACGCGTCTTTTGTCGGGATGTGCAGCAACTCGCTGACGCGATAAATATGCTCAAAAGAGAGCGTTGGGCTGGCGCGCTTGACGGGGATCAGCGCCTGACCGAGTTGGTTAAGCACCACCGCTGTTAGCAGCATGACCAATCCGATTATCACAATGCGCCGCCGGCCCGATGCGTTTTCTTTTAGCCAGAAACTGAGCATCAGTCCGCCCATCGCCAGCAGCGAACAGCCGTCAAACGCCCGATTATTGGTAATAGCGACCCACCAGAGGAACGCGTGGCTTTCCACCAGTTTCTGGTTAAAGAAGTGGAATATGCCGGAATCAATGGTGAACCAGAAACCGTGATTGACGGGAAGATACCATGACAAAAACAGCGCCAGACCGGCGGCATTAAGCAGAATTATCAAGGAATAGCGGGTTTTCATCGTCATTTCGCCATAGTTTTTAAACGGTGGCAACCTTACGCGTGCGTCGCTAAACGAAGCTTCAACAAGGCCGTCTGTAACGTATTCCAGTCGGTTTCTGTGTTTGAGATAAGTTCAACCCGGCTATCCGGCGGCGCGACACTCTGTGTTTCGATGTGCAGGTCATCGCCCTGGCGATTGATGCGTACCAGCCCCTCTTGTATGCGCATAACGCCTTTCACCCGGCCCACCGGCGCCAGACGAGCCCATTCGAGTAGGCCAATGGTGTCAAACACGGTATCGGCATCGAAAATCCAGCCGCAGGCCTGATGACCCTGTCCGCTATTGAGGCTGCGTCGCCAGCGCTGCTGGGCGGGCAGATTTAGCGCGGCGAGTCCTTTTTTACTGGCATGAGTGTGAGAATGCGCGGCGCTGGCCGGCAGTTCCGCCAGATTTTGTCGCGGTAAATCCAGAAGCTTACCGTCTATCTGTCCATGTTCGGCATGAATCAGTTGACGATCGCCGCCGTACTGTCGCCACCACTGTTGCAGGGCGGCATCGCTCTGCGCCGTGGCGCGATCGGTCTTATTGGCGATGATAATATCGGCTGAGGCGAGCTGATCGCGGAAATTTTCATTGGCGACGCTCTGTTGGTCCAGTAGCAGGCGAGGGTCAAGGATGCAGAGCGTAGCGCGTAAATCAATCCACGGCTCATAAACCGGCGCAGTTAATAAATCTAGGATCTGTTTTGGGTGCCCCAGTCCGGTTGGTTCAATCAGCAACCGGTCAGGTTTGCCCTGGCGCAGCAGCGTGTTGAGCCCCACCTGCATAGGCAATCCATTGACGCAGCACATGCAGCCGCCGGGGATCTCTTTTAGCAGTGCGCCGCTGTCGGCAAGCAGCGCGCCGTCAATACCCACTTCGCCAAATTCATTGACCAGGACGGCCCACTTTTCAGCCGGATCTTTATGGGCTAATAAATGAAGGATAGAGGTGGTTTTTCCGCTACCGAGAAATCCAGTAATAAGATTGGTTTTGGTCACGTCAGCTCCAGAATATTGATACAACATAACAACTTTAATAATCCTGGCGAATAAACGTGAAAAAGAGAAGCGCTGAGTTGACGAAGTCGTGCTTCTGCCATCTTAAGAGCAGAAAATGTTAAATTTTTAACGTTTCTCTTTCTTGGTGCAGAACAGTCAATAAAGAAAAGGGTCAGACTGCGCCCTGGGGCGCAGCCGAAAAATGCGAAACTTAATCCGCGCGCCCCATATAACGGCGCTCTTCGATATGAATGCGGATTTTCTCACCTGCGCTCAGGTATTCGGGAACCTGAATCACCAGACCGGTGCTTAATGTCGCGGGTTTGTTACGTGCGCTGGCGGACGCTCCTTTAATACCCGGCGCGGTTTCGACGATTTCCAGATCCACGGTTTGCGGAAGCTCTAGCGCCAGCAGTTGGCCGTCCCAGGTCAGAACCTGCATATCCGGCATTCCGCCTTCAGGCATAAACAGCAACTCTTCTTCAATCTGATCTTTGGTGAAGGTATACGGCGTATAGTCTTCTTTATCCATGAACACATATTCGTTGCCATCGACATAAGAAAAGTCAACGCCGCGACGGCTCAGGGTGACGGTATCAACGATATCGTCGCCTTTGAAACGTTCTTCCACTTTCAGACCGGTGCGGACATCGGAAAAACGCATTTTATACAGTGTGGCGGCGCCACGGGCGGTAGGCGACTGAATGTCGATATCTTTCACAATCAGCAATTTGCCGTTGTAGTTCAGTACCATACCTTTTTTGATTTCGTTCGCTCTTGGCATCGAGGAGATCCTGTTGTAGAGATTATCTAAAATATCGCGTAAAACTACTCGCGCCGGGCCGTCCAGGCAAGTGGAATTGTCACTTTTGCTGGTGCAAAAAAGGTGATACTGTTCGCCCGCTTTCCGCTCCGCGTTCAACGAGAATACGCGATGGCATGTCGCCCGGAGGGGGGAAGTGTGCTGTGTTGTCCCTTCTGTTTCCAGCCTTGTCTTCGGAATGTCTGAGGGCAGGACTGATCATGATGACGTCCACATTTTAAATCTGGATTTTTCTTTGGACAAATTCTGTTATCTTTCATTTGGTTATAAATAGAGGGCTGAGCATGGACTGTCGTAGCGGTTGTGGCGCTTGCTGTATTGCGCCTTCAATTTCGTCGCCGATACCCGGAATGCCGAATGGCAAGCCGATGAATACCAGATGCGTGCAGCTTTCGGAAGATAACTTGTGCCTTATCTTTGGCTCGCCTTTACGCCCAAAAGTGTGCTCTGGTTTGCAACCGACAGGGGACATGTGTTTAACGACCCGGGAAGAGGCCATTATTTATTTGCTGGAACTCGAGCAGAAAACCTTACCATGAGCTAAGCCGTTTTTGATAAATGTGCAGGGGCTTACGTTATATCCCGAAATAGTCTGCAAAAGCTGCGCCTCAAATTACCTCCTTTTACCATTAAATAGCGTAATACATGATTCCCTTATTTCGTGGCTTCTGAAGCGGTAGATGTCGCCGCTCAACCCCGTTGGTGCCTGAACGTGTACCGAATGAACCGTCACATAAAACAAAAACGATCAATTTTATTTATATGATAGTTTTTATCTATTAAAAAGAGGAATTTTGATCGATTTTAATTATTTATAACGATCGATATCATGAATTTGATAGTTTATATCTATCATTGATGTATTTACCGATCGATATAACCAGTGTGAATGTATTGTTATTTTCCTTTAAAATACTCGAATTCTTATGTGTGGGTTTTATCTTATGAAGAAATATACGTTCGCAGCCAGGGCGTTTATTTTTACGCTGGTGTTGCTTTTTGTTATTTCAGTATGTGGGTTGACTATTAGCGTTTTAAAAGGGATGTGAAATGCGGGGAGAAAATAGTGAAATTGATTTAGTCGACGTTTCCTTATTCCTTATAAGAAAATGGCTAAGTATCATGATCGCTACCTTTATTTTTGTTGCCATTGGCTATGTTTTTGTGAGCGTGCAGCATGATACAAAGGTTGTGAGTATTACGATCAAACCTAATCTGGATACGCCTGCTACCTATGCGTTATGTGGCTATACTAATGATATTCAATGTAAAACAACGGTTATCCTTAACCAGTTTAGCCGTTTCTTGCCTGCGAACTATAAAAATAAAATAAGTTTTGACGCGAAAAAACAGCTTGTTCTTTTTAAGGCGCAGGGGAGGGAAGAAAGGGTCAATAATATTATTTCCACCCTGAAAAATAGTGTCGATAAAATGGCAGCATGGTATATCGATGACGGTGACATTAAACGTTATAGCGTGCATAAAAATATGTTACAAACGGAAACATATGCAAAGCTATCATTGTTGTCGGAGGCGGTTAAAAATAATGCTAACATTGAAGTGATAGATGTTGCTGTTACACCAAAATATAAGATGCGGCTGGTGCTGGTCCTTTGCGGGCTGATGGGCGTAATTTTCTCAATAACCGGTCTTTTATGTAGGAGGGCGCTTACAGAATATCGTATTGAGAAAAAGACAATGAATGACCGTGCATGAACATTGCGCAGAGATAAACTCTGCGCTGAAATGTGTCGAAGAGTAAAAGTATCAGGCTTGCAAGTTAAACATCTTTAATACGCGCCAGGCAGAACATGGTGGCGACAATCATGACTAACGCAAACCAGAAGACCGCATGGTAATTCCAGATTTCTGCGGCGATTCCCGCCAACGAACCGGCAATGATCCAGCCGACGCGAATGGTATTGGTATACAGCGTGGTGGCTGAACCCGCCTGGCCTGGCATCAGATCCTGAAAATAGAGCATGCCAATCCCGCCAAGAATGCCGGTGTAAATCGCGTTCAGCAACTGCAAGCCGAGCAACGTTGCCGGCGCGTGCGCCAGCAACATACCCGCATAAAAGCACAGTCCGGCGACAACGGCGATGCACATTAACAGGCGTTTTCCCAACCGTTTGGCGAAGTAACCTGCAATCAGCATTGTGGGAATCTCCAGCCCGGCGGCGGTGCCCATCATCATGCCTGCAAGTTTTTCCGGAAGATGCAGCTCATTGATGATAAACAGCGGCATATTAATGATATACAGGCTGTTAGTTCCCCACATTAACGTACAGATGACAAACAGCAACAGCGTATCGCGGCGATTACGACGCGGTGCTTCCAGCGTGCCGGTTGCCAGCGGCGCATCTTTGCGCATTGACGGTAAAAAGAACCACACCATGACGCCGCAGACGATAAAAGCTACCGCCGCGCTCAAATACATCACCGTAAAGCTAAAACCCATCGCCAGCGCATAGGCCAGCGGCGGCCCAATGACCCAGGCCAACGAGACCTGGGCGCGGAGGATTGAGCTGAACATCACCGCTTCACGACCTGTACGATCGGCATGTTCTCGGGCCAGCGCAAACATCTGCGGGTTGGCGGTAGAGCCGAAGCTACTGAGAAAGACGCCGATAAACAGCAAAATAAAGTAGTTGCGGTTCCAGGCAAACAACACGCAGGCCAACATGCCCAGCACGCAACAGAAAACGATCAGTTTTTTGCGATCGCCTTTTTTATCTGAGCGACCCGCCAGAAACTGGCTCACGATAATGCCGATAACCGCGCTGCCGGTAAAAAAGAAACCCACCATGCCGGGACGGGCGTGAACCTCATCCGTCAGAAAAATACTGAGCGTCGGCGTCTGTAACGCACCGGCAATACCGGTGAGAAAAGCGACGATCAAAAAGGCGGTAGACGTCAGGTCAAACGATTTGGGCGCAGCGGCGGCGGGACTGTTGTGCATGTTTCTATATCAGTGGTGTGAAGAGAGGCGGAGTTTACGCTGCCCATCAGAAAATAAACAGGCGTCTGAATCAAAATCGACACGAAAAATCAAAATAGCATTCCAGTTTGTTACCAGGGCGTGCTGACGCAAGCTGAAAGAAAAAAGCTGAAGCCTTTTATGCGTCAGCTATTGAGGGGCTGTTGGAGAAAAAATGTGCTTCACCTCAAAAAATTGCTACAAAACTGGTAACTTTTCTTGCGTGCTGAAGCAGAAAGATCCAGACTTCTTGAAACGTTTCAGCGCGATCTGGTTTTTTTGATAACTCAGATTGGCGCTTTTTTTCTCATAGTGGCTGAATCGTTTCAATTCAGCAGGAGAGGAGACACATGTTCCAGTTATCGGTTCAGGACATTCATCCGGGCGAGCAGGCCGGAAATAAAGAAGAGGCCATTCGGCAAATCGCCGCCGCGTTAGCGCAGGCGGGGAATGTGGCGGGCGGCTATGTTGACGGTATGCTGGCGCGCGAACAGCAAACCTCGACCTTTCTTGGCAATGGTATTGCGATTCCCCATGGCACAACAGACACGCGCGATCAGGTGCTGAAAACCGGCGTCCAGGTCTTTCAATTCCCGCAGGGCGTTACCTGGGGAGAAGGCCAGGTCGCCTACGTGGCGATTGGTATTGCCGCCAGTTCGGACGAACACCTCGGCCTGCTGCGTCAGCTGACGCATGTGCTAAGCGATGACTCCGTGGCTGAACAGCTGAAATCCGCGACAACGGCGGAAGAGCTGCGTGCATTGCTGATGGGCGAGAAGCAAAGTGAACAATTAAAACTTGATAATGAGACGATGACGCTGGATGTCATCGCCAGCTCGCTGGTCACATTGCAGGCGCTAAATGCGGCGCGTCTGAAAGAGGCGGGAGCGGTTGATGCGGCGTTCGTCGCAAAAACGATTAACGATAGTCCGATGAATCTGGGACAAGGCATCTGGCTGAACGACAGCGCGGAAGGCAATTTGCGCAGCGCTGTTGCGGTAAGCCGTGCGACCCAGGCGTTTGACGTAGAGGGTGAAAAAGCAGCCTTATTAGTCACTGTCGCGATGAACGATGAGCAGCCGATTGCCGTGCTAAAACGCCTCGGCGACCTGTTGCTGAACAATAAAGCCGATCGTCTGCTGAGCGCCGACGCCGCGACGCTGCTGGCGTTGCTGACCAGTGATGATGCGCTGACGGATGACGTACTGAGCGCGGAATTTGTAGTGCGTAATGAGCATGGTCTCCATGCCCGTCCGGGCACCATGCTGGTGAATACGATTAAACAATTTAACAGTGAAATTACCGTGACAAACCTTGATGGAACCGGCAAACCGGCAAACGGACGTAGTCTGATGAAAGTGGTGGCATTAGGCGTGAAGAAAGGCCATCGTCTGCGCTTTACCGCGCAGGGTGAAGATGCTGAACAGGCGCTGAAAGCGATTGGCGATGCGATCGCCGCCGGTCTCGGGGAGGGCGCATAATGAGCAGGCGTGTTGCCACCATTACCCTTAATCCGGCTTACGATCTGGTTGGGTTTTGCCCTGAAATCGAACGCGGCGAAGTGAACCTGGTGAAAACCACGGGTCTGCACGCGGCGGGCAAAGGCATTAACGTTGCCAAGGTGCTAAAAGACTTAGGCATCGACGTCACCGTCGGCGGTTTTCTCGGTAAAGATAACCAGGACGGTTTTCAGCAATTGTTCAGCGAACTGGGCATCGCTAACCGCTTTCAGGTGGTTCAGGGCCGGACCCGCATCAACGTGAAGCTGACGGAAAAAGATGGCGAAGTGACCGACTTCAACTTTTCCGGCTTTGACGTGACCCCCGCAGACTGGGAACGCTTTGTTAACGACTCCCTGAGCTGGCTGGGCCAGTTCGATATGGTCTGCGTCAGCGGTAGCTTACCGGCTGGCGTGAGTCCGGAAGCGTTCACCGACTGGATGACGCGTCTGCGCAGCCAGTGTCCATGCATTATCTTTGATAGTAGCCGTGAAGCGTTAGTCGCCGGTCTTAAAGCTGCGCCGTGGCTGGTGAAACCGAATCGCCGCGAACTGGAAATTTGGGCGGGTCGTAAGCTCCCGGAAATGAAAGATGTAATTGATGCGGCGCACGCGTTACGCGAACAGGGTATCGCTCATGTGGTGATTTCGCTGGGGGCGGAAGGCGCGCTGTGGGTTAACGCCTCAGGAGAATGGATCGCTAAACCACCGGCAGTTGACGTGGTAAGTACCGTCGGCGCAGGCGATTCCATGGTTGGCGGATTGATTTACGGCCTGCTGATGCGCGAGTCCAGCGAACATACGCTGCGTCTGGCGACGGCGGTTGCCGCGCTGGCGGTCAGCCAGAGCAATGTGGGTATTACCGATCGTCCTCAGTTGGCCGCAATGATGGCGCGTGTCGACTTACAACCGTTTAACTGACAGCAGGAGAGGCATAATGAAAACGCTGCTGATAATTGACGCTAATCTCGGCCAGGCTCGCGCTTACATGGCGAAAACCCTGCTTGGAGCGGCGGCGCATAAAGCAAATCTGGAAATTATCGATAATCCGAATGATGCTGAGCTGGCGATCGTGTTGGGCGAATCTCTGCCGAACGACAATGCTCTGAACGGCAAAAAGGTTTGGCTGGGGGATATTGGTCGCGCCGTTGCGCATCCGGAACTGTTTCTGAGTGAAGCCAAAAGCCATGCGACCCCTTACAGCGCCCCTGCTGCGGCTGCTCCTGCGGCGAGCGGCGGTCCGAAACGCGTGGTCGCGGTAACGGCCTGCCCGACCGGCGTCGCTCATACTTTTATGGCGGCTGAAGCCATTGAAACAGAAGCGAAAAAACGCGGCTGGTGGGTAAAAGTCGAAACGCGCGGCTCCGTGGGGGCCGGCAATGCCATCACCCCGGAAGAGGTGGCGGAAGCGGATTTAGTGATTGTGGCGGCGGATATCGAAGTGGATCTGGCGAAGTTTGCCGGTCTCCCGATGTACCGCACGTCGACCGGCCTGGCGCTGAAAAAGACGGCGCAGGAGCTGGATAAAGCCGTAGCGGAAGCGACGCCGTATCAACCGGCGGGTAAGGCATCGCAAGCGGCGACCGAAGGGAAGAAAGAGAGCGCTGGCGCATACCGGCATCTGTTGACGGGCGTTTCTTACATGCTGCCTATGGTGGTTGCCGGGGGACTGTGTATTGCGCTTTCCTTCGCCTTTGGTATTGAAGCCTTTAAGGTGCCGGACACGCTGGCGGCGGCGCTGATGCAGATTGGCGGCGGTTCGGCGTTTGCGCTGATGGTGCCGGTACTGGCGGGTTATATCGCTTTCTCCATCGCGGATCGCCCAGGCCTTACGCCAGGTCTGATTGGCGGTATGCTGGCGGTTAGCACCGGTTCCGGTTTTATCGGCGGGATCATTGCCGGCTTCCTTGCCGGGTATATGGCGAAGCTTATCAGTACCAAACTGAAACTTCCGCAAAGTATGGAAGCGCTGAAGCCAATCCTGATCATCCCGTTAATTTCCAGTCTGGTGGTGGGGCTGGCGATGATTTACCTGATCGGTAAACCGGTTGCCGGGATTCTGGAAGGGCTCACCCACTGGTTGCAAACCATGGGGACGGCAAACGCGGTGCTGCTGGGCGCGATTCTCGGCGGGATGATGTGTACCGACATGGGCGGCCCGGTGAACAAAGCGGCGTATGCGTTTGGCGTTGGTCTGCTGAGTACGCAAACTTACGCGCCGATGGCGGCGATCATGGCCGCAGGTATGGTACCGCCGTTAGCGCTGGGTCTGGCGACGATGGTGGCGCGCCGTAAGTTCGACAAAGCTCAGCAGGAAGGCGGTAAAGCGGCGTTGGTGCTGGGGCTGTGCTTTATCACTGAAGGCGCTATTCCGTTTGCGGCGCGCGACCCGATGCGTGTACTGCCGTGCTGTATCGTTGGCGGCGCGTTGACCGGGGCCATTTCTATGGCGGTAGGCGCAAAATTGATGGCGCCGCATGGCGGTCTGTTTGTTCTGCTTATCCCAGGTGCAATTACGCCGGTATTGGGATACCTGCTGGCAATTGTGGCCGGTACGCTGGTGGCAGGGCTGGCTTATGCCGTCCTGAAACGTCCGGAGACGGAAGTCGCGGCAAAAGCGGCATAAGAGAAACACGCTAAAAAAGGCAGAGCGCGCTCTGCCTTTTTTATTGCCTGAAGAACATTGAGCGTCAGGCCATCGCTTCGGCAATTTGCTGGGCTTTTAACCACGCAATCTCTTCCGCCCAGATATCAGGATTGATGGTCTCCAGTATCAGCGGAATACCGTCAAAACGCCCATCCTGCATAATCCAACGAAACGCATCGTGGCCGATATTGCCTTCACCCAGACTGTGATGGCGGTCAACGCGGCTACCGAAGGCGCTTTTGGCGTCGTTCAGGTGCATTCCGCGCAAATACTGAAATCCGACAATTTTCCCGAATCCGGCGAACGTTTTCTCGCACGCCTCTGGCGTACGCAGATCGTATCCGGCGGCAAAGGCATGGCAGGTATCGATACAGACGCCAACGCGCGACTTATCTTCCACGCCGTCGATGATGGCGGCTAACTGTTCAAACTCAAACCCCAGATTACTGCCCTGACCGGCTGTATTTTCGATAACCGCCGTAACGCCCTCGGTCTGCGCGAGGGCAATATTGATGGATTCCGCGATCCGCGCCAGGCAATCCTCCTGTGCAATCTGCATCAGATGGCTACCGGGATGAAAATTAAGCAAGGTTAAGCCGAGTTGTTCACAGCGCTGCATTTCATCGAGAAAGGCATCGCGTGATTTTTCCAGCGCTTCACTGACCGGATGGCCCAGATTAATCAGGTAACTATCGTGGGGAAGAATTTGCGCCGCCGAGAAATGATACTTTTCACAGGCGATTTTAAAGTCATCAATGACCTGGGGAGTAAGGGGGGCGGCACGCCACTGACGCTGGTTTTTTGTGAAAAGCGCAAAGGCCGTTGCGCCAATTTCAGCCGCGCGGGCAGGGGCGTTAGCCAGACCGCCAGCAGCGCTGACGTGCGCTCCGATGTATTTCATAAAAGACTCCTGTTAAACCCGCTAACGGTTCATTACGAACGCTATGATAACGGGTTAACAGGCGTGAAACGTAATAATTTATGCGATAAGGCTATGGATTAGGACGTTAATGGCGCCACCGCCAATAATCAGCCAGGCGAATAGTGCCAGCGCCATCAGCAGCGGTTTCGCCCCCGCTTTTTTCAATGCGCTAACGTGAGTGGTCAGACCCAACGCCGCCATTGCCATCGCCAGCAGCACTGTGTCCAGCGTCACCAGCATATCCACCACGGCTTTCGGCAGCAGGTGGAAAGAGTTGAAGATCGCCACTACGATGAAGAAAATAGCAAACCACGGAATGGTAATTTTGCTTTTTTCCGCGCCGGTCGCCGGTGAAAGCTGTTTAACGCGTGCCGCCAGAATGATCAGGAACGGCGCCAGCATCATGACACGCAGCATCTTAGCGATAACTGCCGCATTTTCCGCATCCGGGCTAACGGCATGACCCGCTGCGACCACTTGCGCGACTTCATGCATGGTTGAGCCGATATAGATGCCGTAAGTTTCCGGGCTGAACCAGTGTGCCAGCAGCGGATACATTGCCGGGTAAAGGAAAATGGCGATGGTGCCGAAAATAACGACAGTCGCGACGGCTACAGTAACCTTACTGGCTTCCGCTTTTACCACCGGTTCTGTCGCCAGTACCGCCGCCGCGCCGCAGATACTGCTACCGGCGCCAATCAGCCAGCTGGTATGCCTGTCCAGACCAAAGACTTTTTGGCCTAAGAAGCAGGCCAGCATGAACGTGCTGGAAAGCGTTAATACGTCAATCACAATGCCGCTAATGCCCACATCGGCGATTTGTGAAAAGGTAAGGCGGAAGCCGTAAAGGATAATCCCTAAACGCAGCAGATGTTGTTTTGCAAACAGCACGCCGCCGTCGCATTGTTTCCATATTTGTGGATAGACGGTATTCCCGATAACCATACCCAGCAGGATAGCCAGGGTCAGGGCGCTGAACCCCGCGCCTGCAACGGCAGGGATAGCGCCGCCCCACAGGGCGACTCCTGTAATGACGGCGCTCAGAGCGAGCCCCGGTATAAAATGCCACATTGTACGACGATGATTCTGCAAGGTGAGTTCTGTCATAACCTTCTCCTGTATATGGACAATAAGGTTACGGTGATCTGGTTTAAAAATAAAATTGATTATATATTTATAATTAATCTTTATAAGTGGTAAGTGAAACGCTATCGGTGGGATACGACTATGCATATTACGCTACGACAACTTGAAGTGTTTGCTGAAGTACTGAAAAGCGGTTCAACAACCCAGGCGTCGGTCATGCTGTCATTATCGCAGTCCGCCGTTAGCGCCGCGCTCACCGATCTGGAAGGTCAGCTCGGCGTACAGTTGTTTGATCGGGTGGGGAAACGGCTGGTGGTCAACGAACACGGGCGCTTGTTATACCCGCGCGCGCTGGCATTGCTGGAGCAAGCGGTAGAAATTGAGCAGCTATTTCGTGAAGATAACGGCGCGATACGGGTTTATGCCAGTAGCACCATCGGCAATTACATTTTACCCGCCATGATTGCCCGCTATCGCCAGCATTATCCGGCCTTACCGCTGGAGCTCAGCGTGGGAAACAGCCAGGACGTGATTAACGCGGTGCTGGATTTTCGGGTTGATATCGGCCTGATTGAAGGACCATGTCACAGTACAGAGATTATTTCTGAGCCGTGGCTGGAAGATGAGCTGGTGGTCTTTGCCGCGCCGTCCTCGCCGCTGACGCAGGGGCCGGTGACGCTGGAACAGCTTGCGGCATCCCCATGGATTTTACGCGAGCGCGGTTCCGGTACGCGGGAAATTGTCGATTATTTGCTGTTGTCGCATTTGCCGCGCTTTCATATGGCGATGGAGTTGGGGAATTCAGAAGCGATTAAACATGCGGTGCGTCATGGACTGGGGATAAGTTGTTTATCGCGCCGGGTGATTGCTGAACAACTCCAGGCGGGAACCCTGGGCGAAGTCGCGGTGCCGTTACCGCGCCTGGTGCGCACGTTGTGGCGTGTTCATCATCGGCAGAAACATCTTTCTAACGCGTTGCAGCGTTTTTTGAGTTACTGTGAATAAAGGTGAAGAGGAGGGCTGCCCGGGCGGCATCGCCATTTTTAGTATCCGCTTACGTATACGTTATTCTCTGCTTTACTTATAATCCGTGGCCGGTCATGAAGGTCTCTTATAACCGCGCATTTGTGTCGGAAGGATAGTATTTCGTCTGTTACAATCGCGCCTCATTTTTTGGATGGATAGCATTTTCACATGGGTTCCAAAACTAAAACCACAGAAGCGCCCGCGCTACGTCGCGAATTAAAGGCGCGTCACCTGACGATGATTGCCATTGGCGGCTCCATCGGGACAGGTCTTTTCGTTGCATCTGGTGCGACAATTTCTCAGGCGGGGCCAGGCGGCGCGCTGTTTTCTTATATTCTGATTGGTTTGATGGTCTACTTCCTGATGACCAGTCTTGGCGAGCTGGCGGCCTATATGCCGGTATCTGGCTCGTTTGCGACATATGGTCAGAACTATGTGGAAGAAGGCTTTGGTTTCGCGCTGGGCTGGAACTACTGGTACAACTGGGCGGTGACTATCGCTGTTGACCTGGTTGCCGCGCAATTGGTGATGGGCTGGTGGTTCCCGGACACGCCGGGCTGGATCTGGAGCGCGCTATTCCTCTGCGTCATTTTCTTGCTGAACTACATTTCCGTACGCGGTTTTGGCGAGGCGGAGTACTGGTTCTCGTTAATTAAAGTCGCGACCGTTATTATCTTCATCATCGTTGGCGTAGCGATGATTATCGGCATCTTTAAAGGTGTCGAGCCGGTCGGCTGGAGCAACTGGACGACGGGCGATGCGCCTTTCGCTGGCGGTTTTGCGGCAATGATTGGCGTCGCGATGATCGTGGGCTTCTCTTTCCAGGGAACTGAGCTGATTGGTATTGCCGCCGGGGAATCTGAAAACCCGGAGAAGAATATTCCGCGCGCGGTGCGTCAGGTGTTCTGGCGTATTCTGCTGTTTTATGTTTTCGCGATTTTGATTATTAGCCTGATCATTCCTTATACCGATCCAAACCTGCTGCGTAACGACGTCAAAGACATTAGCGTCAGTCCGTTTACCTTAGTGTTCCAGCATGCGGGCTTGTTGTCTGCGGCGGCGATAATGAATGCGGTTATCCTGACGGCGGTACTGTCTGCGGGTAACTCCGGGATGTATGCCTCGACCCGTATGCTCTACACCCTGGCCTGTGACGGTAAGGCCCCGCGTATTTTTGCGAAATTGTCCCGCGGCGGCGTACCGCGCAATGCGCTTTATGCCACCACCGTGATTGCCGGTCTTTGCTTTTTGACCTCAATGTTCGGCAACCAGACGGTCTATCTGTGGCTGTTGAACACCTCCGGTATGACGGGCTTCATCGCCTGGCTGGGGATTGCCATTAGCCATTATCGCTTCCGTCGCGGTTACGTGATACAAGGGTATGATGTGAATGATTTGCCGTACCGTTCCGGGTTCTTCCCGCTGGGGCCGATTTTCGCCTTTGTACTGTGCCTGATTATTACGTTGGGGCAGAACTATGAAGCGTTCCTGAAAGATACCATCGACTGGGGCGGTGTCGCGGCGACCTATATCGGTATTCCGCTGTTCCTGCTTATCTGGTTCGGCTACAAGCTGATAAAAGGTACGCATTTTGTGCGCTATAGCGAAATGCACTTCCCGGAACGCGTTAAAAAGTAACGTAGTATTCTCGTCATAGGCCGGATAAGGCTTTATGCCGCCATCCGGCACGGACTGCCTGAACCTGACCCTTCTAACCCTCTCATTCGAGAGGGTTTTTTGTTTTTTCTTTATGATTGGTTCAAATGACATAATTATTAACAATTAAATTGATAATTATTATCGTTTGCTTTATCGTTACGCTCGAAATCAGAAAGGATGAAGATTCGGGCGCGACCGTCACTCATGAGCCCGACTCGCCTGCATAAAAAGAGTTCGCCGTGATAACCGTTATCGCAGGCGAAACGTAATGCGTTGTGAGCGATAACCGATTTTTTTTGTCGTATTTACCTCATGGAGAAATGGAATGTTTAGGTTTAACCCTTTCGTTCGGGTAGGGCTTTGTATGTCCGCAGTTACGTTGGCCTGGCCGGTTGCCGCGGCAACGGATGATGGTGAAACCATGGTCGTTACCGCGTCCGCCATCGAACAAAATCTGAAAGATGCGCCAGCAAGTATCAGCGTCATTACCCAGCAAGATTTACAGCGCAGGCCCGTGCAAAACCTGAAAGATGTCCTGAAAGAGGTGCCGGGCGTACAGCTCACTAACGAAGGGGATAACCGTAAAGGCGTGAGTATTCGTGGTCTGGACAGCAGTTATACGCTGATCCTGATCGACGGTAAGCGCGTTAACTCCCGTAACGCGGTCTTCCGCCATAATGATTTTGATCTGAACTGGATACCGGTTGACGCTATCGAACGCATTGAAGTGGTGCGTGGCCCCATGTCCTCGCTGTATGGTTCCGATGCGCTGGGCGGCGTGGTCAACATTATCACCAAAAAAATTGGTCAGAAATGGCACGGCAGCGTCACGGTTGACTCCACTATTCAGGAACATCGCGACCGTGGCGATACTTATAACGGTCAGTTCTTTACCAGCGGTCCGCTGATCGACGGCGTGCTGGGAATGAAAGCCTACGGTAGCCTGGCGAAACGCGAAAAAGACGAGCAGCAGAGTTCCGCCACCACCGCTACGGGTGAAACGCCGCGCATTGAAGGATTTACCAGCCGGGATGGAAACGTCGAGTTTGCCTGGACACCAAACGAAAATCATGACGTTACCGCAGGCTACGGTTTTGATCGCCAGGACCGGGACTCCGACTCGCTGGATAAAAACCGTCTGGAACGGCAAAACTATGCGTTGAGCCATAACGGACGTTGGGATCTCGGCAATAGTGAGCTCAAATTCTACGGCGAAAAAGTGGAAAACAAAAACCCCGGCAACAGTAGCCCTATCACGTCAGAAAGCAATTCGATTGACGGGAAATACGTTCTGCCGTTAGCGTCTGTCAACCAGTTCCTCACCTTCGGCGGCGAATGGCGTCACGATAAACTGAGCGATGCGGTGAACCTGACCGGCGGTTCCAGTACTAAAACCTCCGCCAGCCAGTATGCTCTGTTCCTTGAAGATGAGTGGCGCATCTTCGAACCGCTGGCGCTGACCACCGGTATTCGTATGGATGACCATGAAACCTATGGCGATCACTGGAGCCCGCGTGCTTATCTGGTCTATAACGCAACGGATACCCTGACGGTGAAAGGTGGGTGGGCCACGGCCTTTAAAGCGCCGTCGCTATTGCAATTAAGTCCGGACTGGGCGACCAACTCCTGCCGTGGCGGATGCCGCATTATCGGTAGCCCAGATCTGAAACCTGAAACCAGTGAAAGCTGGGAGCTCGGCCTTTATTACCGGGGCGAAGAAGGCATACTGGAGGGCGTGGAAGCGAGCGTTACCACGTTCCGTAACGATGTGGACAATCGCATCAGCATTAGCCGTACCCCTGACGTTAACGCCGCGCCCGGCTATTCCAACTTTGTCGGTTTCGAAACCAACAGTCGGGGACAGCGCGTTCCGGTCTTCCGTTATTACAACGTGAATAAAGCGCGTATTCAGGGCGTGGAAACCGAGTTGAAAGTTCCGTTTAACGAGGCGTGGAAACTGTCGTTGAATTACACCTATAACGACGGACGCGACGTCAGTAATGGCGGGAACAAGCCGCTTTCCGATCTGCCGTTCCACACCGCGAACGGTACGCTGGACTGGAAACCGGCGCAGCTCGAAGACTGGTCATTCTACGTATCAGGGAATTATACCGGGCGTAAGCGGGCCGACAGCGCAACGGCGAAAACGCCGGGCGGGTACGTGGTCTGGGATACCGGCGCGGCATGGCAGGCGACGAAAAACGTTAAACTACGTGCGGGCGTTCTGAACGTGGGCGATAAAGATCTCAAACGCGACGACTACGGTTATACCGAAGACGGACGTCGTTACTTTATGGCGGTGGATTACCGTTTCTGACAGAGACTGGCGACAGCCGCGTTTTGCCGCTGTCGCCAGAATGTTATAACCGATGCAGTCTGGAGAGCAGCGCCAGCGACAGAGTCGTTAGCAGAATGGCGATCACCGCATAGATATAAACGCCCGACCACGCCCAGCTATTTTTCACCATAATTACCGGCACACCGGCCATTGCCGCGCCGACATAGCTGAACAATCCCCGAAAGCCGGTAATCGATCCCGCCGCATCCTTATGGGTCACATCCAGACAGCCGACGGCAAAAAGCATATGCGGTCCGTATAAGGCGAAGCCCATGATGGTGAACAGAATCGCGGTGAGGGTGTAAGAAGTATCCTGAACCAGCGGCACCAGCACGATGCATATGCACAGCGCTAACGCGAAGATTAATCCGGTCATCCAGCGGTTACTTTTGAACATAAAGTCAGACAAGTAGCCTGCCAGCAACCCACCCGCCAGTCCGCCCGCCTCAAACCAGGAAATAATCGAGTTCGCTTTTATCAGGCTCCAGCCGTGAACCTGCGAATAGTAAATCTGCGGCCAGTCGTTAAGGATGGTGCGCGCAATATAAACCGACATATCACCGATAATAATGATCCATACCAGTGGATTGGTCAGGATATATTTCACAAAAATCTGCCAGAAGCTCAGGTTGACCGGGCTGGCCTTGACCTGGGCCAGTTCCGTCGGGTCGTTACGCCACTGCCCCACGTTGGGCAAACCTAACGTACCGGGACGATCTTTAATGGTAAATAGCGCCACTATCCCCATCAGCAGCGAAATGGCACCGGGAACATAAAACCCCATTTTCCAGCTACCGCTAAAGGCGATAGCAAAGCTGGTCAGCAGCGGCGCGAGGCTGCCGCCGATATTGTGCGCCGCTTCAACGATAGCCCACCAGCGTCCCCGTTCGTTTTTCGAAAACCACGAGGCCATAATTTTCGCCATCGGCGGAAAGCTGGTGCCCTGTAATATCGCGTTGAGACTGTACAGCACGTAGAATGCCGCCACGCTATCGGAAAAGCCGAACAGAATATTTACAATCCCCACGCCAATCAGCACCGGGCCGGTCATGGCTTTCGGGTTAATTTTATCGACCAGCATCCCGCCGACAAACTTCATCGCGCCATAAAGAATGTAAAAAATAGAAGACATAATGGCGAAGTCTTCTGCGGTCAGCGACGTTTCCGTCAGCATGGCCGGCATCGCGGCGGAGAAGTTTTTACGGGTAAGATAAAAGACGGCATAAGAGATAAAGACCGAGGCGATAATCTCAAAACGAAATTTTTTATAGGTCTGGTCTATCTCTTTTTTCTCTTTTACAATCGGCTTATCGGGCTGGCTGAAAATAAATGTTTTTATACTCATTTTAAAATTCCCTTCCGGCGAGGTGAGTCGCGTTATAATTCATCTTCAATAAGAAAAAGAAGCAATTCGAAACCGTGATAATTAATCTGATGGTGGATTTTTTCCCGTACAACCGGCTTCGCTTTCCAGGCAATACCGGTGCCAGCATGTTCTAACATCGGCAGATCGTTGGCGCCATCACCGCAGGCAATAATATTCTCCGTGGCAATATTTAACCGGGCAGCCAGGTCAACCAGCGTCTGTTTTTTGTTTGCGGCGTTCATAATCGGCAAGGTAATGTTATCCGTCAGAACGTTATCGCGTATTTCAACCGTATTCGAAAAGGCATAATCCAGTTGATACCGTTCTTTTAGACGCTGGGTGAATATATCCAGTCCCCCGGAGATAATCGCGGTTTTAAATCCTTTGGCCTTGATGACTGGCAGAATAGTTAACAGGCCTGGCGAAAGGGTCATGCGATCGCATACGGCGTTCAGCACTGCTTTCGGTGTGCCTTTCAACATTCCGATACGTCGGGTAAAACTGGCGTTAAAATCAAGCTTGCCCTCCATCGCCTGTTGGGTAATGGCGGTGATTTGCGTCGACATGCCAAGCTCGCGGGCAATTTCATCCACGCCTTCTTCCGCAATAAATGTCGAGTCCATATCAAACGCGATAATACCGTTAGCAGGCAGTGGCTGCGGCTTAATAAAAAAATCAAACTGCCATTGCAATGAGAGTTCGCGTAAATAGCGATAAAATTCAGGCGTCAGACATTCCGCTGGCAGCGTAAGCTTTAAATAAGCGGTATTGATAAGCGCGGCATAACGTTTATCAAATAATAGCGGAAATGGCATGATGACGGCATTAAATAACGTTTCCTGTAATTTTTTCTGAAACGTATCGATATCCTGTGTAGTAATAAAATAAATAATGCTCATATGATAACTCCCTTAATTTACGGGTATTATAATGGCTCTTTTGCGGCGTGGAATCTCGTGCTATCACAGATATCATAGCCAGAAAAGGGCTAAAAAAGCGTTGTTTTTGATACCAGGTAAAGTTCAGACACAAAAGGTATCACTTTTGATATGCCAACTGTGCGAGGATGTTATTTATTACTGAACGCGAATGACACTGAAAGGATTGATATAACGATGGAGAGTTGCCTTGATATATTCAAAATAGTAATAGGTCCATCCAGCTCACGTACCGTAGGGCCGATGCGCGCCGCCTGTCACTTTATTTCATTGCTCAGAGAACAAGAGACGTTGCCGCTAATTCGGGAAATTGAAATCGAGCTGTATGGCGCGTTATCGTTAAGCCGCAAGTGCCACAATGTGGATACCGCCCTTTATCTTGGGCTGCTGGGTTGCCAGCCGGAGAATGTCGATCTCCGTTCGCATATGGCGGTGATTAAGCGTGCGGAAAATGAAAACAAAATCGAACTCCCGCTCTCCGACGCGGGCGGAATCACGATAAAAGTCAAGATTATCGCCAATCACCAGGCGCATCCTGGCCATCCTTATGCCATGACGTTTCGCGCCAGAGATGATTATTTCACGGTGTATGAAGAGACCTGGTTTTCGACCGGCGCCGGGCAGGTCCGTAAACATGGCGAGCCGCTGACGCCATCGCTTCCTTTGCGTACAGTGTCGCCCTTTGAATTTAGTCATGCCGCGCAGTTGCTGGCGCTGTGTCGGCGTAACGGCCTGTCCGTGGCGGCGCTGATGATGAAAAATGAGCTGTGCCGCCACTCGCCACAGACGTTGCAGAATTATCTGGCGCAAATATGGGACGTGATGCAGCAGGCGGTTTATCGCGGCCTGCATACTGAGGGGGTATTACCCGGTCCCTATCAGGTACCGCGGCGCGCCTGTGCGTTACATAAGACGTTACAGGCGAACCGTTCCGCCAGCGATTTTTTAACCGCGCTGAACTGGGTCAATGCCTTCGCGATTGCGGTAAGCGAAGAAAATGCCAGCGGCGGACAGATTGTTACCGCGCCAACCAATGGCGCGTGCGGCATCATTCCGGCAGCGCTCTGCTGGTATGATAAATTTGTCACGCCGCTGGAGCCCGGTGCTCTGACCCGTTTCTTCCTGACCGCCGCCGCTATCGCGATATTGTTTAAACAAAACGCCTCTATTCTGGGATCTGAAGTTGGCTGTCAGGGGGAAGTCGGCGTGGCGTGCTCAATGGCGGCGGCGGGCCTGGCTGAACTGATGGGCGCATCCGTGGAGCAAACGCTGAGCGCCGCTGAAATTGCCATGGAACATCATCTGGGATTGACCTGCGATCCGCTGGGCGGGCAGGTACAAATTCCCTGCATAGAGAGAAACGCCATCTCTGCCGTGAAAGCGATAAACGCGGCGACGATGGCGATGAGTCGCGTAAGCGAACCCTGTATTTCGCTCGATGAGATCATTGCTGCGATGTACGAGACCGGTAAAGACATGAGCGCTAAATACCGTGAAACGTATCATGGTTCGCTGGGGAAAATTCAGCCGCGCAAGAGAGGGTAACAGCGTGAAATACAATACGATGAATAACGACGAGATTATCCTGTCGTTGTGCGCTCGCTTAAAGGAGACGCGTCTGTCTCTTTCGATGACCCAGCAGCAGCTTGCCGATCGCGCGCACGTTGGCATCGCCACCATCAAGCGTATCGAGAAGGGGGGAGGGCTTAATCTTGATACGCTAATTTCTCTCCTGCGGGCGCTGGATAAGTTGCATAATCTTGATGCGGTGCTGTTTGAATCCGAGCTGCGTAATTTTCACGAAAGTTATGAAGGCGGAGAGGGCAGCGGCCGCCTTCAGGTACGCCAGCAGGCCGCGGATTTAAATAATAAATCTTCCGCGCCGCAGTCGGAGGAGGTGAACTACAGCGCGGCGCTGGAAAATTCATTATGTTGGTGACGTCTCACGCTCGTCCCGTAAATACCGGGCATGAAAGCGCAGATGGTCCTCGATGAAGGACGCAATAAAATAATAGCTATGATCGTAGCCAGGCTGGATTCGTAGCGTCATCGGCCAGGCGGTTTGCCGCGCGGCTTCCGCCAGTACGGCGGGCTGAAGCTGATCGGCGAGGAATTGATCGCTGTCGCCCTGATCGATGAGCACAGGAATGGCGTCCTGCGGCTGGCTGGCCAGCATTAATTCGCAGCTATCCCACTCAGTCCAGGCTGATTCATCTTCGCCGAGATAAGCGGTAAGCGCTTTGATTCCCCACGGCACGCGGCTGGGGTTGACGATAGGCGCAAAAGCAGAGACGCTGGTGTATTTGCCTGGATTTTTCAGCGCCATGATTAATGCGCCGTGGCCGCCCATCGAGTGCCCGCTGATGGCGCAACGGTCGCTGACGTTAAACTGTGTCTGGATAAGCGCCGGAAGCTCATCGCGCAGGTAATCGTACATGCGATAATGGCTGGCCCAGGGCGGCTGTGTGGCATTGAGATAAAACCCGGCGCCGTGGCCTAAATCGTATCCGCTATCGTCGGCGACCTGTTCACCGCGTGGACTGGTATCCGGCATCACCAATACAATGCCCAGTTCTGCTGCGATACGCTGCGCGCCTGCTTTGGTGGTAAAATTCTCATCATTGCAGGTCAACCCGGACAACCAGTACAGTACCGGAGGCGGTTCATTATCCTGAGTCGGCGGAAGAAAAATGCTGAATGTCATGGCGCAGTTTAGCGTGGCGGCATGATGACGCCAGCGCTGCTGCCAGCCGCCAAAACATCGGTGCTCTTCGAGCATTTCCATGCGGGGGCTCCTTTTATGGTGAACCTGATAAGGTATGCAGATTCTTCATAATACAGATTATTCACCGCGTTGTGAGTAACTTTCACTTCCGTAATACATAAACATGCTTCATCATTTAAATAACGTTGCGTTAACAAATATGCCCTTTGTCCTGCCATCATTCTCGCACCGGAAAAGATGTCATGAAAGGCAGCGACAATTTCAACAATTATGGGCGTGAATACTGGATTATGTGCGCTACCTCACGCACAATAATCACACTGTCACAATATTGACAAACTTTGCCCCATGCAGGGCAGAGGCGCCACACCTGCAGGAGAACACGATTAATGCCATCACTCAGTAAAGAAGCGGCCCTGGTTCATGACGCGCTGGTTGCCCGGGGGCTGGAAACGCCGCTGCGCCCGCCTATGGATGAACTGGATAATGAAACGCGAAAAAGCCTTATCGCAGGGCATATGACTGAGATTATGCAGTTGCTGAATCTCGATTTGAGCGATGACAGTCTGATGGAAACGCCGCATCGTATCGCTAAGATGTACGTTGACGAGATTTTCGCCGGCCTCGACTATGCCAATTTCCCGAAAATTACCCTCATTGAAAATAAAATGAAGGTGGATGAAATGGTCACCGTCCGCGATATCACGCTGACCAGCACCTGTGAACATCACTTCGTGACCATTGATGGCAAAGCGACCGTTGCGTATATCCCCAAAGATTCCGTGATCGGCCTGTCGAAAATTAACCGCATCGTGCAATTCTTCGCCCAGCGTCCGCAGGTTCAGGAACGTTTGACCCAACAAATTCTGACGGCGCTGCAAACCTTGCTCGGCACCAATAATGTAGCGGTATCGATTGATGCGGTGCATTACTGCGTGAAAGCGCGCGGTATTCGTGACGCAACCAGCGCCACGACGACGACGTCGCTGGGCGGATTGTTTAAGTCCAGCCAGAATACGCGCCAGGAGTTTCTGCGTGCCGTTCGCCATCATCCATGATTAAGGCGGAGACGATGGAACGTAATGTCACGCTGGATTTTGTACGTGGCGTCGCTATCCTCGGTATCCTGCTTCTTAACATTAGCGCCTTTGGATTGCCGAAGGCGGCTTATCTCAATCCCGCCTGGTACGGCGCGATCGTTCCCGAAGACGCCTGGTCCTGGGCGATTCTCGATATTGTGGCGCAGGCTAAGTTTCTTACGCTGTTCGCGTTGTTGTTTGGCGCGGGGCTACAAATGCTGCTTCCGCGTGGTAAACAGTGGATTCAGTCGCGCTTGACGCTATTGGTACTGTTAGGTTTTATCCATGCGTTATTCTTTTGGGACGGCGACATTCTGCTGGCCTACGGTCTGGTCGGATTAATTTGCTGGCGACTGGTACGCGACGCGCCTTCGGTAAAAAGCCTGTTCAATACCGGCATACTCCTTTATCTGGTCGGGATTGGCGTGCTACTGCTGCTGGGCGTGGTATCGAGTAGCGAAACCAGCCGCGCCTGGACGCCGGATGCGTCGGCAATATTGTATGAAAAATACTGGAAGCTGAACGGCGGCATGGAGGCTATCAGCAACCGGGCAGAGATGCTGTCAAATAGTTTACTGGCGCTCGGCGCGCAGTATGGCTGGCAACTGGCAGGTATGATGCTGCTGGGCGCCGCGCTAATGCGTAGCGGCTGGCTGAAAGGTCAGTACAGTCTGCGGCACTATCGCCGTACCGGGGTTCTGCTGGTGGCGTTAGGGCTAATGATCAACCTGCCTGCGGTCATTTTACAATGGCGGCTGGACTGGGCGTACCGCTGGTGCGCCTTCTTATTGCAGGCGCCGCGCGAACTGAGCGCGCCGTTGCAAACGCTGGGCTATGCCGCGCTGATGTTTGGCTTCTGGCCGCAGCTTAGCCGATGCAGACTGACGCTTGCCATTGCCTGCGTAGGGCGAATGGCGCTGACCAATTATCTGCTGCAGACGATCATCTGTACCACACTGTTTTATCAGTTTGGCTTATTTATGAAATTCAATCGACTGGAACTCTTGTTCTTTGTCGTTCCGGTATGGGCAATAAACCTTCTCTTTTCCGTCATCTGGCTACGTTTCTGGCGACAGGGACCGGTCGAGTGGTTATGGCGTCAACTCACGTTGCGCGCGTCAGGATCGCTCAGATAACGATCTGGATCACATTCATTAACAAAATGGCTGTAACCGTTTCCATCCCTGTGATGTTTCTCACGCAGCCCTGGGCAGGGTGCTGACAAAATAGCCGCCTGCTAACGGGGCATTTGTGAGCATTTTTGAACTCAAACAGGGCAGTGAATATGATCACCATTCGTGATGTAGCGCGCCAGGCTGGCGTGTCTGTAGCGACCGTTTCCCGCGTACTGAATAACAGCGCGTTGGTCAGTCCCGACACCCGTGACGCCGTTATGCAGGCCGTCACCCTGCTGGGATATCGACCAAATGCGAATGCGCAAGCGCTGGCCACCCAGGTGAGCGATACCATCGGCGTCGTGGTCATGGATGTTTCCGATGCCTTTTTCGGCGCTCTGGTGAAAGCCGTAGATCTGGTCGCGCAGCAGCACCAGAAATATGTTCTCATTGGCAACAGTTATCATGAGGCGGAAAAAGAGCGTCATGCGATTGAAGTCTTGATCCGTCAGCGTTGTAACGCATTGATTGTTCACTCAAAAGCCTTAACCGATCGCGAGCTGAGCGACTTTATGGATCAGATCCCCGGTATGGTGCTGATTAACCGTATCGTGCCGGGTTATGCGCATCGTTGTGTCTGTCTCGACAATGTGAGCGGTGCCAGAATGGCGACCCGAATGTTGCTGAATAATGGACATCAACGCATCGGCTACCTGGCCTCCAGCCACCATATTGAAGATGACGCGATGCGCAGAGAAGGGTGGTTACACGCGCTGCAAGAGCAGGGGATTGCTGCGTCGGAGAGCTGGATAGGCACCGGCACGCCGGACATGCAGGGCGGCGAGTCGGCAATGGTTGAGTTGCTGGGACGCAATCTGCAACTGACGGCGGTATTTGCCTATAACGATAACATGGCGGCGGGCGCGCTGACGGCGTTAAAAGATAACGGCATCGCCATTCCCTTGCATCTGTCTGTCATCGGTTTCGACGATATCCCTATTGCTCGTTATACCGATCCTCAGTTGACTACCGTGCGCTATCCTATTGCTTCTATGGCGAAAATCGCGACCGAGCTGGCGTTACAGGGGGCTGCAGGCACGCTGGATATCACGGCGACGCACTGCTTTATGCCGACCCTGGTGCGGCGCCATTCGGTGGCGTGGCGACAGAATGCGGTACTGATCACTAACTGATTACGCCCCGCATGTAACCGTTTTCAATCTGTGAGTAAATTCACAGTTTATTAACATTGTGATAGCTATGATGACAACGTTTGTCGCACTGTAACTAATGTGTAACAGTTAGTTGTCAGTTTTGCTGGGGTATTTCGCTTATAAAAACCGTTATCACAATATCCCGCGACTACCGGACAAAAATAAAGAGTTGAATAAGAGCTTATCCCATTAGGGCTATTTTACTTGCCATTTTGGACCTGGGCAGTGCTCGCCAAAACGCGTTAGCGTTTTGAACGCCGCTTGCGGCGGCCCGAAGGGCGAGCGTAGCGAGTCAAACCTCACGTACTACGTGTACGCTGCGGTTTTTGCGCGCTGTCCGTGTCCAAACTGGCTGCGCCAATAACGCCTGGTGGGATAGGCTCTAAATACGCTTCGGCGTTCAGTAACACGCGTTAACGTGCTGAACAGCCGGGCATTTTTTTACGCTATACCCTACATAATAAAACCGGAGCTACCATGAATAAGAAGGTACTGACCCTTTCTGCCGTGATGGCAAGTCTGTTATTCGGCGCGCACGCACACGCGGCTGATACTCGTATTGGCGTGACGATTTATAAATATGACGATAACTTTATGTCCGTGGTGCGTAAGGCTATTGAAAAAGATGGCAAATCCGCGCCGGATGTTCAGCTACTGATGAATGACTCGCAAAACGATCAATCCAAACAGAATGATCAAATTGACGTTTTATTGGCGAAAGGGGTTAAAGCTCTGGCGATTAACCTGGTCGACCCGGCAGCCGCCGGTACGGTGATTGAGAAAGCGCGCGGGCAAAATGTGCCGGTGGTGTTCTTTAACAAAGAGCCTTCCCGCAAAGCGCTGGACAGCTATGACAAGGCGTATTATGTCGGGACTGACTCTAAAGAATCCGGTGTGATTCAGGGCGACTTGATTGCCAAACACTGGCAGGCGAATCAGGGTTGGGATCTGAATAAAGACGGTAAAATTCAGTATGTTCTGCTGAAAGGCGAGCCGGGGCACCCGGATGCTGAAGCCCGTACGACGTATGTGGTGAAAGAGTTAAATGCTAAAGGTATTCAGACCGAGCAACTGGCGTTAGACACCGCCATGTGGGATACCGCGCAGGCAAAAGATAAGATGGATGCCTGGCTGTCTGGCCCGAACGCTAACAAGATTGAAGTGGTTATCGCGAATAACGATGCGATGGCGATGGGCGCGGTAGAGGCGCTGAAAGCGCATAATAAATCGTCGATTCCGGTCTTTGGCGTCGATGCGTTACCGGAAGCTTTGGCGCTGGTGAAATCGGGCGCGATGGCCGGTACGGTACTGAATGACGCCAACAATCAGGCGAAAGCGACATTCGATCTGGCGAAAAACCTCGCCGAAGGCAAGGGCGCGGCTGACGGCACCAGCTGGAAGATTGAGAACAAAATCGTGCGCGTGCCTTATGTCGGCGTGGACAAAGACAATCTGAGCGAATTTACCCAAAAATAACTTTTCCGTCTGTGGGCGCAATTTTGTTGCGCCCTGAAACCGTGGAAGGGTGATGTGCCGCAGACCGGATAACGTATTTCTTTTGCCATCCGGCGCGGATAGTCATAATTAAAAAGGCCGACAGGGTATCATTATGGGCAGCACGATCTCTCCGTCGTCGGGTGAATATTTGTTGGAAATGCGTGGCATTAACAAATCATTTCCCGGCGTGAAAGCGCTTGATAATGTCAACTTAAACGTTCGTCCGCACTCTATTCATGCATTAATGGGCGAAAACGGCGCAGGCAAATCAACATTATTAAAATGTCTTTTCGGTATTTACCAAAAAGATTCCGGCAGCATTGTATTTCAGGGAAAAGAAGTGGACTTCCATTCGGCGAAAGAAGCGCTGGAGAATGGGATTTCGATGGTACACCAGGAGTTAAACCTGGTATTACAACGTTCGGTCATGGATAACATGTGGCTGGGACGTTATCCCACCAAAGGTATGTTTGTCGACCAGGATAAAATGTACCAGGATACCAAAGCGATATTTGATGAACTGGATATCGATATTGACCCACGCGCGCGCGTAGGAACGTTATCCGTTTCGCAAATGCAGATGATCGAAATTGCGAAGGCGTTTTCCTATAACGCTAAGATCGTTATTATGGATGAACCGACCTCATCGTTAACTGAGAAAGAGGTTAATCATCTGTTCACCATTATTCGCAAGCTGAAAGAACGCGGCTGCGGAATTGTTTATATCTCGCATAAAATGGAAGAAATTTTTCAATTGTGCGATGAAATTACTATCTTGCGCGACGGTCAGTGGATTGCCACCCAGCCGCTGGAAGGGCTGGATATGGATAAGATCATTGCGATGATGGTCGGGCGTTCCCTGAACCAGCGCTTTCCGGATAAAGAAAATAAGCCGGGCGACGTGATTCTGGAGGTACGTAACCTGACCTCGCTGCGCCAGCCTTCCATTCGCGATGTCTCCTTTGATTTGCACAAGGGCGAAATTCTGGGCATTGCCGGCCTGGTTGGGGCAAAGCGTACCGATATCGTCGAAACGCTGTTTGGTATTCGTGAGAAGTCGTCCGGGACAATCACTTTACATGGCAAGAAAATTAATAATCACACTGCGAACGAAGCGATTAACCACGGTTTTGCGCTGGTGACGGAAGAGCGTCGTTCCACCGGAATTTACGCCTATCTGGATATCGGATTTAACTCATTAATTTCGAATATCCGTAATTATAAAAATAAAGTGGGGTTACTGGATAATTCCCGGATGAAAAGCGACACCCAATGGGTCATTGATTCCATGCGGGTAAAAACGCCGGGGCATCGCACGCAAATTGGTTCGCTTTCCGGCGGCAATCAGCAAAAGGTGATCATTGGTCGCTGGCTATTAACGCAGCCGGAAATATTAATGCTGGACGAACCGACCCGCGGCATTGATGTCGGCGCAAAGTTTGAAATTTATCAGCTTATTGCGGAACTGGCGAAAAAAGGCAAGGGGATCATCATTATCTCTTCTGAAATGCCGGAGCTGTTAGGGATTACCGATCGTATCCTGGTGATGAGTAACGGTCTCGTTTCCGGCATTGTCGATACTAAAACAACAACGCAAAACGAAATTTTGCGTCTTGCTTCTTTGCACCTTTAAGATCAGGGGCTCCTTATGAGTGCGTTAAACAAGAAAAGCTTTTTGACCTGGCTGAAAGAGGGCGGAATTTACGTCGTTCTTTTAGTGCTGCTGGCGATTATTATTTTCCAGGACCCGACTTTTTTAAGTTTGCTGAATTTAAGTAATATTCTGACGCAATCTTCGGTACGTATTATTATCGCGCTGGGCGTGGCGGGGCTCATCGTCACCCAGGGGACAGACCTGTCGGCGGGGCGTCAGGTAGGGCTGGCGGCGGTTGTGGCGGCAACATTACTGCAATCAATGGAAAACGCCAACAAAGTGTTTCCGGAAATGGCGACCATGCCGATTGCGCTGGTCATCCTGATTGTCTGCGCGATTGGCGCGGTGATTGGCCTGGTGAACGGCATCATCATTGCTTACCTGAATGTGACGCCGTTTATTACCACGCTTGGCACGATGATTATCGTTTATGGAATCAACTCTCTTTACTATGACTTTGTCGGCGCTTCGCCCATTTCCGGCTTTGACAGCGGCTTTTCCACCTTTGCGCAGGGCTTTGTGGCGATGGGCAGTTTCCGGCTCTCATACATCACCTTTTACGCTCTGATTGCGGTAGCGTTTGTCTGGGTGCTGTGGAATAAGACCCGCTTTGGTAAAAACATTTTTGCTATTGGCGGCAACCCGGAAGCGGCGAAAGTTTCTGGCGTAAACGTGGCGCTGAACCTGCTGATGATTTATGCGCTCTCCGGCGTGTTTTATGCCTTCGGCGGCTTACTGGAAGCAGGGCGTATTGGTTCTGCCACCAACAACCTCGGCTTTATGTATGAACTGGATGCGATTGCCGCGTGCGTGGTCGGGGGCGTATCGTTTAGCGGCGGAGTGGGGACGGTCTTCGGCGTGGTGACCGGCGTCATTATCTTTACCGTCATCAACTATGGCCTGACCTATATCGGGGTAAACCCGTACTGGCAGTACATTATCAAAGGCGGCATTATCATTTTCGCCGTGGCGCTGGACTCGCTGAAATACGCGCGTAAGAAGTAGTTATCCAGACGTATTGCTTTGCTTATCAGATAACCCGGCGCAGCGAAACTGCGCGCCGGGCTTCATACCGCGAGCTACAGCGTTAACGCGTGTTCTTTTTCGCCTTTTTTAAATTTGACCTCGCCTAAATCAATACAGGCGACCGGGCAGACATGACCGCACAGCAGACAACCGACGCATTTTTCCGTATTGCAATGCGGCGTGCGGCTGTGTTCATCCCACTCCATCGCCTGATGACCGCCGTCATAGCAGGAGATATAGCAACGTCCGCAGCCGACGCATTTCTCCTGATTAATCCGCGGATAGACGATATAGCTGCGATCCAGGTCTTCCGCCGGGATAATATTGCCATTCGCCAGTCCGATCATCTCCTGTAATGAGGCAAATCCCTGATCGGCCAGATAGTGGCTGAGGCCGCTCGCCATATCTTCTACAATGCGGTAACCGTATTGCATAATGCCTGTCGTCACCTGTAGGGTCGCCGCGCCCAGCAGCAGAAATTCGGCAGCGTCTTCCCAGGTTTCAATGCCGCCGATACCGCTAATCGGGAAATCGCGCAGTTCAGGGTGCATTCGCAACTGCTGGATAAAACGCAGCGCAATGGGTTTCACCGCTTTTCCTGAATAACCGGAGATGCTGGATTTACCGTTAACCACCGGCATCCCGATTTTGCGGTTCAGGTCGATGTTAGTAATGGATTTCACGGTGTTGATGGTGGCGATACCGTCGGCTCCGCCGCGTTTGGCGGCCAGCGCGACTTCACACATATCGCCAATATTCGGCGTCATTTTCGCCAGCATTGGCAAAGATGAACCGCGTTTTACGGCGCGGCAGTATTTTTCAACCAGCTCCGGGCTTTGCCCTACATCGCTTCCCATGGCGTGCGAGGTCATCTGCGGGCAAGAGAAGTTACACTCAATCATATCCGCGCCGGCTTCTTCAACCAGACGCGCCAGTTCCTGCCACTGCTGCTCATTTTCCCCCATGATGGAAGCAATCAGCACCTTATCCGGATAATCCTGTTTTAGCCGTCGAATGGCGGCCAGATTCTCTTCCAGCGGATGCTCAGCAATTTGCTCCATGTTTTTGAAACCAATAAAACCGGTATCTTCTTTCGTCAGGTGATCAAAACGTGGAGAGACTTCGTTGGCAATAAAAAAACCAATGGTTTTAAAAACGATCCCGCCCCAGCCGGTATCATAGGCTTTGGCGCACATCTCATAACAGTTGCCTACCGGAGAAGAAGAAAGGCAAAACGGATTGGGAAACTTAACGCCGCAAAAGGTAACAGACAAATCTTTTGTTAACATGAGCAGGCCTCCTCTAAATAATGATGAATAGCCTGAGCGGCTTCTTTTCCGGTTTTTACCGCATAAACGACGGTCTTATCGCCTTTAACAATATCGCCAGCGGCAAAGATCGCCGGGTCGTCGGTTTGATAATTGTGCGTGTCGATAATATTATGCTGCGCTTTTATCTCCGCAAAGGCATCCAGTCGCGCGTGCTGCCCCACGGCCAAAATAATATTTTCTGCTTCCAGCGTCAGTTCTCCTGAATGGCGTACATGGTGGAAGGTCACTTTATTTCCGCTGACGGCGACAGGCGTAAAGCCATCAATAATCGATACGCCTAATGCCTGCGTGCTGGTAAATTCTTTTTCGCTGGCGGGGAATTCGGCTAATTCTTCCCGCGCCACGCAGGTGACGGAAGGGCAGCCGAGAATTTTTAACGTACTGGCGACATCCATCGCTACGTCGCCGCCGCCAATAATTAATGCGCTACGCGGAACGCTAATATCGCCTTCGGCCTGACGGGCGCGCTGTAAAAAATCAACGGCAATCTCTACGTGACTGGCTTGCTCAAATAACGGTAAATCAGAGCCACAGGACATCCCGACGGTCATCAGCACGGCGCGATATTCGGCTTTGAGTTGCGCAAGCGATAGCGACCCGCCCACCTCACAATTACATTTAATATTGACGCCCATTTCTACAATGCGGGCAATTTCCTGATCGAGTACGCTTTGCGGCAGACGAAATGCCGGGATGCCGTGACGCAGCCATCCGCCGGGCTGCGGCTGTTTTTCGTAAATGGTGACGTCATAGCCTAAATGTGTGAGCGTCACGCTTGCCTGCAAACCTGCCGGACCCGCGCCAATAATCGCGACTTTCCCGCGTGTTTTACTCCCGGGCTGATAAATCTGCATGGCAGTCTGCTGTTCAAAATCGGTAATAAAACGTTGCAGGCGTGCAATATCAATAGGTTTATCTATTCCGGAACGTGTACATCCGCGCTGGCATAATTTTTCCGTCGGACAGACTCTGGCGCAGACGGCTCCAAGCGCATTATTTTCCCGGATAGTTTCCGCTGCGCCTTTAAAATTGCGAAAGTAAATAGAACGAATAAATTTCCCCGGATCGGTTTGCGCCGGGCAAGCCTGACTACAGGGCGCATCGTGACATAATAAACAACGTGAAGCCTCTTTTATTGCCAGTAATGGCGTAAAACCAGGCGTGAGTTCATCCAGATAATTTTGTTGCGGCATATAATCTTCCTTAATGCTTGAATAAATTAAGGCGAAACGCAAATAACGCGTTTTAATGATCCAAAATCTACCGCCAGCCTAAGCATTGAAAGAAGGGTATTCTGTGAAAGAATTCACAAAAAAATGAAACCAGAATGCAAAACAGCATTTGTTCCTTATATCATAATAATAACTATTCTCAATTTTAAAGGGATAGTAAATAGATTAACGATAAAAAAGAAGATAAATAATCATTCCAGTAAATAAAAAACCGCAACCGGTATAAAGAAAAAGATAAGACCAATATTGTACGGGATCGGCATGGCGATAAACATAAACCGGTTTTCGCGCATTTTTGACAACTTTATCTACCGCGCCGGTTCGCCAGCCTTTCCAGGCCTCACGGAAGCAAAAAAGCGGGAGTAGCAGAAAGGCTAATATGACAAATATCGTCTGTACATCCATGATCATTTCCCTTTTTTCTTTTCCAGTTCAAGCAATTGTTCCGGCGTAACGGCCGGATACCCCTGGGCGTCATTCGGCACCTGATGCTGCGTGGGAATAGGTACCAGCGGGCCTAAAAAACGCGGTTCGCGTTTAAAAATATAGAGATCCGCCAGCGCGCTAAAGCGGGCGCCAAATTCGCGCAGGCGCACTGTCAGCATATTTTTGGGTGAAGGTACCGCGTAACACTGCGCCTGAATGCCCATATGCAACGCAATAAACAAGGCGCGTTCGCAGTGGAAGCGCTGAGTGATGATAATAAAGTCGTTGGTATCAAACACTTTGCGGGTACGCACAATGGAGTCAAGCGTACGGAAGCCAGCGTAATCAAGCACAATGTCCGCAGGATCGACGCCCGCCGCGATAAGGTCTTTGCGCATGGTCATCGGTTCGTTATAGCTTTGCAGGGCATTGTCGCCGCTGAGCAGCAGGTAATTGACTTTACCGCTATTGTAAGCGTTTAACGCGCCCTGGATACGATAACGATAGTACTGATTAATGACACCCTTGCGATAGTATTTGGCTGTCCCTAACACGACGCCAACCTGGCGGTAGGGAAGATCCTGTAGCTCGTCATAGATATAGGGCGCTGTTTTCCAGCTCATCCACCGATCGAGGCCAAGCACCGTCAACAGCAGCAAGCCTACCAGGACCAACAGGCTGTAAAACACGCGCTTTAACATGCAGGAAACTCGATACCAGGATGAAAGTACGATCAGGCTACTGTACCCGAAGACGTAGCGCAAGAAACCGCCGTCTGATTGCGGAGATTTTCAGCATGATTTCCCTTGTATCGGGTCGCGGGAGAGGAGAGTCAGGCCGGATAAGACGCCAGTGCGTCGCTATCCGGCACATTTGCTTAGCCGAGAAGCACGCGGTCAATATTATGGCAACCTAACGCTTTCAGCGTTGCGGCGGTGGCATCCCATTGAATTAATGCCGCATCGCCTTTTTCCGCCAGAATCGCGCGCTGAATATCCGCATAGTCATAGCCATTGAGACTCAGCAGGTTTAGCGCGCCTTGCAGCGGGGGGAGCGTAGGGTTAAAGGCGGCGTTTTCCGCATAGCTGCCGGTGAAAATACGGCCATCTTTACATTCCAGCGCCACGCCGCTCGGCGAGTGGCTATAAGGCATATGGCTCTTATTGGCTGCCGTTATCGCCGCTTGCGTTAGCGTATCGCCCGTTAACGTAAAGCCATGATCCTGCTCGTCCATCAGCAGCGTTTTGATCTCCAGATCTTTTGGCCCGAAAGCGTCAGGCAGATAATCGCGTAACGTATGCGGCGCGCGGCCCGGCAGATGAATGCGCAGATCCAGACCGCTGTTCAGCTCGTTCATAAACTGGCGACAGTGGCCGCAAGGGGTGTAGTTAACGGTGACGGCGGCGAGCCCTTTTTCGCCGCGTAGCCAGGCGTGGCTAATCGCGCTTTGTTCAGCATGCACAGTTTGTTGCATGGTGGCGCCCAGGAACTCCATATTTGCGCCGAAATACCAGTTGCCGCTAACGCCGCGCGCAATCGCGCCGACGTTAAAATGGGACAAATCGGTACGGGCGCAGGCCGCCGCCAGAGGTAACAGTGCGAAAGCCAGCGCGTCTTCGTCCAGTCCCGCCGTATTTTTAAGCGTCGAGACCTGCTCTGCGGTCAGCATGGCGGGAAAATGGTGGTCCGCCAGGATAGGGGCCAGCGCTGATTGCAAATTATCCGCAAGCTGGGCAAAAGCAGTTTGAAAACGTGGATGCATGGCGTTGCCTCATAACAATGTAATGGAACCGTAGTTTACGGGCCTGCTATGTCTTAATATGTGATCTAAATCTCATTGCTTATGCAACTTGTGAAACTTAAATGAAAAATGCGCGACGTATCGCAAATTTTAACCCGGTCTTTTGTCCCGTCGTTAGCGCATTACCGCCAGAATGAGCGGAAACAAAAAGGGCGCTACCAGCGAGGTAATAATGCCGCAGATCACTAGCGCCAGGGAGCTAAACGCGCCTTCCTGGTAATCCAGCTCGGCGCAGCGCGCAGTACCGAGCGCATGTGAGGCGGTCCCCATTGCCAGCCCGCGTGCGGCCTTAGTACGGATGTGCATCGCGTTTAACAGCGTGTGGCCAAACACCGCGCCCAGAATACCGACAAAAATTACGCATACCGCGCTGATCGCGGGGATGCCGCCGATGCTGCCGCCCACCGCCATCGCGATAGGCGTAGTCACGGATTTAGGCAGTACCGATGCCGCGATTTCAGGCGTTGCGCCCATCAGCAAGGCAACGGATGTCCCGGTAATCATCGCTACCAGACTGCCGACAAAACAGATGCTAATAATGGATTTCCAACGCGCGCGAATCTGGTGCAATTGTTCATAAAGGGGATAGGCCAGTGCCACTACCGCCGGTTGCAGCAGATCGTTAAGTACTTCGCTGCCTTTGAAGTAGTGCTCGTAGGGAATACCGGTCAGCAACAGAAAAGGAATAATGACTACCATTGCCACCAGCAGCGGATTCAGCAACGGCATTTTAAAATGCGCCGCCAGTCTGCGGGCGGCGAAAAATACCGCCAGCGTCAGCGGTAACGACCACCAGATATATGTCATCATTTTTTCGTTCCCTTCTGCCCAACCACTTTACGCTCACCGTGTATCAGATGTGAACTCCAGCTTACGACCACAAAAACGACCAGCGTACTGATAGCGCAAGAGACCACCACCGGGCCGAATTGCGCGCGCAGTAAATCAAAATATTGCATGACCCCGACGCCAATCGGCACAAACAGCAACGCCATATAACGAATCAGCACATAACAGCCGGGGTTAACCCACTTTGCCGGCAGAATTTGCAGCGCCAGCAATACAAACAGAATTAACATCCCGATAATGCTGCCGGGAATAGTGATAGGAAGCAGTGATGCAAGAAAAATGCCTGCGTACAAACAGGCATAAATCAATACAAAAGCGCGTATATATTGCCAGATAATATTCAGTGACTTACTCATGTTTAAAGCCCTTGATGAGATGGATTCATCATACAATTAAACGTTAAAACGTGCTACCGATCACATCATGAATTCTTAGCATAGTGGGTATAGACAGCAGGAACATCGGGCAATGCCCCTGGTCGGCGGCGTTAAACCTGGGCTAAAAAATACAAAAAGCGACTCAGGGCCAAAGACGGCGTCTCATTCTTACGCCAGAACATCCCTACGCTGCCTTTTTGCTCAATTTTTGGCAAGTTTAAAATCGCCAGTTGCCCCTGGCTGGCATAGCGTTGCGCCAGCCGTAAAGAAAGAATAGAGATCATATCGCTGCTTTGCAGCAAATTGGTGCTGACGTTCATTGACGCCGATTCAATGGTGTTTTCCGGGAGCATGACGCCATTATCGACGAGGGCGTTATCAATACTGATGCGAATAGGGGTGCCGGTTGGCCAGACTATCCACCGCCAGTGTGCCAGATCGCTCCAGGCGATCTGCGCTCGCGCGGCCAGCGGATGGTGCGGACGCGCCACAAAGCAGACCGGCTCGGTATAAAGTACCTGATAATTAAGCGGCAGTTGCAGGGCGCGGCCGCCGACACGCCCTACCACCACATCCACCTGACCGGCAAGCAAATCGTGCAGCAGCGGCGTCATTACCTTTTCTTCAATATTCAGATGCAGCGTCGGCATTTCGTTAAGCAGGCTCAGAATCGCCTGTGATACGCAGTCAGTCGCCACGGGCGAACAGCCGATCTTCAGGCTGCCAACCAGGCCGCCCTGCTTGAAACGGGCGATTTCATACTGTGAACGCTCCAGATCGTTAATTAGGCGCTGGGCGTGCTGGAGCAGTAATTTACCGCCTTCCGAGGGCCGTAGCCCTTTACTGTGGCGCTCAAAAAGCGTGATGCCTATCTCATCTTCGAGTTGAGATAACCACTTCGATAGCGCCGGCTGGGAGATATTCATCATCCGGGCGACGTGCGTCAGGTTGCCCTGTTCGCCCAGCGCAACCAGCGTTTGCAGGTGATGTAATTTCAATTTCTGCGCCCAGTTCGCCATTCGCTATAACCTCCAGGTTATGTCTCTGCCTGAAAAGCCATTGTACATTTTATCGCTCACTCTACAAACTCGTAACATAGCAAACATAAAAACAACATCTATCTCCCTGCACTGAGGCATTAGCTATGACTCAACGACGTGATCTACAAGCCCTTATTGATGCCGCGCCCGTCGGCAAAATGCAGTGGCGCGTTATCATCTGCTGTTTTCTGGTGGTTATGCTCGACGGTTTCGACACCGCTGCGATTGGCTTCATCGCCCCGGATATTCGTACTCACTGGCAGCTAAGCGCCAGCGAACTTGCGCCGCTGTTTGGCGCAGGGCTGCTGGGGCTTACGGCCGGCGCGCTGCTATGCGGGCCGCTGGCGGATCGCTTTGGCCGCAAGCGGGTCATTGAGCTTTGCGTAGCGCTATTCGGCGCATTGAGCCTGCTTTCCGCTTTCTCGCCGGATATAGAAACCCTGGTGTTGCTGCGCTTCTTAACCGGTCTGGGACTGGGCGGAGCGATGCCGAATACCATCACCATGACGTCGGAATACCTTCCCGCTCGTCGACGCGGAGCGCTGGTCACGCTGATGTTCTGTGGTTTTACCCTGGGGTCGGCGATGGGCGGGATTGTGAGCGCGCAACTGGTGCCGCTGATTGGCTGGCACGGAATTCTGGCGCTAGGCGGCATCTTGCCTTTGCTGCTGTTTTTCGGCCTGCTGTTCGCGCTGCCGGAATCTCCCCGCTGGCAGGTACGTCGCCAACTACCGCAAGCCGTTGTCGCCCGGACGGTCAGCGCCATTACCGGCGAGCGCTATCACGATACGCAATTCTTTCTGCATGAGACGGCAGCCATCGCCAAAGGCAGTATTCGCCAGCTTTTTGCCGGGCGACAGCTTGTCATTACCCTGATGTTATGGGTGGTGTTCTTTATGAGCCTGCTCATTATCTATCTGCTTTCCAGCTGGATGCCGACGTTACTTAACCATCGCGGTATTGATCTGCAACAGGCGTCGTGGGTGACTGCCGCATTCCAGGTTGGCGGCACGCTTGGCGCGCTGTTACTCGGCGTGTTGATGGACCGGCTTAACCCGTTCCGGGTACTGGCGGTGAGCTATGCGCTGGGCGCAGTTTGCATTGTCATGATAGGCCTGAGCGAAAACGGCCTTTGGCTGATGGCGCTGGCGATTTTTGGTACCGGCATCGGTATTAGCGGTTCCCAGGTCGGGCTGAATGCTCTGACGGCGACGCTGTACCCCACCCAAAGCCGGGCGACGGGCGTGAGCTGGTCGAACGCCATTGGACGCTGCGGGGCGATTGTCGGTTCGCTCTCCGGCGGCATGATGATGGCCCTCAATTTCTCTTTCGATACGTTGTTTTTTGTCATTGCTATTCCGGCGGCTATCAGCGCGGTAATGCTTACCCTGCTGACGGTGGTTGTCCGCCTTTCGATTTCTGTACCTGACGACCTGCCGCGTGCCAGCGTCGTAAACGAATAAGGAGAATCTCCATGTCTGAAATAAATCAGAACGTAAAAGATAGCCGTCAACAGTATTACCAGCATATTTCCGGGCAGAATCTGACGCCGCTGTGGGAATCGTTACATCACCTGGTACCGCAGACGCCAAACGCCAACTGCGCGCCGGCCTACTGGAATTATCAGGAAATTCGTCCGCTACTGATGGAAAGCGGCAATGTCATTGGCGCGAAAGAGGCGATCCGCCGGGTGCTGGTGCTGGAAAATCCGGCATTGCGCGGTCAGTCGTCGATCACGGCGACCTTATATGCTGGTTTACAGCTGATCCTGCCCGGCGAAGTCGCGCCGAGTCATCGCCATAACCAGTCGGCGCTGCGTTTTATCGTCGAAGGTAAAGGCGCATTTACCGCGGTGGACGGCGAGCGCACGCCAATGCATACCGGCGATTTTATCCTGACGCCGCAGTGGCGCTGGCACGATCATGGTAATCCGGGATCAGAGCCGGTGGTATGGCTGGATGGTCTGGATCTGCCGTTAGTCAACCTCCTGGGCTGTGGGTTTGCGGAAGACTATCCCGAAGATCAGCAGCCGGTGACGCGAAAAGAGGGCGATTATCTGCCGCGCTATGCAGCGAATATGCTGCCGCTGCGCCACCAGCGCGGGAACTCGTCGCCGATTTTCAACTACCGTTACGACCGCAGTCGCGAGGCGCTGCACGATCTGACCCGTATGGGCGATCCGGATGAGTGGGAAGGTTACAAGCTGCGTTACGTTAATCCCGTCACCGGTGGTTATCCGATGCCGTCGATGGGCGCGTTCCTGCAATTGCTGCCAAAAGGCTTTGCCTCGCGTGTGGCGCGGAGCACCGACAGCACTATCTACCACGTCGTTGAAGGGGCTGGGCAGGTCACTATCGGCAACGAAACTTTTCATTTTTCCGCAAAAGATATTTTTGTGGCGCCGACCTGGCATGAGGTGTCGTTTCGCAGCAGTGAAGACACGGTGTTATTCAGCTTTTCGGACAAGCCGGTTCAGGAAGCCCTGGGGCTGTTCCGCGAAGCACGTTATTAATTAGGGAGAGAGAACATGACCAAATATGTATTCCAGCCGCAGGCCCCGGTGACAGTACCCGTGGCGGGCAGTGATGAGCAGTTTCCGGTACGTCGCGTTTACTGCGTGGGTCGCAACTATGCCGCCCATGCCCGTGAAATGGGCTTTGATCCCGATCGCGAACCGCCGTTCTTCTTTTGTAAACCAGCGGACGCTGTCGTCCCGGTAGCGGCGGGGGATACCCTGGAACTGCCGTATCCGGCGCAGACCGATAACTACCATTATGAAATTGAGCTGGTGGTGGCGATTGGTAAAAAGGGGAGCGATATCCCGCTGGAAAAAGCCCATGAATATGTCTGGGGATACGCCACCGGTCTGGACATGACGCGTCGCGATCGTCAGATGGAAATGCGTCAGATGGGACGCCCGTGGGAAATCGGCAAAGCGTTCGATCTCTCCGCGCCCATTGCGCCATTACACAAAGCCGCTGAAACGCATAATGTGGATAACGCCCCTATTTGGCTACAGGTTAACGGCGAAGACCATCAACGCAGCGATATTCGTCACCTGATTTGGTCGGTGAATGAAACCATCAGCTATTTGTCCGGCTTTTTTGAATTGCAGCCAGGCGATTTGATTTTCACCGGTACGCCAGAGGGGGTGGGCGCAGTGGTGAAAGGGGATGTCATCACCGGGAACGTAGAAGGTCTGACGCCGATTGCTGTGAAAATTGTCTGAGGTGAACGATGAAGCTGTACAGTTTCTTTAATAGTTCGGCGTCTTATCGTGTACGTATTGCGCTGGCGTTAAAGGGGATTGATTACCAGACGGTGGGCGTCAATATTCGTATCGGCCAGCAGAATGAGCTGGCCTACCGACGGATGAATCCGGTAGGCCTGGTGCCGACGCTGGTCACTGATGACGGCGAATCGTTGGGGCAATCGCTGGCCATCGTCGACTGGCTGGACCGACATTTTCCGCAAACGCCGCTGCTGCCGACGAGCGACCCGGCGCGCAGCCAGGCGCTGGAAATTGTCTACGCTATCGCCTGCGATATACACCCAATCAATAACATGCGCGTGTTGCGCTACCTGACCGATGAGCTGAAGGTTAGCGAAGAGGATAAAAAACGCTGGTACGCCCACTGGATACAGCAAGGGTTAAGCGCGGTAGAGCAGCTATTGCGTAAAAGTCAGTCCGGACGATTCTGCGTGGGCGACGCGCCAGGCCTTGCGGACTGCTGCCTGATTCCTCAGTGGGCGAATGCGCTCAGGATGGGCTGCGATTTATCAGGCTATCCGCGCTGTAAAGCCGTTTATGACGCCTGCGTACAGCTACCGGCGTTTATTGCCGCCGCGCCGGAAAATCAACAAGATAAAATCCCGGCCTGAAAAGGAGAATGACCATGACTCACGTGACAAGCGCAATTATTGTAGGTGGCGGAATCGGCGGCGCGGCGACCGCGCTGTCGCTGGCGCGCCAGGGAATAAAAGTCATGCTGTTGGAAAAAGCGCACGAAATTGGCGAGATTGGCGCGGGTATTCAGCTTGGGCCGAACGCTTTTTCGGCGCTGGATAGTCTCGGTGTGGGTGATGTTGCCCGCCAGCGTGCGGTGTTTACCGATCACATTACCATGATGGATGCCGTGAATGCCGAAGAAGTGGTATGCATTGAAACCGGACAGGCGTTCCGTGACCATTTTGGCGGGCCGTATGCGGTAATTCACCGGGTAGATATTCATGCAACGGTATGGGAAGCGGTGCTGACGCACCCTGGCGTGGAGTATCGTACCTCGACCCATATTGTCGATATCCGCCAGACGCCGGATGACGTTACGGTGTTTGATGAGCAGGGAAATAGCTGGACGGCGGATATTCTCGTGGGCTGCGACGGCGTTAAATCGGTCGTGCGGCAAAGTTTACTCGGCGACGCGCCGCGCGTAACGGGGCATGTAGTCTATCGGGCGGTGATTGATTGCGACGATATGCCGGACGATTTACGTATTAACGCACCGGTGCTGTGGGCAGGCCCGCATTGCCACCTGGTCCATTATCCGCTGCGCGGAGGCCAACAGTACAATCTGGTGGTGACATTCCACAGCCGCCAGCAAGAAGAGTGGGGCGTGAAAGACGGCAGTAAAGAAGAGGTGCTCTCTTATTTTGCCGGTATTCATCCCCGCCCGCGTCAGATGCTGGACAAGCCGACCTCCTGGCGCCGCTGGTCGACCGCCGATCGCGAGCCGGTCGCGAAATGGGGAACCGAGCGTATCACTCTGGTGGGCGACGCCGCGCATCCGGTGGCGCAATATATGGCCCAGGGCGCCTGTATGGCGCTGGAAGACGCCGTCACGCTAGGCAAAGCGCTGGAACGCTGCGACGGCGACGCGCAGCAGGCATTTGCGCTGTATGAGTCGGTGCGTATTCCCCGCACGGCGCGTATCGTCTGGTCTACCCGCGAGATGGGGCGTCTCTATCACGCCGCCGGGGTGGAGCGTCAGGTGCGTAATCTGTTGTGGAAAGGGAAATCGCAGGAGGCGTTTTATCGCGGTATCGAATGGCTGTACGGCTGGAAAGAAGATAACTGTCTTGAGCCGCGTTGAGCACTTTATGTGACGTAGCGTGGCGTTTGTGCCGCCACCCGGCAAAAAGTTTTGCTCATCGCAGAGAGGCGTTATGATAGCGCCTCTTTTTTTGCTGTGGATACCGATATGCGTGTTTTACTGGCGCCGATGGAAGGCGTGCTCGACGCGTTAGTGCGCGAGCTGCTGACCGAAGTGAATGATTACGATCTCTGCATCACCGAATTTGTGCGCGTGGTGGATCAGCTGCTGCCGGTAAAAGTGTTTCATCGCATCTGCCCGGAGTTGCATCACGCCAGCCGCACGCCGTCCGGCACGCCGGTGCGTATTCAGCTTCTGGGCCAGTATCCGCAGTGGCTGGCGGAAAACGCCGCGCGGGCGACGGCGTTGGGATCGTATGGCGTGGACCTGAACTGCGGCTGTCCGTCAAAAGTGGTGAACGGCAGCGGCGGCGGCGCGACATTGCTCAAAGATCCCGAGCTCATCTATCAGGGCGCGAAAGCGATGCGGGCCGCGGTACCGTCGCATCTGCCGGTGACGGTAAAAGTGCGTCTCGGCTGGGATAGCGGCGATAGAAAATTTGAAATCGCCGATGCGGTGCAGCAGGCCGGCGCCAGTGAACTGGTGGTGCATGGCCGTACCAAAGCGCAGGGCTACCGCGCCGAGCATATCGACTGGCAGGCGATCGGCGAAATACGCCAGCGTCTGACTATTCCGGTTATCGCTAATGGCGAAATCTGGGACTGGCAGAGCGCGCAGGCATGTATGGCGACCAGCGGCTGCGATGCGGTGATGATTGGCCGTGGGGCGTTAAATATTCCTAACCTGAGCCGGGTGGTGAAGTATAACGAGCCGCGTATGCCGTGGCCGGAAGTGGTGACGTTATTACAAAAATATACCCGACTGGAAAAGCAGGGCGATACCGGTTTATATCATGTCGCGCGTATTAAACAGTGGTTGGGATATTTACGTAAGGAATATATTGAGGCGACGGAACTCTTTCAGTCGATTCGGGCGTTAAACCGTTCGTCCGAGATTGCGCGGGCGATTCAGGCTATTAAAATCTAATCTCTACAGCGTCCAGAACGTGTGCCGGGCAGATACTATCGCTGCCCGGCGCAGGAATCAGAAAATCATCTTAAACACGCCCGTTACCACCAACAGCCCAATCAGAAAAATAATTAAGATTGCCCATAGAAGAATTTTCATTGTTTGTCCCTTTATTGGTAAATACAAACAAAGTATAGGAAAGTATTAAGCCATCTGCTGCTTTGTTGGGCGCGGCGACGTTTAACTCATGAAGGCTGCTGGCGCGTATTGCAGCAAAATCGTTCATTTATTAACGGGTTAATGGGGCTTTACATTGAATCATTACATCAAAAAATGTATCAGATGAAATTATTTACTAATCATATAAATTTCAAAATATGTCTTTTGTTGTCTGATGATGTATTGCCACGCGTAACTAAAAAATAGATCGCCGTAAGACGTACTCTCTGCGCACCTTTTTTTATCAGAACACCTCCATGAATCGTAATTCTTTCCTTGCCGCGACAGCGAGCTTACCGCTTTTTATTTTGCTGGCGGGTTGCGCCCCCATGCACGATACCCGCCAGTCGCTGACCCAGCAGACGCCCTCTTCTCATGTTGATTCCAGCCTGCCGGCGGCATTGAAAAACGGTTGGCCGGATAGCCAGTGGTGGAAGGCGTATCACGATGCGCAGCTTGACGCGCTGATCGATAATGCCATACAGCATTCGCCGGATATGCAGGTGGCTGAACAGCGTATTCAACTGGCGGAAGCGCAGGCGAAAGCGGTTGAGGCGCAGGACGGCCCGCAGCTCGACTTTTCTGCCGACATTGAGCGCCAGCGAATGTCCGCGGAAGGGCTGATGGGGCCATTCGCGATTACCGACCCTGCGGCGGGAACGACCGGGCCGTGGTATACCAACGGTACATTTGGCCTGACGGCGGGCTGGGATCTGGATTTATGGGGGAAAAACCGCGCTGAAGTTACCGCTCGGATCGGGGCGGTCAAAGCGCGCGAAGCGGAGCAGGAGCAGACCCAACAATTGCTGGCAAGCGGCGTGGCGCGACTCTACTGGGAGTGGCAGACGCAGGCGGCGCTGAAAAATGTGCTGATGCAAATCGAGCATGAGCAGCAAAACGTGGTGACGGTAAACCGGGAGCTGTATCAACACGGCATTACTTCTTCTGTTGAAGGGGTCGAGACCGATATCGACGCCAGCAAAACCCAGCAGCAGCTGAATGACGTTAACGGTAAAATGAAGGTTATTGAAGCGCGGCTCAGCGCGTTAACCAATACGCAATCGGCGGCGCTCAAGCTGCGTCAGGTGAGTCTCCCCGCCGTTGAAAGCCAGTTACCGTCGCAACTGGGCTATTCGTTGCTGGCGCGCCGGGCGGATCTACAGGCCGCACACTGGTACATTGAATCCTCGTTGAGCAGCATTGACGCCGCGAAGGCCGCGTTTTATCCCGATATCAATTTGATGGCTTTTTTACAGCAGGATGCGTTACATCTGAGCGATCTGTTCCGCCATTCCGCACAGCAATATGGCATTACCGGCGGGCTGACGCTGCCGATTTTCGACAGCGGCAGGCTGAATGCCAACCTAGATATCGCCAAAGCGCAAAGCAACCTTTCTATCGCCAACTACAACAAAGCGGTGGTAGATGCGGTTAATGATGTGGCGCGCGCCGCCAGTCAGGTAGAGACGCTGGCGCAGAAAAATCAGCATCAGCAGCAGATTGAGCATGACGCGCAGCGTGTGGTCGGTCTGGCGCAAGCGCGCTTTAATGCCGGCATTATTGCGGGTTCCCGCGTGAGCGAGGCCAAAATCCCGGCACTGCGCGAGCAGTGTAACGGCTTGCTGTTGCAGGGCCAGTGGCTGGATGCCTCTATTCAGCTTACCAGCGCGCTGGGCGGCGGTTATCATTCCTGATTTTTCCAGATGATTCAGACAGGGTTCCTATACTTAGGCTGTGTATGAATCATCCGGAGAGGAATATGACCAAAGTCGCAATTGTAACGGCATCAGATTCGGGAATTGGCAAAGCGTGTGCGTTGTTATTAGCACAAAACGGTTTTGATATTGGTATCACCTGGCATTCCGATGAACGCGGCGCGCAGGAGACGGCAAAAAAAGCGGCGCAGTTTGGTGTGCGGGCAGAGACCATTCATCTTGACCTGAGCCAGTTACCCGAGGGCGCGCAGGCCATTGAACATCTTATTCAGCGCCTGGGGCGCGTTGACGTGCTGGTCAATAATGCCGGGGCGATGACCAAATCCGCGTTTATTGATATGCCGTTTACGCAGTGGCGGCAAATTTTTACCGTGGATGTCGATGGCGCGTTTCTCTGCGCGCAGATCGCCGCCCGGCATATGATTAAACAAGGAGAGGGAGGGCGTATTATCAACATCACCTCCGTCCATGAGCATACGCCGCTTCCGCAAGCCAGCGCCTATACCGCGGCGAAACATGCGCTGGGGGGATTGACTAAATCCATGGCGCTGGAACTGATTGAACATCATATTTTGGTCAACGCCGTCGCGCCAGGCGCTATCGCCACGCCGATGAATGATATGGATGACAGCGACATTGAGCCGGGATCGGAACCCTCGATCCCTATTGCCCGACCGGGTTCTACGCATGAAATAGCCAGCCTCGTCGTCTGGCTGTGTTCGGAAGGCGCAAGCTATACCACCGGTCAGTCGCTGATTGTCGACGGCGGGTTTATGCTGGCGAATCCGCAATTCAACGCCAAATAAACGCCGGGTGCCGGATGGCGGCGTTATGCCATCCGGATACCATCGGGTTTAACGGGCCTCCGCTTTGCCGCGTCTTTTCAGCCACCAGCGCACGCCCACCACCAGGACGATGGCCAGAATCAGCCAGACCCCGTGCCTGAGATGCTGATCGAGGTCGTGCAGCCATGGCGCGATAACCTCACCGCCAAGATATCCCAGCGTGGTAAACAGCAGCGCCCAGATCAGCGCGCCTACAATATTCAGCGGCAGAAAAATTTTAGGCGGCAGGCGGCTGGCGCCAATCAGCAGCGGGCCAACCACCCGGAAGCCGTACATAAAACGCGTGCCGATCACAAACAGATACGGATGGCGTTGGATCATTTTCTGCGCGCGACGAATCTTCGTATGATAACGCGGGAAACGACGCAGGATCTTCCCGCCATAGCATCGTCCTAACAAGTAAAGTAGCTGATCGCCCATCATCCCTCCCAGCGCGACGGCCGCCGCCACCAGCGGAAACTTGAGCAATCCCTGATGCGCCGCGACGCCCCCCAACAGGGTAACGGTTTCACCTTCGGCCATACTGCCGATAACCAGCGCCGCATAGCCATAATGCGTAATAAGCGTGTTGATATCCATGCGTAAACCACCTCCGGCATTAAGCATACACCCTGGCAAGAGGCGTGCGTGGCAAAGCCGACGTTTTGCCGGAGACTATTTCGCTGTTGTTCATAAAATAACCAGAAACTGAATTATACTTGAACATACTGGCATCTGAGGCAGCAGAAGGGGGCAGTATGAACCATGTATGGGGGCTTTTTTCCCATCCCGATCGGGAAATGCAGGTGATCAAAAGCGAAAACGAAACCGTTTCGCATCACTATACGCACCATGTTTTGCTGATGGCGGCGATTCCCGTCGTCTGCGCCTTTATCGGCACGACGCAAATCGGCTGGAATTTTGGCGACGGCAACGTGTTACAACTCTCGCTGTTTACCGCTTTTGCGCTGGCGGTCTTGTTCTACGGCGTGATGCTGGCGGGCGTCGCGGTGATGGGACGCGTCATCTGGTGGATGGCGCGAAACTATCCGCAACGGCCATCGCTTGCGCGCTGTATGGTTTTTGCCGGCTATGTCGCGACGCCGCTGTTTTTAAGTGGTCTGGTGGCGCTCTATCCCCTGGTATGGCTATGCGCTTTGGTCGGCGCTGTCGCGCTCTTTTACACCGGCTATTTGCTGTATTTGGGTATTCCGACTTTCCTTAACATTAATAGAGAGGAAGGATTAAGCTTCTCCAGTTCGACGCTCGCTATCGGCGTGCTGGTCCTGGAGGTGCTACTGGCGATCACCGTGATCCTGTGGGGATACGGCTACCGCCTGTTCTGATGCGAAAAAGGGCTGGCGCAAAAGCCAGCAATGCAGCATTTGCTGACGATTCTTCTGTAGCGGCAACGCTGGCGTGCCGCTATGATGCCACTGCTAGCTTGAGTATAATCTTAGCTCAGGCGGTGTGCGTTACGACGCGCGTGAATCATTATCAGAAATCTCATCATGCTGAAATTCCGAGCTTCATTCCTGAGCCTTGCTCTGATGTTGGCCGTACCTTTTGCCCCGCAGGCCGTGGCGAAAACGGCAGCGACAACCGCGGCGTCTCAACCTGAGATTGCCTCCGGTAGCGCAATGATTGTTGATCTCAACACCAATAAAGTGATCTATTCGAACCACCCGGATCTGGTGCGTCCGATTGCCTCGATAACCAAATTAATGACGGCGATGGTCGTGCTCGACGCGCGATTGCCGCTGGATGAAATACTGAAGGTCGATATCAGCCAGACGCCGGAAATGAAAGGGGTTTACTCCCGCGTACGCCTGAACAGCGAAATTAGCCGCAAAAATATGTTGCTGCTGGCGTTGATGTCATCCGAAAACCGTGCGGCGGCAAGCCTGGCGCACTATTATCCCGGCGGTTATAACGCATTTATTAAAGCGATGAATGCGAAGGCGAAAGCGCTGGGCATGACGCATACCCGCTTTGTTGAGCCAACGGGGCTGTCGATTCATAACGTCTCGACCGCGCGGGATTTAACAAAATTGCTGATTGCCACGAAGCAATACCCGCTGATTGGCCAGCTAAGCACCACGCGCGAAGATATGGCGACATTCTCGCATCCGGCGTATACGCTGCCGTTCCGCAATACCAACCATTTGGTCTACCGTGATAACTGGAATATCCAGTTAACGAAAACCGGCTTTACCAATGCGGCGGGGCATTGCCTGGTGATGCGTACCATGATCAATAACAAACCGGTCGCGCTGGTGGTCATGGACGCGTTCGGCAAATATACTCACTTTGCGGACGCCAGTCGCCTGCGTACATGGATTGAAACCGGTAAAGTCATGCCCGTTCCGGCTGCCGCGCTGAGCTATAAAAAGCAAAAAGCCGCGCAAATGGCGGCAGCCAGCGCCAGCGCCGGAGCGCAAACCGCACAGAACGATTAAGTCGCCGCAGGCCCGGCAGGCATCGCGCCGCCGGGCATTCACGGTAAACCACACGGTGTTAATGCGTTTCGTCGGGCGTATTTTCCTGCCAGAATTTCCGCTTACTCGTTTTGCCGATACCGGGGTTCATACTGTTGGTTGGGTCATTTTGCCGATAAAAACGCGTCAGCGTTTCCGGCGCTTTATACAGATGTCCAACGTTGTGCTCGGCCGGGTATTGTGCCCCGCGCGCCTGCAACAGCTCCAGCATTTGCGCTTTCAGCGCATGGACGTCGACGCCTTTCTTCACGATATAGTCCTGATGAAAAACGTGGCACATAAAGTGACCGTAATAGAGTTTATGTACCAGTTGGCTGTCGATTTCCGGCGGCAGATGCTCGAACCAGTCGGTATCGTTGCGGCGCAGGGCGATATCCAGCGCCAGGATATCTTCCACTTCATCAGCGTGTACGGCCTGATAACGAATCGCTGCGCCAGCAGCGGCGAAGCGGTGCAGGAAGGCTTTGCTGCCTTCTTCCGGCGTACAGGTGAAGAAACCGCCCTCAGCGGATTTAAAAAATTCATTCAGCCAGCGTTGCGCTTCTGCGACGCCGTCTCCCGCCATTTTTAACAGCAGATGATGCTCATATTTATCGCGCCAGTTTTTCATTCGCGGCGGCAGATGGCTGGGAAACAGGTGGCCGAATTTCTGCATCGCGCGGTCGGTGAAATGCGGACGGAAAAATTTTACTTTTTCCAGCATCGCATCGGTTCGGCCTTTTAGCGTGAAAAAGAATGGCATCTTGTCGGTGCCGAGTTTATCGATCATCAGAAAGGTATCTTTACCGTACTGCTCCGCAATATCGTAGATATCGCGATGCATATATTCTCCCGCCACTGGCAGATTGTCGAAGTTCGCCAGAATATGCCGACGGATTTCAGTCAGTACCGCGGGCTGATTGGTGCCGATATAAAAAACCTGCTGATTTTTTTCCGCTGCAAAGGTATCAAGGCGAACGGCAAAAACCGCCAGTTTTCCGGCGCAGCCGGAAGATTCAAACAAACGGTCCGGGTCGGCGTTATAGCGGGCGGGCGTATCGGCGTTGATATCTCGTACCCGCGTCACATAGTCGTGATCGTGCGCATGACGACCATCGTGACGCACATCCTCATCTTTAATCCGTTCATCATCCAGCTTGCTCAGGATCTGCTCCGGGGTATGCCCAAGATCGATACCCAGATGATTGACCAGTTGCAGTTTGCCTTGCTCGTCAATACGGGCAAAGAGCGACATCTCGGTATAGGCCGGGCCGCGCTGCACCAGCGAGCCGCCGGAGTTATTACAGATGCCGCCGATGACCGACGCGCCGATACACGACGAACCAATCACCGAGTGCGGTTCACGGCCCAGCGGTTTAAGCGCTTTTTCCAGCGCATAGAGCGTCGTACCGGGCCAGACCAGAACCTGTTGGCCGTTATCCAGTAAGTGCAGCTTATCCAGCCGCTGGGTGCTGATAATCACAATATCGCGATCGTAGTCGTTGCCGTTCGGCGTGGAGCCTTCCGTCAGACCGGTGTTGGCGGCCTGCATCAGAATAATTTTGTCAGCGTTAACGCAGGCGTTGAGCACACGCCACAGTTCCAGTAACGAACCCGGGAAAACAACGGCCAGCGCGTCGCCCTGACCGGAACGGAAACCCTTGCGATAGCGGGCGGTTTTGGCGGGGTCTGTCAGCAGGTGAGAATGGCCTACCAGGCGGGCCAGCTCATTCAGGAACGTTTTATTATCAGTCATTGTTATGGAAGACATTCTCCACTCCTTGTGGTGGGACAAAATATCAGCGTTAAGCATAGCGCTTGGTATGACAATACGCTTTCTCATTCAAATTGTCTCTGTGTTGGTGGTATTCATTTGCCGCCTTGATACCATTTGCTGGCGGCTGCGTATTCGACTGTGTGGAAAATTAGGAGAATAACCTTCGCTTTCTTCTCCTCTCGCGTTTAGGCTTATGGCAAACTGCGGTTTTTATTCTGTTTTTACCGCCTCGTCGGGATAAAGATAAAGAGAGACTCAACATGAAATGGTTATGTTCAGTAGGTGTTGCTGTGAGTCTGGCGATGCAGCCAGCATTGGCGGAAAACCTGTTTGGCAATCACCCGCTGACGCCCGAAGCGCGCGACGCGTTCGTCACGGATTTACTCAAGAAAATGACTGTCGATGAAAAAATTGGTCAGTTACGTCTGATTAGCGTCGGCCCTGATAACCCGAAAGAAGCGATTCGCGAGATGATCAAAGACGGGCAGGTAGGGGCGATTTTCAATACCGTCACCCGCCAGGATATCCGTCAAATGCAGGATCAGGTGATGGCGTTGAGCCGCCTGAAAATTCCTCTCTTTTTTGCCTATGACGTGGTACACGGCCAGCGAACCGTCTTCCCGATAAGCCTCGGTCTGGCTTCTTCTTTTAATCTGGATGCGGTAAGAACCGTAGGACGCGTATCGGCGTATGAAGCGGCGGACGACGGTCTGAATATGACCTGGGCGCCGATGGTGGATGTCTCCCGGGATCCGCGTTGGGGACGCGCCTCCGAAGGCTTTGGCGAAGATACATATTTAACCTCCATCATGGGCGAAACCATGGTGAAAGCGATGCAGGGCAAAAGTCCGGCGGATCGCTACTCGGTGATGACCAGCGTGAAACATTTTGCCGCCTATGGCGCCGTTGAAGGCGGTAAAGAATACAACACCGTGGATATGAGTTCCCAGCGTCTGTTTAATGACTATATGCCGCCTTACAAAGCGGGGCTGGATGCGGGGAGCGGCGCGGTGATGGTGGCGCTGAACTCGCTGAACGGCACGCCTGCGACGTCAGATTCCTGGCTATTGAAAGATGTCCTGCGCGATGAGTGGGGCTTTAAGGGAATTACCGTTTCCGACCACGGCGCTATTAAAGAACTGATTAAACACGGCACCGCGGCCGACCCGGAAGATGCGGTGCGCGTGGCGCTAAAGGCAGGGGTGGATATGAGCATGGCGGATGAGTATTACAGCAAATATCTGCCGGGTCTGATTAAGTCGGGCAAAGTGACGATGGCGGAACTGGACGACGCGACGCGCCATGTGCTCAACGTAAAATATGACATGGGATTGTTTAACGACCCCTATAGCCATCTGGGGCCGAAAGAGAGCGACCCGGTGGACACCAATGCCGAAAGCCGCCTGCATCGTAAAGAGGCGCGGGAAGTGGCGCGGGAAAGTGTGGTACTGCTGAAAAACCGGCTGGAAACGCTGCCGCTGAAAAAATCGGGCACCATTGCCGTTGTTGGGCCGCTGGCCGACAGTCAACGTGATGTAATGGGAAGCTGGTCTGCTGCTGGGGTTGCGAATCAGTCGGTGACGGTGCTGGCGGGTATTCAAAATGCCGTCGGCGACGGGGCGAAGATCCTCTATGCCAAAGGGGCGAATATCACTAACGATAAAGATATCGTCGATTTCTTAAACCTGTATGAAGAGGCAGTGAAAATCGATCCGCGCTCACCGCAGGCGATGATTGATGAGGCGGTGCAGGCGGCGAAACAGGCCGATGTAGTGGTCGCAGTGGTAGGCGAGTCGCAGGGGATGGCGCATGAAGCCTCCAGCCGTACCAATATCACCATTCCGCAGAGTCAGCGCGACTTAATCACCGCTCTGAAAGCCACCGGTAAGCCGCTGGTACTGGTATTAATGAACGGCAGACCGCTGGCGCTGGTAAAAGAAGATCAACAGGCCGATGCGATTCTGGAGACCTGGTTTGCCGGGACGGAAGGCGGCAACGCCATTGCCGATGTGCTGTTTGGCGATTACAACCCGTCAGGCAAATTGCCGATATCCTTCCCGCGTTCGGTGGGACAAATTCCGGTCTATTACAGCCATCTCAATACGGGACGCCCGTATAATCCTGAAAAGCCAAACAAATACACCTCACGTTATTTTGACGAAGCGAATGGCCCGCTCTATCCGTTTGGTTACGGTCTGAGCTACACCACATTTACGGTGTCTGACGTCACGCTCTCCTCACCGACAATGCAACGCGACGGCAAAGTCACGGCCAGCGTAGAGGTCACGAACACCGGTAAACGCGAAGGGGCTACGGTCATCCAGATGTACTTACAGGATGTCACGGCGTCAATGAGCCGCCCGGTGAAGCAATTAAAAGGCTTTGAAAAAATCACCCTCAAGCCCGGCGAAAGTAAAACCGTGAGTTTCCCGATTGATATCGAGGCGCTGAAGTTCTGGAATCAGCAGATGAAATATGACGCGGAACCCGGCAAGTTCAACGTCTTTATCGGCGTGGATTCCGCTCGCGTTAAACAAGGATCGTTCGAGCTACTGTAAGCCTGCCGTCAACAGGGCGCGATAGCAGCGCCCTGTCTGGCAATGACTTTTCCTGTCCCCCCTTTTATTGCCTGCCACGTCACTTAAACTGCCGGAAAATCCCAGGTTAAACGCAGACTTTTCAACTATGCTTTTTTCTCAAGTCTCTGAAAAAGGCCGTAAAAGGATGAGGAAAGCATCATGACGATCTCAAAGCTATGGGTAAGTTCGCTGTCGTTGCTGGCGACGGTGAGTTTACCTCTACAGGCGGCATCGCCCGTGACGGTCGGGTCAAAGATTGATACCGAAGGCGCACTGCTCGGCAACATGATTTTGCAGGTACTGGAAAGCCACGGCGTTAAAACGGTCAATAAAATTCAGCTCGGGACGACGCCAGTCGTTCGTGGCGCGATTACCGCCGGAGAGCTGGATATCTATCCGGAATACACCGGTAACGGGGCGTTCTTTTTTAAAGATGAAAACGATCCGGCATGGAAAAATGCAAAGCAAGGCTTTGAGAAAGTCAAAAAACTGGATGCGGAGCAGAATAAGCTGGTCTGGTTGACGCCTGCGCCGGCAAATAACACCTGGACCATCGCGGTACGTCAGGACATCGCGGAAAAAAATAAACTCTCCTCGCTTGCCGATCTCAGCCGTTATCTGAAAGAGGGCGGCACTTTTAAACTGGCGGCGTCTGCGGAATTTATCGAACGGGCGGATGCGCTGCCGGCATTTGAAAAAGCCTATGATTTTACCTTGAGTCAGAACCAGCTCTTGTCGCTGGCGGGCGGCGATACGGCGGTCACGATCAAAGCCGCCGCGCAACAAACATCCGGCGTTAACGCCGCGATGGCGTATGGCACCGACGGCCCGGTTGCCGCGCTGGGTCTGCAAACCCTGAGCGACCCGAAAGGCGTCCAGCCTATCTATGCCCCCGCGCCGGTAGTGCGTGAATCGGTGTTACAGGCCTATCCGCAGATAGCCGACTGGCTACAGCCCGTTTTCGCCAGCCTTGATGAGAAAACGCTGCAACAGTTGAACGCCAGAATCGCCGTAGAAGGGCTGGATGCGAAAAAAGTCGCCGCAGATTACCTCCGACAAAAAGGGTGGGTGAAGTAATCTGTGAGTGATGCTGCCAAAAAAATCACGGTTAATCGTGTGCTGTTGCTGTTGGTTGTTCTGACCCTGCTTGCTGTCGCGCTGCCTTTCATTAATTACGCCCCGAATCGTCTGGTGAGCGGCGAGGGGCGCCAGTTATGGGAGATCTGGCCGGCGACCATCTGGATGCTGACTGGCGCGGGATGCGCGCTGTTTACGTTGTGCTTTGTACCCGGTAAACGCGGTAGCGTACTGACGCTGATGATGGCGCAGACGCTTTTTATTGTCATGCTGTGGGGAGTCGGCAGGGCGGCGACCCAGTTGGCGCAGGAGGGCAGCCCGCTGGCGCGTACCAGTCTGGGAAGTGGATTGTGGCTGGGCCTCGGTCTGATGCTGCTGGCCTGTAGCGATGCGATCCGCCGTATTACCGTTGGGCCGCTGTGGCGCTGGTTGCTGCACGCGCAAATTGTCATTGTCCCGCTGGCGCTGCTGTTTTCAGGCACGTTCGACAACCTCTCGCTTCTGAAAGAGTATACCAACCGCCAGGATGTTTTCGATGCCGCGCTGGTGCAACATTTGATGTTACTGGCGGGCACGGTGCTGCCGGCGCTGGCGATCGGACTACCGTTGGGCGTCTGGTGTTATTTTTCCGCCTCACGCCAGGGGCCGGTGTTTACCGTGCTGAATGTGATCCAGACTATCCCTTCCGTCGCGCTGTTTGGCCTGCTGATTGCGCCGTTGGCCGGGCTGGTGAAACAGTTTCCGTGGCTTGCCGAATTCGGCGTCGCGGGAACCGGCATGACGCCTGCACTGATAGCGCTGGTGCTCTATGCGTTATTGCCGCTGGTGCGCGGCGTGGTCGCCGGGCTCAATCAGGTGCCGCGCGATGTGCTGGAGAGCGCAAGAGCAATGGGAATGAGTAGCGGCCAGCGCTTCAGGCATGTGCAACTGCCGCTGGCGCTGCCGGTCTTTTTACGTAGCCTGCGGGTAGTAATGGTTCAGACAGTGGGAATGGCCGTCGTCGCCGCGCTGATTGGCGCGGGAGGTTTCGGCGCGCTGGTGTTTCAGGGGCTATTGAGCAGCGCCATTGATTTAGTCCTGTTGGGCGTCATTCCGGTGATTGCGCTGGCGGTAGTGATCGACGCGCTGTTTGATTTATGGATCGCGTTTTTGAAGGGAGCAACCGATGATTGAATTTAACCATGTCAGTAAAACCTTCGGCGATCAACAGGCTGTTAGCGACCTCAATTTGCACTTTAGCGAAGGCAGCTTTTCGGTGTTAATTGGCACCTCCGGTTCGGGAAAATCGACCACTCTGAAGATGATTAACCGGCTGGTAGAGCATGATAGCGGAACGATCCGTTTTGCCGGGGAAGAGATCCGCAGCCTGCCGGTGCTTGAACTGCGCCGTCGCATGGGCTATGCCATTCAGTCTATCGGTCTTTTTCCCCACTGGACGGTGGCGCAAAATATCGCCACCGTACCGCAACTACAAAAGTGGTCGCGTGCGCGGATTAACGATCGTATTGATGAACTGATGGCATTATTGGGTCTGGAAAGCGCGCTGCGCGATCGTTATCCGCATCAGCTTTCCGGCGGGCAACAGCAGCGGGTCGGCGTTGCGCGGGCGCTGGCTGCCGATCCGCAGGTATTGCTGATGGACGAGCCTTTCGGCGCGCTTGATCCGGTAACGCGCGGCGCATTGCAGCAGGAGATGACCCGCATTCATCAGCTGCTGGGGCGCACCATCGTACTGGTGACGCACGACATCGACGAGGCGCTACGCCTCGCCGACCATCTGGTGCTGATGGACGGGGGCCACGTTATCCAACAGGGATCGCCGCTTTCTATGCTGACCTCGCCGGAAAATGATTTCGTGCAGGCGTTTTTTGGCCGCAGCGAGCTGGGCGTAAGGCTGCTTTCGTTACGTAGCGTAGGCGATTATGTACGCCGGCATGAACAGCTCAGCGGCGACGCGCTGGTGGAAGAGATGACGCTACGCGATGCACTATCGATGTTTGTCGCCCGTCGGTGCGACGTCCTGCCGGTGGCGAATCAGCAAGGCGAGCCCTGCGGTACGCTCCATTTCCGCGATCTGCTTTCGGAGACGTCCCCTCGTGAAACGACTGTGTGATCCGCTTCTCTGGCTTATTGTTCTGTTCTTGCTTCTGCTGTTTGGATTGCCTTATAGCCAGCCGTTCTTCGCCGCGCTGTTTCCCGATTTACCGCGCCCGGTATACCAACAGGAGAGTTTTGCCGCCCTCGCGCTCGCCCATTTCTGGTTGGTGGGCATCTCAAGTTTGTTTGCCGTCGTGGTGGGCGTCGGCGCAGGGATTGCGGTCACGCGAGAAAGTGGGAAAGAGTTTCGTCCCCTGGTGGAGACTATCGCCGCCGTCGGGCAGACCTTTCCGCCGGTCGCGGTACTGGCGATCGCGGTACCCGTCATGGGTTTTGGTCAGCAACCGGCCATTATCGCCTTGATCCTGTATGGGGTGTTGCCCATCCTGCAGGCGACCCTGGCCGGGCTGGGCGCGGTGCCTGCCAGCGTGATGAGCGTTGCCAGCGGTATGGGAATGAGCCGTCGCCAACAGTTGTATCAGGTTGAGCTGCCGCTGGCCGCGCCGGTGATTCTGGCGGGCATCCGAACCTCGGTGATTATCAATATTGGTACGGCGACCATCGCTTCAACGGTGGGGGCCAGTACGTTAGGCACGCCGATCATTATCGGGCTTAGCGGCTTTAATACGGCCTATGTTATCCAGGGGGCGCTGCTGGTGGCGCTGGCGGCGATCATTATCGATCGCCTGTTTGAAAGGCTGACGCGCGCGCTTACCCGGCACGCAAAATAAAACTGTAACCTGCCAGCATCACGCCGCCGATACCGCCAATAGCCATCAGCAGGAAAAGGGCGATCACCCCGATTTTCGCTACGCGCATTATGTACTCCTTATGTTAATAAAAGGAGTATACATTAAAGCGAATTTGTTAGCTGCTGTTTAAACGCCAAGGGGATGAATGTCGCGTCCCTGGGCGCGCCATGCCAGGAGTTGCTGCTGCTGCGCCAGCGTCTGGTTTTCTCCGCACCATACCAGTAACGTCTTGCCGTCAAACAGTTCCGGGCGGAACTGGCTAAGCGAATGCGCCAGCACGTCGATTCGCCATCCCTGTTGGCTGGCGACCCAACCTTCCAGCCACAGGCGGGTGGTATCATGGATATTCCAGCCGATCACCAACGCATCTTTTCCCTGTTTCTTACGCGCAGACGCCAGGCAGAGCGCAATATAGTTGATCAGGATACCGTCAAGAATGCCGAGCAGCGCCTGAAGGGCGGGTTGTTGGCACTGTAATCGTCGCCGCAGCGGGACGAACAGGTTAGTGGTCAATGTTTGGGCTGGATAATCCTGACCGCGTTCTTTGACCCATAACCGTAAACTGTGCAGATTACTGCTTTGCAGATAGTGCAGCAGGATCTCCTGCTGTTCGCGCCAGCCGTTAGGTTGTTCGCTACTGTCGCTACTGAGCAGCACTTTGACTTTGCTGACCTGGACGCCGTTATCTATCCAGCGCTTGATTTCGCGGATTCTGTCGATATCGGCATCGTTAAACAGACGATGACCGCCATCCGTTCGCTGTGGTTTTAAAAGTCCATAACGTCTCTGCCACGCGCGCAACGTGACAGGATTGATATCACAAAGCAAAGCCACTTCACCAATTGTGTAAAGCGCCATCGTTTCACCCTTGCTCGCGAGGTCCCGGTTTAACTTTAGACGCTCTTTTAGGAACCAGGAAGTTTTGCCTGTTTTTTATGCATTAAAACGCGAAGTAGCGGGTTGCGGCGCGGCGTTTAAGTGATCGTATTCACGAATTCATATTTTTATGCAACAGTTCAAAGAAAGTTAATCGTACTCAATGTATGTTACGCGCTTTTAATTGAAGTGTGGTTTGCGGGTATGTACGAGTTTAATCTGGTGTTGCTGCTGCTTCAGCAGATGTGCGTGTTTCTGGTCATTGCGTGGCTAATGAGTAAAACGCGCCTGTTCATCCCGCTTATGCAGGTCACGGTTCGACTGCCGCACAAGCTCCTGTGTTACGTCACGTTTTCTATCTTCTGCATTATGGGCACTTATTTTGGGCTGCATATCGAAGATTCGATTGCCAATACCCGCGCGATTGGCGCGGTGATGGGCGGCCTACTCGGCGGGCCGGTCGTCGGCGGGCTGGTCGGTCTGACCGGTGGGTTACATCGGTATTCTATGGGCGGCATGACGGCGCTGAGCTGTATGATTTCCACCATCGTCGAAGGGCTGCTGGGCGGGTTGGTACACAGCGTTCTCATACGTCGCGGACGCCCGGACAAAGTGTTTAGCCCGCTGACGGCGGGAGCAATTACGTGTGTTGCCGAACTGGTGCAGATGCTGATTATTTTATTGATAGCCAGGCCGTTTGACGATGCTCTGCATCTGGTCAGTAATATTGCCGCGCCGATGATGGTGACGAATACCGTTGGCGCCGCGCTGTTCATGCGTATTTTGCTCGATAAGCGCGCCATGTTCGAAAAATATACTTCGGCATTTTCTGCTACCGCGCTGAAGGTCGCCGCGTCAACGGAGGGGATTCTGCGTCAGGGATTTAACGAAGTGAACAGTATGAAGGTGGCGCAGGTGTTATATCAGGAGCTGGATATCGGCGCCGTCGCCATCACCGATCGCGAAAAACTGTTGGCTTTTACCGGTATTGGCGACGATCACCATCTACCGGGCAAACCCATTTCATCAGGTTATACGCTGAAAGCGATTGAAACCGGAGAGGTGGTTTATGCCGATGGCAACGAAGTGCCGTATCGCTGTTCGCTACACCCGCAGTGTAAACTCGGCTCGACGCTGGTGATCCCGCTGCGTGGCGAAAATCAGCGAGTCATGGGCACCATTAAATTGTACGAAGCGAAAAACCGACTGTTCAGCTCAATTAACCGTACTCTGGGGGAGGGTATTGCGCAGCTTTTATCCGCGCAGATCCTGGCCGGGCAGTATGAACGGCAGAAGGCGTTGCTGACGCAGTCAGAGATCAAGCTGTTGCACGCGCAGGTGAATCCGCATTTTCTGTTTAACGCGCTCAATACCATTAAAGCGGTGATTCGCCGCGACAGCGAACAGGCCAGCCAACTGGTGCAGTACTTGTCGACCTTTTTTCGCAAAAATTTAAAACGCCCGTCGGAAATCGTCACGCTGGCGGATGAAATTGAACACGTGAACGCTTATCTGCAAATTGAAAAAGCGCGCTTTCAGTCGCGCCTGCAGGTACAGCTTGATGTTCCATCGACGCTTTCACGTCAGAAATTGCCTGCGTTTACGTTACAGCCGATTGTTGAGAACGCCATTAAACATGGCACGTCGCAACTGCTTGATACCGGCAACGTCGCTATTCGCGCCCGGCGCGAAGGGCAGCATTTGATGTTAGATATTGAAGATAATGCGGGACTGTATCAGCCTTCCGCCGGCAGTAGCGGGCTGGGGATGAGTCTGGTGGATAAACGTCTGCGCGAACACTTTGGCGATGATTATGGTATTAGCGTGGCCTGCGAGCCGGACTGCTTTACCCGAATTACATTACGACTTCCACTGGAGGAGGACGCATGATTAAAGTGCTGATTGTGGATGATGAGCCGTTAGCGCGGGAAAATCTGCGGATTTTGCTCCAGGGGCAGGATGACATTGAGATTGTGGGAGAGTGCGCGAACGCGGTAGAAGCGATTGGCGCGGTACATAAGCTGCGACCTGATGTGCTGTTTCTGGATATTCAGATGCCGCGTATCAGTGGACTGGAGATGGTAGGAATGCTTGACCCGGAACACCGCCCGTATATCGTTTTTTTAACCGCGTTTGACGAATACGCCATCAAAGCCTTTGAAGAACACGCTTTTGATTATCTGCTCAAGCCGATAGAGGAGAAACGGCTGGAAAAAACGTTACATCGTTTGCGTCAGGAGCGCAGTAAACAGGATGTTTCGTTGCTGCCGGAAAACCAGCAGGCGCTTAAATTCATTCCCTGTACCGGACACAGCCGGATCTATTTGTTGCAAATGGATGATGTCGCCTTTGTCAGTAGCCGTATGAGCGGCGTTTATGTGACCAGCAGTGAAGGGAAAGAGGGGTTTACCGAGCTGACGCTGCGCACGCTGGAAAGCCGGACACCGCTACTGCGTTGTCATCGTCAGTTTCTGGTGAATATGGCCCATTTGCAAGAAATTCGGCTGGAGGATAATGGGCAGGCAGAGCTGATTTTACGCAACGGCCTGACGGTGCCGGTAAGCCGTCGCTATCTGAAAAGTTTAAAAGAGGCGATTGGCCTGTAAAAGACTGTTAGAATATCGTTTTGCCATAGAAACGACCGAAGGCCTCATGCTGAGTAACGATATTCTGCGTAGCGTGCGCTACATTTTAAAAGCTAATAATACCGATCTGGCGCGTATCCTGACGCTGGGTAACGTTGATGCTACGCCGGAGCAGATTGCAATCTGGTTGCGCAAAGAAGAGGAAGAGGGGTTTCAGCGTTGCCCGGATATCGTGTTGTCCTCATTTCTCAATGGCCTCATTTATGAAAAACGCGGCAAAGATGAGGCGGCGCCTGCATTGACGGCGGAACGTCGTATCAACAACAATATTGTGCTGAAAAAGCTGCGTATCGCCTTTTCGCTAAAAACAGATGATATCCTGGCGATACTTACCGGTCAGTTGTTTCGTGTCTCAATGCCAGAGATCACCGCGATGATGCGCGCGCCGGATCATAAGAACTTCCGCGAATGCGGCGATCAGTTTATGCGTTATTTTCTGCGCGGTCTGGCGGCCCGTGAACACGCGGCGAAGTAATTCTGCGGTATTGTTCCCGGCAGCGTCCTGTCTGACCGGGAAAACGCATTATTATACTAATTGATTCTATGATACCCGCTCTCTTCCAACAGTTTCTGCGAGCGAATCATTGACAGATAGTACGCGGAACAGTTGTCAATTGATGATCCTGGCAATTTACAGAGGTCGCTTATTTTTGCCTGGGTAAAATCAATATCCACATATTCCGTAGCATAGCTATCATAATAGTCGATTCGTTCAGTCAAACCCGGCATACCCTGATAAGCTTCGCCGACTTGACTCAGCATTTTTTGTGCTTCTTCTTTATTATTGGCTTTCAGGGTTTTATAAAGTATTTTATGTTCAGATATTTGACGTAAAACGATATCCCCTTTGTAGTAATAGGTTAACTTGATTTCAATACCGTTGAGATTACCTGCATAGCGTTGTGTTTCCTCTGACTCTTTGTTAGCGGCTATCTTCTTGATAAACGCTGTCATGTTATTTTGCTTTCCCTGGAGAGTATCGTTTTTCTGATCGCAGCCAGTTATGCTAACCGATAGAGAGAGCGCGAATAGTGGCAGTGCCATAAGGCGTAGAACCCGCATAACAATTCCTTGTCGTTAAGTATTGGTGTGGCCAGGAATTCAGGGATTATAGGCTTTGGCGAGGGGACTTACAGCGAGGCTGTCTTTTTTCGGAATTCATAAAGAAAAGACGCTGCCGAAGCAGCGCCCTGAGCGACTTTACCAGTCGATGCAATACATTATGCCTGCCAGTTATTTCGCTTCTTTAAAACCAGCAGCTTCCAGCAGCGTCTGGGTTTGTTTCATGCTGATACCTTTGCTGGTATCGCCGGACACCATTGTCCCTGAGATTTGCTGTAACGCTTTAAAGTCCACTTTTTCCATATCCACAGAGACGTTTTCCTGGGCATAGGTATCTTCATAGGTTAATTTTTCTTCCACTCCGGCGATATTTTTATATTTCGCGCTCAGCGGATCGAGAATTTTGGCGGCATCTTCTTTCGTTTTAGCGCCTACAGTGGCATAGCTGATTTTACTTTCAGACGTCTGCTTAATGATTTTGTCACCTTTATAGGTGTAAGTAATTGAAATTTCTGTCCCCGCCAGGTTTGCGTTAAAGGTCTTTGATTCTTCTTTATCGCCACAGCCAGCAAGAGAGAACACCAGTACGGAAGCCAAAGCCGCGGACAATAACTTGCCAGAAATTTTCATCTAAAACTCCATTTTATATAATGATTGGGCTTTTAAAATAATTTCAATGAATTAATTTAACCCAGTAATAGCAATGTATCAGGGAGAGATAGAATATGACTTTTAGCCGTTATTTAGCAGTCCGGATATGGAGTCTTAACGCTATTGCTTATTAAGGAAAAAGTTAAAACGCGCGGATGGGGCGATATGCCAGTCAGGATTAAGCGGTTAAAAAAGCCGGAGCATGCTCCGGCTTGTTGCTTATTTCACCTGTTGGCCAGGCTTCGCGCCGTCATCAGGGCTTAACAGGAAGATATCTTTCCCGCCAGGTCCTGCGGCCATCACCATTCCCTCGGAGACGCCAAAGCGCATTTTGCGCGGCGCGAGGTTGGCGACCATTACCGTCTGGCGGCCAATCAGCGCCTGCGGGTCCGGATAGGCGGAACGAATGCCGGAGAAGACGTTACGCTTCTCGCCGCCCAGATCCAGCGTCAGGCGCAGCAATTTGTCAGAACCATCTACGAACTCAGCATTTTCAATCAATGCTACGCGCAGGTCAATTTTGGCGAAATCGTCAAAGGTGATGGTTTCCTGAATCGGGAAGTCGGCTAACGGGCCGGTAACCGGCGCGGCTGCGGCTTTCACCTCTTCTTTAGACGCTTCAACCAGCGCTTCAACTTGCTTCATGTCGATGCGATTGTAGAGCGCCTTAAAGGTGTTGACCTTGTGACCGAGCAACGGCTGTTCAATAGCATCCCAGTTCAGTTCGCTGTTCAGGAAGGCTTCAACGCGTTCAGAAAGCGTCGGCAGTACCGGTTTCAGATACGTCATCAGCACGCGGAACAGGTTGATGCCCATCGAGCAAATGGCCTGCAGGTCCGCGTCGCGGCCTTCTTGTTTAGCCACCACCCACGGCGCTTGCTCGTCAACATAACGGTTAGCGACGTCGGCCAGCGCCATAATCTCACGGATAGCTTTACCGAATTCACGGCTTTCCCATGCTTCGCCAATCACCGCAGCGGCGTCAGTAAAGGTTTTATACAATTGCGGATCGGCCAGTTCAGCCGCCAGCACGCCGTCGAAACGCTTATTGATAAAACCGGCGTTACGCGAGGCCAGGTTGACTACTTTATTGACAATATCGGCATTGACGCGCTGGACAAAGTCTTCCAGGTTCAGGTCGATGTCATCAATGCGTGAAGAAAGCTTCGCGGTGTAGTAGTAGCGCAGGCTGTCGGCGTCAAAGTGTTTCAGCCAGGTGCTGGCCTTAATAAAGGTGCCGCGCGACTTAGACATCTTCGCGCCGTTCACCGTCACGTAACCGTGAACGAACAGGTTGGTCGGCTTACGGAAGTGGCTGCCTTCCAGCATGGCAGGCCAGAACAGGCTGTGGAAATAGACGATGTCTTTGCCGATAAAGTGGTACAGTTCGGCGTCGGAGTCTTTTTTCCAGTACTCATCAAAACTGGTCGTGTCACCGCGCTTATCGCACAGATTTTTGAAGGAGCCCATATAGCCAATCGGCGCGTCCAGCCAGACGTAGAAATATTTGCCCGGCGCGTTCGGGATTTCGAAACCAAAATACGGCGCGTCGCGGGAAATGTCCCACTGCTGGAGGCCGGATTCAAACCATTCCTGCATTTTGTTCGCCACCTGCTCCTGCAGCGCGCCGCTGCGGGTCCACGCCTGCAGCATTTCGCTGAATGACGGCAGGTCAAAGAAAAAGTGCTCGGAGTCACGCATTACCGGCGTCGCGCCGGACACCACGGATTTCGGCTCAATAAGTTCGGTCGGGCTGTAAGTTGCGCCGCAGACTTCGCAGTTATCGCCGTACTGGTCTGCGGATTTACATTTCGGGCAGGTGCCTTTCACAAATCGGTCCGGCAGGAACATGCCTTTTTCCGGATCGTAGAGTTGAGAGATAGTGCGGTTCTTAATAAAACCGTTCTCTTTCAGGCGCGTATAAATCAGCTCGGACAGCTCGCGATTCTCGTCGCTGTGCGTTGAGTGGTAGTTGTCGTAGCTAATATTAAAACCGGCGAAATCGGTCTGGTGCTCCTGGCTCATTTCACCGATCATTTGCTCCGGCGTAATACCAAGCTGCTGCGCTTTCAGCATGATCGGCGTGCCATGAGCGTCATCGGCACAGATGAAGTTAACCTCATGGCCGCGCATTCGCTGGTAACGGACCCAGACATCAGCCTGGATGTGCTCCAGCATATGGCCGAGGTGGATAGAGCCGTTGGCGTACGGCAGCGCGCACGTTACCAGAATTTTCTTCGCGACTTGAGTCATAGTGGGTATTACTTCTTCTGTTGTAAAAAAGGGCTTTGATAGTACCAAAATGGTAATTACTGCGCCAATCGATAAGGGCATTTATCCGTAAATGAATAATTGTTACCGCTGGAGTAAACTACAAAGTTACAATCGTACTTTTCAGAACTACAAAAGGAGTCGGGATGAACGAACAATCCCAGGCCAAATCACCAGATACCCTGCGAGCGATGGTCGCCGGGACGCTGGCGAATTTTCAGCACCCAACCCTGAAGCATAACCTCACCACGCTTAAGGCGTTGCACCACGTCGCCTGGATGGATGATACGCTGCACGTTGAGCTGGTCATGCCGTTCGTCTGGAACAGCGCGTTTGAGGTCTTAAAAGAGCAATGCAGCGCCGATCTGTTACGTATTACGGGCGCAAAAGCGATCGACTGGAAACTGTCGTACAACATTGCGACGCTGAAACGCGTCAAAAATCAGCCTGGCATTAATGGCGTGAAAAACATCATTGCCGTGAGCTCCGGTAAAGGCGGGGTGGGTAAATCGTCCACGGCGGTAAACCTGGCGCTGGCGTTAGCGGCTGAAGGCGCAAAGGTCGGGGTTCTCGATGCCGATATTTACGGTCCGTCGATCCCAACCATGCTTGGCGCAGAAGATCAGCGCCCGACATCGCCAGACGGTACGCATATGGCGCCGATTATGTCTCACGGCCTGGCGACCAACTCGATCGGCTATCTGGTGACTGACGATAACGCGATGGTATGGCGCGGCCCAATGGCCAGTAAGGCGCTGATGCAGATGTTACAGGAGACGCTGTGGCCGGATCTGGATTATCTGGTACTGGATATGCCGCCGGGAACCGGGGATATTCAGCTAACGCTGGCGCAGAACATTCCTGTTACCGGCGCGGTGGTGGTGACCACGCCGCAGGATATCGCGCTAATCGACGCCAAAAAAGGTATCGTGATGTTCGAGAAGGTGGAAGTGCCGGTGCTCGGCATTGTGGAAAATATGAGTATGCATATTTGTAGCAACTGCGGCCATCACGAACCGATCTTCGGCACGGGCGGCGCGCAGAAGCTGGCGGAAAAATACCATACTCAGCTTCTGGGTCAGATGCCGTTGCATATTAGTCTGCGCGAAGATCTCGATCGTGGTACGCCGACGGTGGTTAGCCGTCCGGAGAGCGAGTTTACCGCGATCTATCGCGAACTGGCCGATCGCGTTGCGGCACAGCTTTACTGGCAGGGTGAAGTGATTCCGGGTGAAATCGCCTTCCGCGCGGTGTAATTTCTGGTGTTAAATCTTATTCATCGCATCAATGATATATTGATGCGATGAATATATGGAATGGAAAAGCTGCGTAATATTGTTTATCCTGCCTGTATAATCCATGCCTTTTTCTGAATAATTCGCCTCAATGCATCATTTGAATTGATCAAACCTATCTCATTAATCTACCATTCCAATTGGTTTTAGCAGGGACGTTAATACATAATTCAACGGAAAAATGGCTTGTACGCTGTTTTCCACTTAAAACAGGAATAATGAACGCAATGAAGAAAAGTTTATTCTTGGGATTTATAACTCTGGCTTATGGAATGAGTTTACAGGCTTTGGCTTCTGATACGGCAACCTTAACCATTACCGGGAGGGTTGTTGAACCAACATGCAGTACTGATGTTGTGAATAATACGGTGCAGCAGCGATGTGGTCAGACTCTTCATCATACAGATATTAACAATGTTACCCCCACTCCTGCACAAGGCATTGTTACTGAAATTATCGCTGTTCCTGGGGATTCCACACGACAGATAGTGTTAAATCGCTACGACTAAGAAAATATATTGTTTATTAAGCCTCTATCATTTCAATGAATGATAGAGGCTTTTTTATTTGCGGTACAAATAATTATTGTCAATTAATTACGCTAATTTATTAAATTTTAAAATAGTACTCACCTTCACTTATTTGCTACAACTATATTGATATTTGTAACTTGTTTTAAATCAATAAAACAACACGTTTACATTGCAGTAACGTTTTTGGTGTGCGAATTTAAATCCAAGAGTTAACCCTCTTAACAAATAGAAATTATTTTATTAAGGAAGATACTATGAAACGTTCAATTATTTCTGCTGCTGTACTGTCTGCTGTATTTATGAGTGCTGGGGCGTTTGCTGAAGATACCGGAACTTTAAACATTATTGGCACAGTAGTTGGAACATCATGCCAGTTTGTGTCAGGAAATAATTCAGAGGATGTGGTGTTAAGTCAGGTTGAAACTAATGTATTTGATACGATGAGTCCCGGTTCGGTTTATACACCAATTACGGAACAGACCACACATCTCAAAATTTACTGCCCAGGTATTGAAGAAGGAAAAAGTCTGAATATTACTGTCAAGGCACCAACTTTAGATGCTGAAGGTGTAATTGGAAATACGTTACCTGATGGTGCTAAAGGTGTCGGTTTTGCTTTGAAATATAAAAACAAAGCTGTTGATCATAGCTCAAATAATATCATCGTGGGAGCCACAGATTTTGACTCAGATAAGATCTATACGATTCCACTGGATGTTTATTATGCTAAGCAAGGTACTGACGCAGTAACGTCAGGGGATGTGAACGCTACCGTAACACTGCAAGCTGCATATAATTGATTTGTAGGCCGGCATAACCTGCCGGCCTTTTATAAGGTAGTTACCCATGAAAAAACTTCTTTTTTTTTCGCTGTTCTTCATTTCAACGGCAAATGCCGGTGTGGTTATTTACGGTACTCGCATTATCTATCCAGCAGAGAAAAATGAAGTACTGGTGCAGTTAATGAATCAGGGTGGGCGTTCTTCATTGGTTCAGTCGTGGATTGATGATGGAGATACATCGTTACCACCGGAAAAGATTAAGGTTCCATTTTTGCTAACACCTCCTGTTGCGAAGGTGGCTGGGGATTCAGGTCAGCAGATTAAAATTAAAAAAATGCCAAACATGCTACCAAATAATAAAGAAAGTTTGTTTTATCTCAACGTACTGGATATTCCACCAAACAATCCAAATAGTACCGGTAAAAATGTATTGAAATTTGCCATGCAGAATCGCATCAAATTATTCTATCGGCCTAAAGGAATTGCCCCAGTTAATAGAGGTACTTTTCAGAAACTGTCCATGAAACGTACTGCTAGTAGTTATTCTATTCAGAATGATACAGCTAATTGGGTCACGATAATAGAAGTTAAAGTTAATGGTGTTAAAATAAATAACGAAAGTATTATGCTTGCACCGCTCTCCAGTGCAGATGTGGCATTAAAAAGTGCTAATGCCAATCAGTATAAAATGACCATTATTGACGATCACGGTAATTATATTAGCGATAACGTCAGCTTAAAATAACAGGAGCTGGTTATGTTAAGGATGACTCCGATTGCTTCGGCGGTATTACTGTTGCTACTCGGCATTGATGCCCATGCCGCAGAAGAAACGTTTGATACAAATTTTATGATGGGTGGAATGAAAGGTGAGAGGGTTTCTGATTTTCGCCTCGATGATAACCAACCCCTGCCAGGCCAATATGATATTGACATCTACGTCAATAAGCAGTGGCGTGGTAAGTATGATATTACTGTTAAGGATAATCCGGATGACACCTGTTTATCCCGCGATGCATTAACGCGTCTGGGGATAAATATACAAGCGTTGGACAAGCAGAATGAATGCCCAACCTTGAAGCAGGCGGTACAAGGGGGCAGTTATGCCTGGAATATTGGCACGTTTCGTCTGGATCTTAGCGTTCCACAGGCGTTTGTCGATGAACTTGAGCAAGGGTATGTTCCTCCGGAAAACTGGGATCGTGGCATTAATGCCTTCTATACCTCGTACTATGCCAGCCAGTATTACAGCGACTATAAGGATTCTGGCAACAGTAAAAGTACCTACGCGCGTTTCACCAGCGGGTTAAACCTGCTGGGCTGGCAGCTGCATTCCGATGCCAGCTATAACAAAACCGATGACAGCAGCGGGGAGTGGAAAAGCAACACCCTGTATCTGGAGCGCGGCATCCCACAAATTCTGGGCACTCTGCGTGCCGGGGATATGTATACCTCATCAGATATTTTTGATGCGGTGCGTTTTCGTGGCGTACGGCTGTATCGCGATATGCAGATGCTGCCGAACTCAAAACAGAATTTTACGCCGCTGGTGCAGGGGATTGCGCAAAGTAACGCGCTGGTCACCATCGAACAGAACGGTTTTGTGGTTTACCAGAAAGAGGTTCCGCCAGGCCCGTTCTCTATTGCGGATTTACAGTTGGCAGGCGGCGGTGCGGATCTTGATGTTAGCGTCAAAGAGGCTGACGGATCGGTAACAACCTATCTGGTGCCCTATGCTGCGGTGCCCAATATGTTGCAGCCGGGTGTTTCAAAATATGATTTTGCGGCAGGGCGTAGCCATATCGAAGGCGCCAGCAACCAGACCGATTTTGCGCAGATGAGCTACCAATACGGGCTGAATAATCTCTTAACGCTGTACGGCGGCACCATGCTGGCGGATAACTACAATGCATTTACGTTGGGTACTGGCTGGAATACGCGTATCGGCGCGATTTCCGTCGATATGACACAATCGCATAGCAAGCAAGACAATGGTGATGTGTTTGACGGGCAAAGTTACCAGATTGCCTATAACAAGTATTTGACGCAAACCGCCACCCGTTTTGGGCTTGCTGCCTATCGTTACTCGTCACGAGATTACCGAACGTTTAACGATCACGTTTGGGCCAATAACAAAGACAGCTATGATCGTGATGAAAATGATGTGTACGACATTGCGGATTATTATCAGAACGATTTTGGTCGTAAGAACAGTTTTTCGGCGAACGTCAGCCAATCTTTGCCGCAGGGCTGGGGCTCTGTATCTTTGAGCACGCTGTGGCGTGATTATTGGGGGCGTAGCGGTAACAGTAAAGATTATCAGCTGAGCTATTCCAATAGCTGGCAACGGATTAGCTATACCTTTTCCGCCAGCCAGACTTACGATGAAGATCATCACGAAGATAAGCGTTTTAACGTCTTTATCTCTATTCCGTTCGATTGGGGAGATGATATTAGCGCTCCGCGCAGGCATTTGTATGTGTCTAACTCAACGACCTTTGATGATGACGGTTTTGCGTCAAATAATACCGGGCTTTCCGGCACCGCAGGCAGTCGCGATCAGTTTAACTATGGGGTGAATCTCAGCCATCAACGGCAGGACAGCGAGACAACGGCTGGCGGAAATCTGACGTGGAATGCGCCAGTTGCGACGCTTAACGGCAGCTATAGTCAGTCGTCTAAATATACACAAACTGGCGGCAGTATTTCCGGGGGGCTGGTGGCCTGGTCTGGGGGCGTGAATTTAGCCAACCGACTGTCGGAAACGTTTGCCGTGATGCATGCGCCGGGCCTGGAAGGAGCGTATGTTAATGGGCAGAAATACCGCACCACCAACCGTAATGGCGTGGTGGTCTACGATGGTTTAACGCCGTATCGTGAAAACCACTTGATGCTGGATGTCTCCAACACTAATAGTGAAACCGATCTGCAAGGGAATCGGCGTAATACAGCCCCATATCGGGGGGCAGTCGTTCTGGCGACGTTTGATACCGACCAACGTAAACCTTGGTATATCCGGGCGCAGCGTCCCGATGGTTCACCGCTGACCTTTGGTTACGAAGTAGAGGATATTCATGGACATAATATTGGCGTGGTAGGCCAGGGAAGCCAGCTCTTTATTCGCACCAATGAAGTACCGCCGGAAATAAATGTGGCGATTGATAAACAACAGGGACTTTCATGCTCAATCACTTTCGGCAAAACGATTGATGAAAGTAAAGTTTATATTTGTCGGTGAGGAATGTCATGAGATATTTATTGATGTTGTTTATGATTTTTATATCTTCAAATTTGCAAGCGTATTGTTATATTATAAATCCGGAATCTGCTAGTAATACAAAAATAGAGGATGTAATTGAAATTAAATTAGATAGCAGGAATGTTTTTGAAAAAGAAGTATCAATGGTATTTCCAGATTCTTTCTCTGGATTCCATTGTATGGGAGGGACTGCTGTAGAAAACCGCTTTAAGACAACGTATTCAAGTGGTAATGGGGAGACTGTAAGATATAAAATAAATGATGGTAGCGGACATAGGTTGTATGTTGATGTGACATTGTTTGTTGACGGTAGCCAAACAGGAAAACAAAAAGCCAATGAGACTTCTCAAGCCAGTAAACTAAACAATAACTTAAAATACAAGGTGTTGGCTAAGGTGGTAAAAGTGGAGGCAGATGATAATAGTATTGAAGCCAAATCTGCAGGTGAAGTTTTTTTGTTAGGAAATTATATCAAAGTTAAACCATTGGATTGTCATGGTGCAGTTATTTGTGCTCATGATAACACCAACCATGAATATAGTTTTAAAGTGCCGATAAAAATATTTTTTACTAAGACAACATGTTCTTTGTCTAATAATGAGATTACATTGCCTCCTATTTCATTAAGTGATCTGTTGGCTGGTAATGCTCAGGTCGAATACTTTCCTGATGCACTGAAATTTACATGTGATGGAGGGCTGGGAATGACGACAAGTATTGTAAATTATCATTTTTCTGCCGTTTCAGCAACCAATGGAGATTATTTGGCAAATGAATTAACAAGCGCCGATAGTGCAAAAAATGTTGGGTTTAAAATTTTCCTTAATGATAGCCTTATTCATGTAAACTCTGATGAGAAAAGGCAACTGTTAGGGTATAATAAAGAAATGACTGAAGCTTCAGAACTGAAGCTGGGTGTACAATACTATAAATATGGTAACGTCCAACCGGGCAATGTAAAAAGTAGTGTTTATATTATTACAAGTTATCAGTAATCAATGCTAAGCACACTCTCCTTAACGGAGAGTGTGCTTTTTTATCGATGATAAAAAATCTCGCCATCATAGGCTTTGATGATTTTTCCATCGGTATCGTTAATCAGTACATACGCGCCGCCCATATAGGTCCAGTGAGTACCGGCATCTGGCGCGGGCAGATTACGTAATTTCCACTGTTTAATATTGTACTCATCGGTGCGGTACATCTGCGGAACGGTATCGCCGGGCTTGAAGTGGGTGAAGTCGGCGATAAAGCTTTTTAACTCATATTGATCAATGCCCGTTGTCGCGGGGGCGGCCCATGCAAAACTGGTTGCAAGCAACAGCGCGCAAGGCAGCAACTTACTTTTCATACTTTTACCCTCCACATATGCGGGTCAGTTAACATCGTGTGTATCATTTCTGCTGGTGGCGTATCTGACAAGCGCTATTTTGTTATCTCACGCCCCTTTTCGTAAAAAGTGTAAACGAAAGCGTCGTGCAGCAACATATCCGCCAGCAAGTTTGTCAGAACCGAATAGGTTTTGAGAACTATCTGATAACGCTGAAATTATCGTCCGCCGCTGGCTGTAAATTTACATTGTCTGGCGCAGACAGTATGCTTAATAGCGAAACCCCGCTTAACACGGTGGGGCTTGACGACTCGGGGTGCCCTTCTTTGTGAAGGCTGAGAAATACCCGTACCACCTGATCTGGATAATGCCAGCGTAGGGAAGTCTGACACTGCTCGTGTCCCTTCTTCACGCGGGCAGGAGCTGAACCATGCAGCCTGACCTGCACTGCCGCACGCTTGCGGCGCATACGTTAAAACACTTTCGCGCGCTCTCCCCGCTTACGCACTGTATGACGAATGACGTTGTACAAACGTTTACCGCCAATACGTTGCTGGCGCTGGGCGCTTCACCCGCCATGGTGATTGATCCCGTCGAGGCCAGACCGTTTGCCGCCATCGCCAACGCCTTGCTGGTTAATGTCGGAACATTAACCGCCTCACGCGCTGACGCGATGCGTGGGGCGGTAGAAAGCGCTTATGATGCCAAAACGCCGTGGACGCTTGATCCTGTCGCGGTGGGCGCGCTGGAATTTCGTCGGCGATTTTGCCTGGATCTCTTGTCCCTGCGCCCGGCGGCAATACGCGGCAACGCCTCGGAAATCCTGGCGTTATCCGGCATGGCGCTGGGCGGACGCGGCGTAGATACCACCGAGGCGGCGTTGGCCGCACTGCCTGCGGCGCAGGCGCTGGCGCGTCAGATAGACTGCATCGTTGTGGTTACCGGAGAGGTAGATTACGTCACTAACGGTCAGCGCACGCTGAGCATTCCCGGCGGCGATCCGTTAATGACTCGCATTGTAGGCACCGGCTGCGCGTTGTCGGCGGTCGTCGCCGCCAGCTGCGCGTTACCGGGCGCCGCGCTGGACAATGTCGCGTCGGCCTGCTGCTGGATGAAACTGGCTGGACAGGCCGCGGCAGAGCGTAGCGAAGGACCGGGCAGCTTCATCCCTGCTTTTCTTGATGCGCTCTATCATCTGGATGTGGAGGCGGCCAATGAAGAGAATTAATGCGCTGACGATTGCCGGCACCGATCCCAGCGGCGGGGCCGGTATCCAGGCGGATCTCAAGACCTTTTCCGCGCTGGGCGCGTATGGCTGTTCGGTCATCACCGCGCTGGTGGCGCAAAATACCTGTGGCGTACAGTCGGTGTACCGGATAGAGCCGGACTTTGTCGCCGCTCAACTTGATTCCGTGTTCAGCGATGTGCGCATTGATACCACAAAAATCGGGATGCTGGCGGAAACCGATATTGTCGAGGCCGTGGCGGAGCGACTACAGCGTCATCATGTACGTAATGTGGTGCTGGATACGGTGATGCTGGCGAAAAGCGGCGATCCGCTGCTCTCGCCCTCTGCGATAGAAACATTACGCGTCCGGCTGTTGCCGCAGGTATCGCTGATTACGCCTAATTTGCCGGAAGCCGCAGCATTGCTGGATGCGCCCCATGCGCGTACGGAACAGGAGATGCTGGCGCAGGGGCGGGCGTTACTGGCGATGGGGTGTGAAGCGGTATTAATGAAAGGCGGGCATTTAGAGGATGCGCAAAGCCCGGACTGGCTCTTTACCCGTGAGGGCGAGCAACGTTTTAGCGCGCCGCGTGTGAACACCAAAAATACGCATGGAACGGGCTGTACGCTGTCGGCGGCGCTGGCGGCGTTACGGCCCCGGCATCGCTGTTGGGGAGAGACGGTAAACGAGGCGAAGGCATGGCTTTCGGCGGCGTTGGCGCAGGCGGACACGCTGGAAGTGGGGAAGGGCATTGGTCCGGTACATCATTTCCACGCGTGGTGGTAGTATACTGCCTACAGACCCGTCGTCAGGAAAGATAAATGGAACAAGCGCATACCCGGCTCATCGCGCAACTGAATGAACGAATTTCAGCGGCGGATAATACGCCGCTATACATGAAATTCGCCCAGACGGTAAAGGATGCCGTGCGCAGCGGTATTCTTGAGCACGGTAATATTTTGCCTGGCGAACGCGATCTCAGCCAGCTTACCGGCGTCTCGCGCATCACGGTACGGAAAGCGATGCAGGCGCTGGAAGAAGAGGGTGTCGTCACGCGCGCCCGTGGCTACGGTACGCAAATCAATAATATCTTTGAATATTCCCTGAAAGAGGCGCGGGGATTTTCTCAGCAGGTTGTCTTGCGCGGCAAAAAACCGGATACGCTATGGGTTAACAAACGCGTGGTAAGTTGTCCGGATGAGGTCGCGCAGCACCTGGCGATCCCCGCAGGCAGCGACGTCTTTTTACTCAAACGCATTCGTTATGTTGATGAGGACGCGGTATCGATTGAAGAGTCCTGGGTGCCCGCGCATCTGATTCATGATGTCGACGCGATTGGCATTTCGTTGTATGACTATTTTCGTCGCCAGCACATTTACCCTCAGCGTACCCGATCCCGCGTCAGCGCCCGGATGCCGGATGATGAGTTTCAGTCGCATATTCAAATGGATGGTAAAGTGCCGGTGCTGGTGATTAAGCAGGTGGCGCTCGATCAGCAGCAGCGGCCTATTGAATACAGCATCAGTTATTGTCGTAGCGACCTATACGTTTTTGTGTGCGAGGAGTAGCGCCTCGCGCGTGGGCGCGCAGTCGCCGCCGCGATGCCCGACCACCCAGCTTGCCACCGCATTTCCCAGCAGTACGGCATCCGCGAGCGACCAGCCTGACGCCAGTCCTGCCAGCACGCCGCCAGCATGGCTGTCGCCCGCGCCGATGGTATCCACCACGGTTGCCGGAAACGCTGGCACAACGCCGGAAGATTGCGCGCTAAAATACCACGCTCCGTCTTTATCATGGCGCACCACCAGCGGCGCGGAAAAGCGTTTTACCCATGCTTCGCCGAAAGTGCGCGTATCGGTCGCAAGCCCGGCGCGTTCCGCAGCGATGATGGCTTCCTGGCGGTTGAGGGAGACGATGGGCCGGCAGGCCATAATGCGCGCCATTGCATCGTCTGTAATATCACCGATTCGCGGGCCAAAATCGATAAAAGGCGTTACATCGTCGACGGTTTCCAGCCACTGGATCAGTGGTTCGCCACAGGACGAGGCCAGTTGATAACCGGACAGGTAGACAAGACTGCCCCGCGGTGTCCTGAGCTGCGACAGCCAGTCCGCATTCCACTGGTTTTCCACGCCGCTAAAAGACATAAACGTGCGTTCGCCATCCGGTTCGACTAACGCCAGACACCAGCCGTTATCCCCTTCAACCGCGTCAATCACGCTGGATAATCCCTCTTTTGCCAGACGGCGGCGAATCCTCTCCGCCCACACGCCCTGGCCCAGCGGCAGCGCATTGCTGGCGTCAATCCCCAGTCGTTTCAACGCCACGGCAATATTCAGCGCACAGCCGCCGACATTGACGCTTTGTTGTTGCAGTTCAATATCGCCTCCGCGACGCGGCAACGTCCAGGCGTCGGCAATGATATCGATCACTGCCGCGCCGATAACGGTGAGCGGACGCCGGGTATGCAGGGTCGGTAATAATGTCAGCAACCGTGCGCCGTTCATAGTGCCTCCCGCCGTTGACGATAACTCGCCAGCGCAACGGCATAGCGCGCAAAATCCAGCTGATTAACCTCGTCCAGCGTTTGCTTTAACTGGGGGTTAATGGCGCTTACCCCGTGCAACGCGCCGCAAATGGCGGTAGCCATCGCGCCGATAGTGTCGGTATCGCCGCCGAGGTTAGCGCACAGCACGGCACAGCGGTTAGGATCGGTATTCGCCAGTTCCACCATGGCGATAGCGCAGGGAACCGATTCAATGGTGCTGGTTCCCGCGCCGATGATCTGATAGAGCTGTTCGCTGGCAGATTCGACGCCGTCGGCGTGGCGGACAATGTTTAGCGCCAGTTCCAGACGTGCCGATAGCGAGGCGCTAAACGTGGTAATACGCGCTGTCTGCGCCTGATGGGCGACGGCGGGGAGCGAGTCGGCAATACTTTGCCACGTGTCGCCGTTAACCGCTCGCGAGACGGCCCAGGCGACAACCACGGCGCCAGCCACCGCCAGATCGGATTTATGCGTCGGGCTGGAGGCTAACGCTACTTCTGCTATAAAGGCTGTCAGGTTAGTTGGCGGCAACAGGCAGCCCAACGGCGAAACGCGCATGGCCGCGCCGTTAGTCACGCCGTTGTTTTCCAGCGCCGCGATGGGTTTGCCGTCGCGAATCGCGTTCAGCGCAATTTTTGACGTCGGGCCGAGTACATTTTTATTGAACGCATCAAAGCGTTCCGCCCAGGCGAGGATGTTACGCCCAATAATCTCGGGATCAATGTTGCCTTCGCATTCGAGTAGCGCGTCGGCCAGGCAGAGCGCCATTGCGGTATCATCCGTAAACTCCGCGCGGTTAAAATAGCAGGCGGCATTATTCTCTTTTGGCCCGGGCAGAAAGCGGTCAATCCAGCCGAAATGCGCTTTGACGCGCGTTCTCGGCCACAGCTCAGAGGGCATTCCCATCGCATCCCCTAACGCTTGCCCGTAAAGAGCACCGAGAATACGTTCTGCTTTCATTTTACTTCCCCTTGTGTCAACGCAATATCGCGATCGTCAATAGCAGTGATCTCTTTGTCCGATTCGCGAAAGAAAATCATAAACAGTAGCGCGATGACGGCAATCATCACTGCGCCAAACGTCCACATGCCCGCCCAGTTGAATGTCAGACCGTTAACCGGTTGCGGATAAGCAAACATTTTTTCCATCATCACGCCGCCGAGACGATAGCCCAGCAGGCTGCCGAATCCCTGACAGCAGAGGGTGATAAGCCCTTGCGCAGCGGTACGCATATGAACCGGCGCTTTTTTATCGACATAAATGTAGGCGGTGACGTAGTAGAAATCGTAACTCACGCCGTGCAGCAAAATACCGAGGAACAGCAGGGCATAAGTGAAGTACGTTTCCGCGCCGCCATAGACAAAAAAGCCGTAGCGGATCGCAGCGGTAATAAGACCAAGTAATAATACCTTTTTAATACCAAAGCGCTTAGTGAAAAAGGGCAGAGCCAGCATAAAGAAGATTTCAGAGAACTGGCCGAGCGTCATCCAGCCGGTGGCGTTCTTCATTCCCACTTCCGTCAGATAGCCGTTAGCGAAGATGTAGTAGAAGGCCAGCGGCATCGCAAACAGAAAGGAACAGAAGAAGAAAACGAGAAAGTTTTTATCGCGCAGCAGGACCAGCGCATCCAGCCCCAGCATCACTTTAATATCCATCTTGCCGGTGCTTTTTGGCGGCGTGTCTGGCAGACAGAACGCAAATACGCCCAGCAACGCTGAACTTGCGGCGGTTATGAGCAGTGGAATGTTGGTGGGGGAAATATCGTTATAGCCTAACATTTGCGGCAGGAATCCACAGGCGAGGCCGGAGGCTATCCACCCAATGGTTCCCATAACGCGAATGCGTGGAAAATCGCGTTCAACGTCCGGTACGTTAGCGAAGGCAATGCTGTTTGTCAGCGCGATGGTCGGCATATAGGTCAATGAATAGGCCAGAAGCAGCGGAAAGAATCCGGCGAAGGTGGTTTGCTGCGCCGCGAAATACATCAGCACGGCGCCTGCAAACATCAGTACCGCCAGGACTTTTTGCGCTGAGAAAAAACGGTCGGTAACGGAGCCGACCAGAATCGGCGACAGGATCGCCGCAATGGCGGTACAGGCATAAGACCAGCCTATTTCACCGGCGGAAAACCCGCTTTTATTTAGCCATAGCCACAGGGGGACGAACCAGGCGCCCCAGATAAACCACTCCACGAACATCATGAACGACAGTTTAAAGGTCGTTTTCATTTTTGAATCCTTCATGACAGGTAAGGTACGCCACGACAATACCACTTAATAATACCTTTTAAATACCATTGAGCATTAATTTTGACCGATCTAACACTTTTTCGGACGTGAATCGAGTCAGCAGATAGCGCCGAAAAAATGCGCTAAAGTTGGCAAAAATGGTCGGTCAGTACCAGGCTTATTGCGACCCGCAATCTGTGGGGCAGGACTATTCACCTTCCGATACCCTATCGGAACTTACGGGAGCATAGCTATGACTGATATTGCGCAGTTGCTTGGCAAAGACGCCGACAGCCTTTTAAAGCATCGTTGTATGACCATTCCTTCCGATCAGCTTTATCTACCCGGCAAGGATTACGTTGACCGGGTGATGATTGACAATAATCGTCCACCAGCCGTTCTGCGTAATATGCAGACGCTCTATAATACTGGACGCCTGGCGGGAACAGGATACCTTTCGATACTGCCCGTCGATCAGGGAGTGGAGCACTCCGCCGGCGCTTCTTTTGCGGCCAACCCGCGCTACTTTGACCCAAAAAATATTGTTGAATTGGCGATTGAGGCCGGCTGTAACTGCGTGGCCTCTACCTACGGCGTACTGGCCTCGGTTTCACGGCGCTATGCGCACCGTATTCCGTTTTTGGTCAAACTGAATCACAACGAAACATTGAGCTATCCGACAGAGTACGATCAGACCCTGTACGCCAGCGTTGAGCAGGCGTTCAATATGGGCGCCGTGGCGGTAGGCGCGACGATCTATTTCGGTTCGGAACAGTCCCGTCGCCAGATTGAAGAGATCTCCGCCGCTTTTGAGCGTGCGCATGAGCTGGGTATGGTGACCGTATTGTGGGCTTACCTGCGTAATTCTTCCTTTAAAAAAGACGGCGTCGATTACCATGTATCCGCTGACCTGACGGGGCAAGCCAACCATCTGGCCGCTACGATTGGTGCGGATATTGTGAAACAGAAAATGGCCGAGAATAATGGCGGTTATAAAGCGGTCAACTTCGGCTATACCGACGATCGCGTGTACAGCAAACTGACCAGCGATAACCCGATTGATTTGGTTCGTTACCAGTTGGCGAACTGCTATATGGGACGCGCCGGGCTTATCAACTCCGGCGGCGCGGACGGCGGTGACACTGATCTCGGCGACGCGGTTCGTACCGCGGTGATCAACAAACGAGCCGGTGGAATGGGGCTAATTCTGGGACGTAAAGCCTTTAAGAAATCGATGGCTGATGGCGTGAAGTTGATTAATGCCGTACAGGATGTCTATCTGGATAGCAAAGTCACCATCGCCTGAGTTCAACGAAGAAAAGCCGGATGTGAGCGCATCCGGCCAGCGACTGGTGTTATTAACGTAGCAACGGGCAGTCTGGCGGCAGCCGACAGCGTAATGCGCCAGGCAGCACCTCAATATGAAATTCTTGCCCGCTGAGTGGTTCGCCATCCAGATTGAACGTGATTTCATGCGGCGCATGAATATCAAACCACGCCGAGGCGCCGTCAATAATATTCGGATTGTCATCTGACTGCGTGAGCGTGGAAAACAGCGCCGGCAACAGCTCTTCGCCGGTAAAAATCCGTAGCTGTAACAGTCCGTCGTTAATCAACGCGGTGGGACATAATTGCTGCCCGCCGCCGGCCTGACGACCATTGCCGATGCCGATCACCAGCGCATCTCCCTGCCAGTGAAAGTTTTCGCCACGTATTTCGCAGCGGTCAGGGGTCAGCGTATCCATTCTCATCAGACCGTGAATAAGATAGGAGACGCCGCCCAACGCGGCTTTAAGTTTTTCCGGCGTTTCGGTGGTAATGCGGGTGCCAAAACCGCCCGTCGCCATATTGATAAAACAGGTTTTATCATTGACTCTGGCCATATCAATTTCCATCGCGTTTCCGGCAATCGCCAGTTTCAGCGCTTTGTCCAGCGCTTCAGGAATACCGGCGCTGGTGGCAAAATCGTTGGCAGTGCCGAGCGGCAAAAGGCCCAGTGCAGGGGCTACGCCGTCGCGGATCTGGATGAGCGCGGTCGACACTTCATTAATGGTACCGTCTCCGCCGCCGGCAATCACCGTTTCCACGCCCAGTCTACGGGCTTCATCAACGTAACGCTGCGCGTCGCCTTTTTCCCAGGTTACCCGAACGTGAATCTGTATACCTTCGTCGCGAAGTAGAGTAATGGCCTCACGTAGCGGCTGGTTATCAGCGCTTTTGCCATTGAGGATCAGTAAGCTGGCGGGAAAGTTAGCCATCCGTTATGCCTTAATAGGTTGAACAACAATCTCCAGAAAGTGTATAGCAGAAATGAAAAAGCGAGGTCAGAACAGGATGAAAATTGAAATGTTGCGCACTTATTGCTTTACCGTTTTTCTTCCTGCTGTACGCAGCGGTAAGCGAAGCATGGTTTAAGGCAAATGGCGACAAGAGAGATGCCGGTATGCGCATTGAGTAGCGCTTGTGAGAGTGCAGGGAAATCACAAGGGGTAGTCAGACGCTTTCCGATATAGCGCCTTTGATAACGAAACGGAGAATTAACAAGACGAACATACGTCAGTTATCAGTATTAATTTCAAACACCATAATATCAGATAAAAACCTGATATTTATTACCAAACATACTTTTTAATAGCATAAAATCGAAATGTTCTTTAGACTCTTTGAGAGCGTTCAGAATTCTGTGTCACGTTAAAAATTCTACAGCGTCATCACATTATTCAGCCGCCCTTCAAAATAAATCGCCAACTGCGACAATGTCAA
>NZ_JBGDVI010000018.1:0-104695 GCF_046551895.1 Salmonella sp. SAL03688
TTGACATTGTCGCAGTTGGCGATTTATTTTGAAGGGCGGCTGAATAATGTGATGACGCTGTAGAATTTTTAACGTGACACAGAATTCTGAACGCTCTCGCTGTGTTAGACGTAAACTTTATCGCCGCATCGTATTGATACCGGATAAAAAACCACACAATCACGACATTGACTTGTCACCCTATCCAATATGCTTCCTGCCTGTGTATACCACTGTAACGTTCAGGCGGCATCTCTGAGTCAGATAATATGAAAAATCGTTATTTCCCTACCGCTGTAGGGTTGTATTTTAATTACTTTGTACATGGCATGGGGGTTATCCTGATGAGCCTGAACATGTCATCGCTTGAACAGCAATGGCATACCAGTGCCGCAGGCGTATCTATTGTGATCTCTTCGCTTGGTATTGGCCGGCTAAGCGTTTTGTTAATCGCCGGTATGCTTTCCGATCGCTTTGGTCGCCGTCCTTTTATCATTCTGGGGACCGCCTGTTACCTGATTTTTTTCATTGGCATTCTTTATGCTCAGACGATTTTTGTCGCTTATGCCTGTGGCTTTTTAGCGGGTATGGCCAACAGTTTTTTAGATGCAGGTACCTATCCCAGTTTGATGGAAGCCTTCCCTCGCTCCCCCAGTACGGCAAATATTCTGATCAAAGCATTTGTCTCTGGCGGGCAATTCTTGTTGCCCATTATTATCAGTTTATTAGTCTGGGCTAATATGTGGTTTGGCTGGTCCTTCCTGCTTGCCGGGGCGATCATGCTTATTAATGCTCTGTTTTTATTACGCTGCCCTTTTCCACCCTATCCTGGTCGGATATTGAAACCCAAAATCTCGCAAGCGCCTGCTGCAGGCGTACATCATTGCTCCCTCATCGATCTGATCAGCTACACCCTTTATGGCTATATCTCGATGGCAACCTTTTACCTTATCAGCCAGTGGCTGGCGCAGTATGGACAGTTCGTCGCAGGAATGTCGTATACCCAATCCATCAAACTGTTAAGTATTTATACCTGCGGCTCGCTACTGTGCGTTTTTATAACCGCCCCGCTGGTCAGAAAAACAATTCGCTCTACCACATTATTGATGTTTTATACCTTTATCTCTTTTATTGCGCTTCTGACGGTCTGCCTGCATCCTCAGGCCTATGTTGTTATGATCTTCGCATTCGTCATTGGATTCTCTTCCGCCGGTGGCGTAGTACAAATCGGCCTGACGCTGATGGCGGCCCGTTTTCCACAGGAGAAAGGTAAAGCGACCGGCATTTATTACAGCGCCGGCAGTATCGCGACGTTCACTATTCCGTTGATCACAGCGCGGATTTCAGAAATGAGCATTGCACATATTATGTGGTTTGATACCGGTATCGCCGCAGCGGGATTTCTCCTCGCACTGTTCATCGGTTACCGAAGTCGGGCTGAATCACAACATCACGCTGAAGCAGCGTCAACTGCGCAATAAATGTTAGCGTGCCAGTTGCAATATTATTGCCTTGCTATGCAAAATAAAACGTTAGCCATTATCACCGGGAAACAAAAAATGTAATTTTCGTGTTAATTATTATTCATTATCTTCACACTTATCAGAAAAATTGCGATGAGCATCACGAGTTATATGTGTTAAACAACAAATTCGCAGCAATTTTTATATTTCCCGGCTAACAAATGAAATGCTATCAATGCAATAAACCTGGCATTTTAAACGCCATGTTATGTACATATAACGACAATACCGACTTATAGTGTTACTGAACAATCGCTGCATGTAGTAAAGCAGTAATAAGCAGGACATTGAATCAAACCATCAGCAAGGAGCTGTGAACAAATGTCTCAGAACAAGGCTCGCAACATGCCATATTTGCTGGCTGTTATCTGCATTTATTTTAGTTACTTTCTCCACGGCATGAGTGTTATTACACTAGCCCAGAACATGACCTCCCTTGCACAGAAATTCTCCACGGATAGTGCCGGTATCGCCTATTTAATCTCTGGCATTGGTCTTGGCCGTCTGGTCAGTATTTTATTCTTTGGCGTACTGTCCGATAAATTTGGCCGTCGGGCAATAATACTGCTTGGCGCCGTACTATATATGCTGTTTTTCTTCGGTATTCCCGCCAGTCCTAACCTGATGATCGCTTTCATATTAGCGGTGTGTGTCGGCGTGGCGAACTCCGCGCTGGATACCGGCGGATACCCTGCATTAATGGAGTGTTTTCCCAAAGCATCGGGCTCGGCAGTTATTCTGGTTAAAGCGATGGTCTCTTTTGGGCAAATGATTTATCCCCTTATCGTCAGCGCCTTGTTAGTCAACCATATCTGGTACGGCTACGCGGTGGTAATCCCCGGTATCCTTTTCGTCCTCATCACGTTGATGCTGTTGAAAAGCCGTTTTCCCAGCCAACTTGTCGATGCCAGTATTGCGAAAGAATTACCCCAGATGAACAGTACTCCCCTCGTCTGGCTGGAAGGCGTAGCTTCCGTTTTATTTGGCGTCGCCGCGTTCTCAACCTTCTATGTGATTGTGGTCTGGATGCCTAAATATGCGATGGCCTTCGCCGGAATGGCGGAATCCGACGCGCTGAAAACCATCTCTTATTACAGTATGGGATCGTTGGTTTGCGTGTTTATTTTTGCCGCATTGCTGAAAAAAATGGTTCGCCCTATCTGGGCCAATGTTTTCAATGCCGGGCTGGCGACACTCACCGCTGCGGCAATTTACCTGTATCCCTCTCCACTGATCTGTAATGCTGGCGCCTTCGTGATTGGTTTTTCCGCTGCTGGAGGTATTTTACAATTAGGTGTATCGGTAATGTCGGAATTTTTCCCTAAGAGTAAAGCTAAAGTCACCAGTATATATATGATGATGGGGGGCGTAGCTAACTTTATTATTCCACTGATCACCGGTTATCTCTCTACTATTGGCCTGCAATATATCATTTTGTTAGATTTTGCCTTTGCACTACTGACATTTATCACCGCCATTATTGTATTTATTCGCTATTATCGCGTATTTAAGATCCCGCAAAACGATGTCCGATTTGGCGAGCGTTATTTCCAGTAAAAATGTTAACGATGCGCAACAGGCATGCGCCCTGCTCTGCACTGTCCACTTATTAAGGAGTATAAAATGGATGTTACCGCAAAATATGAATTAATTGGTCTTATGGCGTATCCTATCCGTCATAGCTTATCGCCCGAAATGCAAAACAAAGCGTTAGAAAAAGCGGGGCTACCGTATACCTATATGGCTTTCGAAGTGGATAACACGACGTTTGCCAGCGCCATTGAAGGACTGAAAGCATTAAAAATGCGCGGTACGGGCGTCTCCATGCCAAACAAACAGCTCGCGTGTGAGTATGTCGATGAATTAACGCCAGCAGCAAAACTGGTTGGCGCTATCAACACCATTGTTAACGATGACGGCTATCTACGCGGCTACAACACGGATGGTACGGGCCATATTCGGGCAATTAAAGAAAGCGGTTTCGATATTCGGGGAAAAACCATGGTGCTGCTCGGCGCGGGAGGCGCGGCTACCGCCATTGGCGCCCAGGCAGCCATTGAAGGCATTAAGGAAATTAAACTGTTTAACCGTAAAGATGACTTTTTCGAAAAAGCGGTTGCCTTTGCGAAGCGGGTGAATGAAAACACCGATTGCGTCGTTACCGTCACCGATCTTGCCGATCAGCACGCTTTTACTGAAGCGCTTGCCAGCGCAGATATTCTGACGAACGGCACCAAAGTTGGCATGAAACCATTGGAGAACGAATCCCTGATCGGCGATGTTTCCCTGCTCCGCCCTGAATTGCTGGTCACCGAATGTGTTTATAATCCGCATATGACAAAGTTATTGCAGCAGGCGCAACAAGCTGGTTGCAAAACAATTGATGGTTACGGCATGTTGTTATGGCAAGGAGCCGAACAGTTTGAACTGTGGACAGGAAAAGCATTTCCATTGGACTATGTGAAGCAGGTGATGGGATTCACAGCCTGACCGGTAAAATTATAATTGCGACGAATGACAATGAAGGGTACCAAATGAAAACCGTAACTGTAAGAGATCTCGTGGTTGGCGAAGGCGCGCCAAAGATCATTGTGTCGCTAATGGGAAAAACCATTACCGATGTGAAATCGGAAGCACTCGCCTACCGTGAAGCGGATTTCGATATTCTGGAGTGGCGCGTTGACCATTTTGCCAACGTGACAACGGCGGAAAGCGTACTTGAGGCCGCCGGCGCCATCCGGGAGATTATCACCGATAAACCCTTGCTATTTACCTTCCGCAGCGCGAAAGAAGGCGGCGAACAGGCACTAACCACCGAACAGTATATCGCTCTGAATCGTGCAGCGGTTGACAGCGGTCTGGTCGATATGATCGATCTTGAGCTTTTTACCGGCGACGATGAGGTGAAAGCCACCGTCGGCTATGCTCATCAACACAATGTTGCGGTGATCATGTCTAACCATGATTTTCATAAAACGCCCGCAGCGGAAGAGATTGTTCAGCGTCTGCGTAAAATGCAGGAACTGGGCGCCGATATTCCGAAGATCGCCGTCATGCCACAGACTAAAGCCGATGTCCTGACCTTACTTACCGCCACTGTAGAAATGCAGGAGCGCTATGCGGATCGTCCGATTATTACCATGTCGATGTCGAAAACCGGGGTAATATCTCGTCTTGCCGGCGAAGTGTTCGGTTCTGCAGCAACGTTTGGCGCGGTGAAAAAAGCATCTGCGCCGGGACAAATATCGGTAGCCGATCTGCGTACCGTATTAACTATATTGCACCAGGCGTAATACTTTATCGTGTGGCAGAATATTCTCTTTCTGCCACAATAAAAATAAATAGTTATCTGACATGAATATGTTCCATATTCATTGAAAGCCGCTGTCTTTATTACCTTAACACGGTTATATCGATATTGCTTTCAGGGATAATAGTGGAGTAAATATGAAACTCAATAAGCCATCACGCATTAATGGCCGCGTTCCCGTGCTCTCTGCACAAGAAGCAGTAAATTATATTCCAGATGAGGCCACTTTATGTATTCTGGGCGCTGGCGGCGGTATTCTCGAAGCGACAACATTAATTACCGCACTGGCAGATAAATATCAAACAACCCAGTCACCACGAGATTTATCTATTATTAGCCCTACCGGATTAGGTGACCGCGCCGATCGCGGCATCAGCCCGCTGGCGCAGGAGGGATTGGTAAAATGGGCGCTATGCGGACATTGGGGGCAATCTCCCCGTATTTCTGAACTGGCTGAACAAAATAAAATCGCCGCCTATAACTACCCACAAGGCGTATTAACCCAGACGCTGCGCGCCAGCGCCGCACACCAGCCGGGTATTCTGAGCGATATCGGTATTGGTACCTTTGTCGACCCTCGCCAACAGGGCGGAAAATTAAACGACGTGACTAAAGAAGATCTCATTAAGCTGGTAGAGATCGATAATAAAGAATATCTCTATTATAAAGCGATAGCGCCTAATGTGGCTTTTATCCGCGCCACCACCTGCGACAGCGAAGGCTATGCATCATTTGAAGATGAGGTGATGTATCTTGATGCGCTGGTGATCGCCCAGGCCGTTCACAATAATGGCGGTATTGTAATGATGCAGGTGCAGAAAATGGTAAAAAAAGCCACGCTGCATCCAAAATCCGTGCGTATTCCCGGCTATCTGGTGGATATTGTGGTTGTCGACGCCGACCAGACGCAACTGTATGGCGGCGCGCCGGTGAACCGATTTATCTCCGGGGATTTTACTCTTGATGATAGTACCCAGCTTACCCTGCCCCTTAATCAGCGCAAGCTGGTAGCCCGACGCGCGCTGTTTGAAATGCGTAAAGGCGCGGTAGGCAATGTGGGCGTAGGCATTGCCGACGGTATTGGTCTGGTCGCTCGCGAGGAAGGCTGCGCCGATGACTTCGTGCTGACCGTAGAAACTGGCCCGGTGGGCGGTATTACCTCTCAGGGCGTGGCCTTCGGCGCCAATGTCAATACCCGAGCGATCCTCGATATGACCTCACAATTTGATTTTTATCACGGCGGTGGGCTCGATGTCTGCTATTTAAGTTTTGCCGAAGTGGATCAACACGGTAATGTCGGTGTACATAAATTCAACGGCAAAATTATGGGCACCGGCGGGTTTATCGATATTAGCGCAACGTCGCAAAAAATTATTTTCTGCGGAACTCTGACGGCCGGAAGTTTAAAAACTGAAATTACCGATGGCAAATTAAATATTCTGCAGGAAGGTCGCGTGAAAAAATTCGTCAGCGAACTGCCGGAAATTACGTTCAGTGGAAAAATTGCGCTTGAGCGCGGGTTAGATGTGCGTTACATCACTGAACGTGCGGTTTTCACTCTCAAACAAGATGGCCTGCATTTAATTGAAATTGCGCCTGGCGTCGATCTGCAACGGGATATTCTTGACAAGATGGATTTTTCACCGGTTATCTCACCAGATTTAAAACTGATGGACACAAGATTATTTACCGATAGCACTATGGGATTCACGCTTCCTGACGCAACACATTAAAAGGAGTACAAATATGGATTTTTCATTAACTGAAGAACAAGAACTATTACTGGCCAGTATTCGCGAGTTAATCACCAGCAATTTTCCGGAAGAGTATTTCCGTACCTGCGATCAAACGGGCACCTATCCCAAAGAATTTATGCAGGCGCTGGCGGAAAACGGTATTTCGATGCTGGGCGTCCCGGAAGAATTCGGCGGCATTCCGGCTGACTATGTAACGCAAATGCTGGCGCTGATGGAAATCTCAAAATGCGGCGCTCCGGCCTTTTTGATTACCAACGGCCAATGCATTCACAGTATGCGCCGTTTTGGTTCCGCAGAACAACTGCGTAAAACAGCAGAAAGTACTCTGGCCACCGGCGATCCAGCATATGCGCTAGCCTTAACAGAACCTGGCGCGGGCTCTGATAATAATAGCGCCACAACAACCTGGACGCGTAAAAACGGCAAGGTTTATCTTAACGGCCAAAAAACATTTATCACCGGTGCAAAAGAATATCCTTACATGCTGGTTCTGGCGCGCGATACGGAGCCAAAAGATCCTAAAAAAGCGTTCACGCTTTGGTGGGTGGACTCAAATAAACCGGGCATAAAGATTAATCCGCTGCACAAAATTGGCTGGCACATGTTGAGTACATGCGAAGTTTATCTCGATAATGTCGAGGTGGACGAAAGCGACCGGGTCGGTGAAGAAGGCATGGGTTTCCTCAATGTCATGTACAATTTTGAAATGGAGCGTTTGATTAATGCGGCGCGCAGTACAGGTTTCGCCGAATGCGCATTTGAAGATGCCGCCCGTTACGCCAACCAGCGTATCGCCTTTGGTAAACCCATCGGCCATAACCAGATGATCCAGGAAAAGCTGGCGTTAATGGCCATCAAAATCGAAAACATGCGCAATATGGTGTTGAAAGTCGCCTGGCAGGCCGATCGGGAAGAGTCACTGCGTACCAGCGCCGCGCTGGCTAAGCTGTACTGCGCACGCACAGCGATGGAAGTGATTGACGATGCGATTCAGATTATGGGTGGGCTTGGTTATACTGACGAAGCCCGTGTCTCCCGCTTCTGGCGCGATGTTCGCTGCGAACGTATCGGTGGCGGCACGGATGAAATTATGATCTATGTGGCAGGACGCCAGATTCTGAAAGACTATCAGAACAAGTAAGGATCGTACCGGAACGTCTTATTCGGCCTGACTGCTTTACGGCATCAGGCCGAATAAATCAGATAAATTTCGCCGTCAGGTATTTGGCAGCAAATACGCCTGCTCAACCAGACTATTTTTAAATTGCTTACGATAATCGTTGGGAGAACATCCTACATGCCGCATAAACAATTTGGCAAAATGGTCCACATTTTCATATCCTACCCGCCATGAAATTTCTGCCAGTGGCGACTCAGTGTTTGTCAGCGCAAACTTGGCCTCGGTCATACGTCGTTGAATAACATAGTTGATAGGGGATATATGATATTCTTTGGCAAATTCATGGCATATATAACTGACGCTGGCACGAAATTTTTTCGATAGCTGGTCAAGCGTGATTTTTTCACGATAATTATTATTGAGATAAACAAGCACATCCTTAATTAATACATCTTTTTTAATGTAGCCTTGTTCAGAACGATAGGCATTTTTAAAATTTTCATAGTAAAGTGCGGTCAGAGTGTAAGCAAATGCATCGTATACAGAGGAAGCCAATACGTTTTTCCCCTGCGGAAGTAACACGCTTAATTCATTAAAGATACTTTTAATGACCTCTTTCCCCTGAACCACGGAAACCACCGGACAGGAATGACTCTGCAATAGTTGGTTTTCTTCCCAACCTGGAAAACAAAACCCATACAGCGCACAGGTATAGGTGGTAGCCGGCGAATTGCTGTCGGATGCTACAGCGTGTAGCCGCCCCCGCTCAACGACGACAATATCGTCCGCATGCGCGACGTAGAGTGAAGAGTCAATAATTAACCTGGCTATCCCTTTTTTGACGTAAATAAGCTCTGTTTCATTATCATGCATATGATGGCCAGACTCCCAGTTTGGATCATCGCTAATGACAAAACGTGAAAATCGAGGGGTCTTGTCCTGTTCAAAAATCGTCTCCGCGGCGGAGTCAAAACAGCGCTGATACATAATAACCTCTGTCAGGTTTAAAAAGATAACCAGGATAAAATAAAGCGAGCGTCAGTGTTGTACAACCGTGGAGATTACCAGCAAAACAAGATTATTCGTTCCGAATGCAAGATATTATGTTCTTTTGCAGACAGCTCAGATTACCTGTCGATAGCGTATTACCAGACAAAAATACATAGCCGACATATCTTTGATGTTTTCTTTTAACCTCACAGAAACAACATCGCACGTTTCATGTTAAAAAATGATGATATGCTTCGCACTTATTATTCTCACTACCGTATTTATATTTTTATGACGCCCTTTTCAGATGGTTGCTAACGATTCTCTGTTCGCAGATTTTTCGTGCAAGATTGTTGGCAAGGAAAACAGATTGACCCATCGAAAACCTCTTCAGACTGCCGCAGACTATTTTCAGTCAGATTTACGTTACTTATCCGCACGCGACTCACTGGAGATGCAATGAAAATAATAACCTGCTTTAAGTTGGTGCCTGAAGAACAGGACATTACCGTGACCCCGGAGCATTCGCTCAATTTTGATCGTGCCGAGGCCAAAATCAGCCAGTTTGATTTAAATGCAATTGAGGCCGCCGCGCAGTTAGCTGGCGATGGCGACGAGATCGCCGCGCTCACCGTCGGCGGCTCTCTGTTACAAAATTCAAAAGTCCGCAAAGATGTGTTATCCCGCGGGCCAGATGCGCTTTTTATGGTTCAGGATGCGCAACTGGAGCACGCCCTGCCCAAAGAAACCGCGCTGGCGCTAGCATCCACGGCGGAGAAAATCGGCTTTGACCTGCTGCTCTTTGGAGAGGGCTCCGGCGATATTTATGCCCAACAGGTGGGCCTGCTGACTGGCGAACTCCTGAAACTCCCCGTCATCAATGCAGTAAGCCATATTCAACGCGACGGCGACAAAATCATCGTTGAACGCACACTGGAAGAAGACGTTGAAATTATCGAGCTCACGCTGCCCGCGGTACTTTGCGTGACCTCAGATATTAACGTTCCACGCATCCCGTCAATGAAAGCCATTCTCGGCGCCGGGAAAAAAGCCGTTACGTCGTGGCTGGCGAGCGATATCCACTGGACCCCAACCACGCCAATGGCGGAACTGGTCGCCATCTCGGTACCGCCGCAGACAGAACGCAAGCATATCATTCTCGATAACGATTCGCCGGAAGCCATTACCGCACTGGCCGACCATTTGAAAAAATACCTGAACTAAACCCAACGGAGAAAAATTATCATGAATCATTTAGCTAACGTATGGGTATTTAGCGATAACGTAGAGCGTTATGCCGAATTAATGACCGGCGCGCGGCAGTGGGGAGAAAAAGTTTACGCCATCGTGCAAGGAAACACGGAGATCGACTACGTGAAAGCGCTTGGCGCTGATGAGATAGTCATTCTTGAATCGCATACGGATTTGCAGCGCGTGGAAAACTATGCCGAAACGCTGGCCTCGTTATTAGGCGACCAAAATGGGCTGCTGCTCATGGCGGCGACCAAGCGCTGTAAAGCGCTGGGCGCCCGGCTGAGCATCCAGCTTGACGCCGTGATGGTGAACGACGCGACGTCTATTGACCTCCTCGACGGGACGCTACACGCAGAGCATCGCATGTACGGCGGACTTGCTTTCGGCAAAGAGAAATTAAACAGCCCGCAGGCGATTATTACGCTGGCACCCGGCGTGCTGGAACCCGCCGCCCCTCTCCCCGGTCATACTTGCCCGCAGACCACGCTGGCATATATTGCCCCACGCCACGAGGTATTGTGCCAGCAGCGGCGCGCAAAATCGTTAAGCAGCGTCGATTTGAGCAAAGCCAAACGGGTCATCGGCGTAGGACGAGGCCTGGCGGCGCAAAGCGATCTGGATATGGTGCATAAACTGGCGACCGTCCTCGGCGCAGAAGTGGGCTGTTCCCGCCCCATTGCGGAAGGTGAAAACTGGATGGAACGCGAGCGTTATATTGGCGTATCCGGCGTTCTGTTGAAATCCGATCTCTATCTGACGCTGGGCATTTCCGGCCAAATTCAACATATGGTGGGTGGGAACGGCGCAAAAATTATTGTCGCAATTAACAAAGATAAAAACGCGCCCATTTTCAATTATGCCGATTATGGTCTGGTGGGCGATATCTATAAGGTTGTTCCTGCCCTCATCGACCAGTTAAGCCGCTAATTCCTTTTTCAACGCACATCTCCCGTCGTCGATACGGCGGGAAAGGAGCATAAAGCATGTCGGATGATAAATTTGACGCTATTGTGGTGGGCGCAGGCGTAGCAGGAACGGTCGCTGCGTATGTGATGGCAAAAGCGGGACTGGATGTACTGGTTATTGAACGCGGAAACAGCGCGGGCAGCAAAAATATGACCGGTGGGCGGCTCTACGCTCACAGTATCGAAAGTATTATGCCGGGATTCGCAACGTCCGCCCCCATCGAACGTGTCGTTACCCGTGAAAAAATCTCCTTTTTAACCGAAGAAAGCGCCGTCACACTTGATTTTCACCGCGCGCCCCCTACTCCGCCCCTTACGTCATATACCGTACTGCGCAACAAACTGGACCCGTGGCTAATGGCGCAGGCGGAACAGGCTGGCGCGCAGTTTATCCCAGGTGTACGGGTCGACGCTCTGGTACGTGAAGGCAATCGCGTCACTGGCGTTCAGGCCGGGGATGATATTCTGGATGCGAATATTGTGATTCTCGCGGACGGCGTGAATTCCATGCTGGGCCGTTCGCTGGACATGGTGCCTGTCTCTTCTGCGCATCACTATGCCGTCGGCGTAAAAGAGTTGATTGGGCTCTCTCCGGCACTTATTGAAGAGCGCTTTAATCTGGCGTCCCATGAAGGCGCCGCCTGGTTATTCGCTGGCGCGCCCTCCAACGGGCTCATGGGCGGCGGGTTTCTTTATACCAACCGCGATTCGGTTTCTCTGGGGCTGGTATGTGGCCTGGGCGACATTGCTCACGCGACCAAAAGCGTACCGCAAATGCTGGAAGATTTTAAACAGCATCCGGCAATACGCCCTTTGATTCAGGGGGGAACAATGCTTGAATACTCCGCTCATATGGTGCCCGAAGGCGGCATAGCAATGATGCCGGAGCTGGCAAATGACGGCGTGATGATTGTCGGCGACGCCGCCGGTCTTTGCCTGAATCTCGGTTATACCGTCCGCGGCATGGATTTAGCCATCGCGTCCGCGCAAGCGGCCGCTCAAACCGCCATTGACGCTAAAGCGCGGCAAGATTTTTCCGCCGCGAGTCTTGCCGGTTACAAACGCGCGCTGGAGAAAAACGGCGTGTTACGCGATATGCGGCATTTCCGCAAACTCCCCGGATTAATGGAAAACCCACGGCTTTTTACCGAGTACCCGCGAATGGCGGCAAACATTGTGGGCGATCTGTTCACCGTTGATGGCGGTCCAGTCCCACCGTTGCGTAAAACTATCCTGTCACATGCGAAAAAAATTGGACTGGTGAATCTATTAAAAGACGGCATAAAAGGGGCTACGGCATTATGAGTTCGGACAATAAGGTGAATGTTGACGTCAAATTGGGCGTAAATAAATTTTACGTAGATGAAGGACACCCACATATCATTTTGCGCTCCTCGCCTGACATGCAGGAGTTTAATAAATTAATAAAAGCCTGCCCTGCCGGACTCTATAAGCTGGACGATGCGGGAAATATTCATTTTGACTCCGCGGGCTGCCTGGAATGCGGGACCTGCAGGGTTCTCTGCGGCAATACTCTTCTCGAAAAATGGGAATACCCGGCGGGAACGTTCGGCGTTGAGTTTCGCTACGGCTGACGCTCTGAAACACCGGATAACGACGCTACGGCGTCTTATTCGGCTTGCCCCCGGAGATTACGTCATTTGTATTAATAGAGAACAAGTCAATGAGTGTTACATTAACGTTTGACGCCGCAAGGCGGAAAACCTATCGCGAGTCCGGCTACTGGGGCGATGCTTCACTGGGCGACTACTGGCGGCAAACCGCACGCGCCGTACCCGATAAAATCGCCGTGGTCGATAATCATGGCGCGTCCTGGACCTACGCCGCGCTCGACTACGCGGCAAGCCGCCTGGCAAACTGGTTACTGTCTCAGGGGATTCAACCGGGCGATCGCGTGGCCTTTCAGCTTCCGGGCTGGTGTGAGTTTACCCTCATTTATCTGGCCTGCCTGAAAACGGGCGCGGTATCTGTCCCGCTACTTCCCGCCTGGCGAGAAGCAGAGCTGGTTTGGGTGCTGAACAAATGTCAGGCTAAAATATTCTTCGCCCCCACCGTATTCAAACAGAATCGTCCGGTCGATCTTATCCTTCCGCTACAAAATCAACTGCGCCATCTGACGCATATTGTCGGCGTGGATAAACTGGCGCCTGCCACCACAGCGCTTGCGCTTAGTCAAATCATCGACCGCAGCGAACCGTTGCAGTCAGACATTAACATTCACGGTGATGAGCTGGCGGCAGTGCTGTTTACCTCCGGCACAGAAGGAATGCCGAAAGGGGTGATGTTGACCCACAATAATATTCTTGCCAGCGAACGGGCGTATTGCGCGCGGTTGAATTTAACCTGGCAAGATGTGTTCCTGATGCCTGCGCCACTGGGCCACGCCACCGGATTTTTACACGGCGTCACCGCGCCCTTTTTAATCGGGGCGCGTAGCGTATTGCTGGACATCTTTACCCCAGAAGCCTGCCTTACCTTATTAGCGCAGCAACGCTGTACCTGTATGTCAGGCGCGACGCCGTTTATTTACGATCTGCTTTGTGCCGTTGAGCAACAGCCTGCCGACCTCTCCTCACTACGATTCTTCTTATGCGGCGGCACGACTATTCCCAAAAAGGTTGCCCGCGACTGCCAGCAGCGCGGTATCAAATTATTGAGTATTTACGGTTCTACAGAAAGTTCTCCACACTCGATGGTTAATCTGGGTGATTCGACTTCACGCATGATGAATACCGATGGTTATGCCGCCACCGGTGTAGAAATTAAAATCGTGGATGAAGATCGCAATACGCTTCCAGCAGGCCACGAAGGCGAAGAAGCCTCGCGCGGGCCGAACGTTTTTATGGGATACCTGGACGAGCCGGAACTTACCGCCCGCGCACTGGATAATGAGGGCTGGTATTACAGCGGCGACCTCTGCCGCATGGATGAAGACGGTTATATCAAAATTACCGGGCGCAAAAAGGATATTATTATACGTGGAGGTGAAAATATCAGCAGTCGCGAGGTGGAGGATATTTTATTGCAACACCCCCGCATACACGATGCTTGCGTCGTTGCTATGCCTGATGAACGCTTAGGCGAACGTTCATGCGCGTATGTAGTCTTAAAACCGCCGCACCTTTCGCTGACGCTGGAAGAGGTGATCGCTTTTTTCAGTCGAAAACGGGTAGCGAAGTATAAATATCCGGAACGGATCGTCATCGTAGAAAAACTGCCCAGAACCGCCTCTGGCAAAGTGCAGAAGTTTCTGTTGCGGCAGGATATTATTGAGCGGCTGCGCCAGGAGCACACTGCGGTATAAATTGCCGGATGGCGACGTTAACGCCGCCATCCGGTATTACACTACTTCTTCAGTTCCGCCAGACTCAGCCAGGTCTGAACCACGGTGTCCGGGTTCAGCGACAGGCTGTCGATCCCCTCTTCCATCAGCCAGGCGGCAAAGTCTTCATGGTCGGACGGACCCTGACCACAAATTCCAACATATTTGCCCTGTTTTTTCGCCGCGCGGATCGCCATAGACAGCAGCGCTTTCACCGCGTCGTTACGCTCGTCAAACAGTTCAGACACCACGCCGGAATCGCGATCCAGCCCCAGCGCCAGCTGCGTCATGTCGTTAGAACCAATCGAGAATCCATCAAAATACTCGAGGAACTGTTCAGCCAGCAAGGCATTGGACGGGATCTCGCACATCATGATGATCTTCAGCCCGTTCTCGCCGCGTTTAAGCCCCTGGCGCGCCAGCTCTTCGATGACCGCTTTCGCCTGGTCGACCGTCCGCACGAACGGGATCATGATTTCGACGTTGGTAAGGCCCATATCGTTGCGCACGCGTTTCACCGCTTCGCATTCCAGCGCAAAACAATCGCGGAAACTTTCTGCGACGTAACGACCCGCGCCGCGGAAGCCCAGCATCGGGTTTTCTTCATGCGGCTCATAGCGTTCGCCGCCGACCAGGTTGGCGTATTCGTTGGACTTAAAGTCAGACAGGCGAACGATGACGCGTTTCGGGTAGAAGGCGGCGCCTAACGTCGCGATCCCTTCCGTCAGTCGACCAACGTAAAATTCACGCGGCGAGTCAAACCCTTTCATCATCTCACGAATGTCGTTTTGCAGCGCGGCATCCTGGTCGTCAAACTCCAGCAGCGCGCGTGGGTGAACGCCAATCATACGGTTAATGATGAATTCCAGTCGCGCCAGACCTACGCCTTCATTCGGCAGGCAGGCAAAGTCAAATGCCCTGTCCGGGTTGCCGACATTCATCATGACCTTCAGCGGTAGCTCTGGCATGGTGTCTACGCTGGAGCTTTTTACGCTGAAATCCAGCATGTCGGCATAAACATAACCGGTATCACCTTCTGCGCAGGAGACGGTTACTTTTTCGCCATCTTTCATGCGTTCGGTGGCGTCGCCGCAGCCGACTACCGCCGGAATGCCCAATTCGCGGGCGATAATCGCCGCGTGACAGGTGCGCCCGCCACGGTTAGTGACAATCGCCGCCGCTTTTTTCATGATCGGTTCCCAGTCCGGGTCGGTCATATCGGTGACAAGCACATCGCCAGGCTCAATACGGTTCATTTCGCCGATATCGTGAATAACTTTTACCGTACCTGCGCCGATACGATGCCCAATGGCGCGACCTTCGGCAATGATTTTCCCTTGCGCATGTAGCGTATAACGCTCCATCACCTGGCCACGGGAGCGCACGGTTTCCGGACGTGCCTGCACAATAAAGAGCTTACCGGTATGACCGTCTTTCGCCCATTCGATATCCATCGGACGACCATAGTGCTGCTCAATCTGCACCGCTTGTTTCGCCAGCTCCTGCACTTCTTCGTTGGTGAGCGAGAAAATGTCGCGCTGTTCCTGCGGCACATCCTCAATCTTCACTTGCTTGCCGTGCTCCTGGGTGGCGGCGTAAACCATGCGGATTTTTTTCGACCCCATGGTGCGGCGTACGATGGCCGGACGGCCTGCCGCCAGGGTTGGCTTATGGACATAAAATTCATCCGGGTTAACCGCGCCCTGCACCACCATTTCACCCAGTCCCCATGCCGAGGTGATAAAGACCACCTGGTCAAAGCCGGATTCGGTATCGATAGAGAACATCACCCCTGACGAGGCGAGATCGGAGCGAACCATCCGCTGCACGCCAGCGGAAAGCGCTACGCCGCGATGATCATATCCCTGGTGAACGCGATAAGAGATGGCGCGATCGTTAAACAGAGAAGCAAATACGTGTTTCACTGCCACCAGCACCGCGTCGAAGCCCTGAACGTTAAGAAACGTTTCCTGTTGACCCGCAAACGAAGCATCTGGCATATCTTCCGCCGTGGCGGAGGAACGCACGGCAAAAGAGGCATTTTCATCATCCGACGAAAGCTGTGCATAGGCATCGCGGATGGCGTTTTCCAGCTCCGGCTGGAAAGGAGTGTCGATAATCCACTGGCGGATCTGCGCGCCCGCTTTCGCCAGCTGGGAGACATCATCAATATCTGTCTTATCCAGCAGCTCATAAATGCGCTGGTTTACGCCGCTTTGATCCAAAAACTGGTTAAACGCATCGGCAGTGGTTGCAAAACCATTCGGAACGGATACGCCCATGCCGGAAAGGTTAGTAATCATTTCACCCAGGGAGGCATTTTTGCCCCCAACTCTGTCTACATCATTCATGCCGAGTTGGTTATACCAAAGCACCAGCGGTGACGAGCCATTGTTGGACATCGAACAATCCTTTTGTGATAAATGAACGAGTTTAAGAAACACATAGTTGCGTATTTATCCTGGCATACTTAAACCCGCGAAAAAAACGGTGAATCGTTCAAGCAAATTTATTTTTTCATTTTTTCAGATTGTTTACGTAGTTGCGCAAACCCGCGCATAGCACGGCATTCCCTGAATAACCCCCGGTATAAACTGCGTTTCCAGGAAATGAAACACACTTTTCATTAATTATAAAAAGCGCCTGTCATTTTATAAAATAAGCGACAAGTTATACGTTTCCCGTTACTTTTAATTTATGCTTTCAGATAATTATGTTTACTCTTCAGGATGAACAGAATGGATAATGTTGTTGATCGCCATGTTTTCTATATTTCTGATGGTACCGCCATCACCGCCGAGGTCCTGGGTCACGCGGTTATGTCGCAGTTTCCGGTGACGATCAGCAGCATCACGCTGCCATTCGTGGAGAACGAAAGTCGCGCCCGCGCCGTCAAAGACCAAATTGACGCCATTTATCAGCAAACCGGCGTTCGCCCGCTGGTGTTTTACTCGATTGTTTTACCTGAAATTCGCGCCATCATCTTACAGAGCGAAGGTTTCTGCCAGGATATCGTCCAGGCGCTGGTGGCGCCGCTTCAGCAGGAGATGAAACTGGATCCGACGCCGATCGCTCATCGTACTCATGGGCTTAATCCGGGTAACCTGAACAAGTATGACGCCCGTATTGCCGCTATCGATTATACCCTGGCGCATGATGATGGCATTTCATTGCGCAATCTCGATCAGGCCCAGGTCATTTTACTTGGCGTTTCGCGCTGTGGAAAAACGCCCACCAGCCTCTATCTGGCGATGCAATTCGGCATTCGTGCGGCTAACTATCCTTTCATCGCCGATGATATGGATAATTTGACGCTGCCCACATCGTTAAAACCGCTACAACATAAACTGTTCGGCCTGACAATTGACCCTGAACGCCTGGCGGCAATTCGCGAAGAACGCCGTGAAAACAGTCGCTATGCCTCGTTGCGTCAGTGCCGCATGGAAGTGGCGGAGGTCGAAGCGCTGTATCGTAAGAATCAGATCCCCTGCCTGAACAGCACTAATTATTCCGTTGAAGAGATAGCCACCAAGATTCTCGATATTATGGGGCTTAACCGCAGGATGTACTAGCAAACTAGTTTAATGGGTTAGTTTTTGTTATCATGCCGTTCTGCCTGCGAGGTGTGACACGCCTCGCACTTGAAATCAGCAGGGATTGGTTTATCGTGATGCCCATCACTTCCCGGTAGTCCTGCCGTTGAAGCAACAAATTTCTGAGACTTGTAATGAACAGAACCGACGAACTCCGTACTGCGCGTATCGACAGCCTGGTAACACCGACCGAACTCGCGCAGCGGTATCCTGTATCGTCCTCCGTCGCCAGTCACGTTACCGACTCCCGACGCCGGATAGAAAAGATTTTAAATGGTGAAGATCCACGGCTACTGGTCGTCATTGGCCCCTGTTCGATTCACGATCTGAATGCTGCCATGGAATACGCGACGCAGCTCCAGGCACAACGCCAAAAGCATCAGGCGCGTCTGGAAATCGTCATGCGCACCTATTTTGAAAAACCGCGCACCGTCGTGGGATGGAAAGGCCTGATTTCCGATCCCGACTTGAATGGAAGTTACCGCGTCAATTATGGGCTTGAACTGGCGCGTCGCTTGCTATTGCAGGTGAACGAACTGGGAGTACCGACCGCCACAGAGTTTCTTGATATGGTCACTGGCCAGTTTATTGCCGATCTGATCAGTTGGGGAGCGATTGGCGCGCGTACCACCGAAAGCCAAATCCATCGGGAAATGGCTTCTGCGCTCTCTTGTCCGGTCGGCTTTAAAAATGGTACGGATGGCAATACTCGCATTGCCGTTGACGCTATTCGCGCCTCCCGCGCCAGCCATATGTTTCTCTCGCCGGATAAAGACGGACAGATGACCATCTACCAGACGAGTGGCAACCCGTATGGGCACATCATCATGCGCGGCGGTAAAAAACCGAACTACCACGCTGAAGATATTGCCGCCGCCTGCGACACGTTGCATGAATTTGATCTGCCGGAACATCTGGTCGTCGACTTCAGCCACGGCAACTGTCAAAAACAGCATCGCCGCCAGTTGGAGGTATGTGATGATATTTGCCAGCAGATTCGTAATGGCTCCACGGCAATTGCCGGGATTATGGCCGAGAGTTTTTTACGGGAAGGCACGCAAAAAATTATCAGCGGTCAACCATTAATCTATGGTCAGTCCATTACCGATCCCTGCCTGAACTGGGAAGATACGGAAGTTTTGTTGGAAAAACTTGCCGCGGCGGTAGACAGCCGCTTTTAATAGCTCGCCCATCCTGCCGGGATGGGCGTTTCTTCGATGCGTTACCCGCCCTTTTCTCTCCGCGCGCGTATATCACTCCGCAGAATTAGCACTTGCTGTTATCGCATTAATTATTGATAATAATAATCATTGTGAGTTTGATTATTAATAAATAGCATGTCGCGTATGGATAACACCGAGCTGCCTCACCCTAAGGAAATAGACAATGAAACGCTTCTCCCTGCCGCTGAACGGCGCGTCAACAGTCAGGCGCTATTAGGTCCGGACGGCAAAGTCATTATCGATCACAACGGTCAGGAGTATCTGTTGCGCAAAACTCAGGCCGGGAAGCTACTGTTAACCAAATAGCGCTGCGCCAGCAGACGATGCTGCTGGCGTCAGGCTAACTTGAACAACTGACCTCCAGCCGCTTTCCCCACTCCGGTGGTCGGCTGGCATAGTCATCATCTCGATCGGTAAAAGGTTGACGTAAAACTTCATGCAACCGATGCAGTTCCGCCATGTCTCCCTGTTCAGCCGCATCTATCGCGCGTTGCGCCAGCCAGTTGCGCAACACAATCGCAGGATTCACGCGTTGCATCTGCTGCTGGCGCAGCGCGTCATCCACCGCCTCTGTGCGCAATCGCGCCCGGTAGCGGTCGAACCAGGCATCGAACGCCGCGCGATCGATAAACGTATCCCGCAACGGCGAGGAAGCGCTCTGTTGCTCCGTATGGCTTAACATCCGAAATGTACGGGTATAGTCACTCCCTTCGCGCGCCATCAGACTAAACAATTCATTCAGTAAAGCGTTATCGTCTTTTTGCTCGGTAAAGAAGCCCAGCTTCTGGCGCATTCGCTGCCCATAGTGCGTTAACAACGCGTCCTGGTAGCGATCCAGCGCTCTGTTTAACGCGTCGATCTCAATAAAAGGGGTTAACGTCTGCGCCAGACGTTGTAAATTCCACAGCGCCACCGACGGTTGATTATCAAAGCGGTAACGTCCCTGATGATCGGAATGGTTACCAATGAAGCCGGGATCGTAGTCGTCGAGAAAACCAAAGGGGCCATAGTCGATGGTCAGCCCCAGAATCGACATGTTATCCGTATTCATAACGCCGTGCGAAAAACCGACGGTTTGCCACTCGGCGATGAGTCTTCCGGTACGCGCCGCCACCTCTTCAAACCACAAAGCATATTTTTCCGGGACATCCTGCCATTGCGGCCAATAATGACGAATAGCGAAATCAGCCAGTTGCTGAACTTTTTCCGGCTCACGGCGGTAATAGAAATGTTCGAAATGACCAAAACGCATATGACTTTGTGCCAAACGCATTAACATCGCGCCCGTTTCCTGCGTCTCTCGCAGAACCGGCGTATCGCTGGCTACGATAGATAACGCGCGCGTCGTGGGAATACCCAGATAATGCATGGCTTCGCTGGCAAGACTTTCTCGTATGGTTGAACGCAGGACGGCGCGTCCATCCCCCATTCGCGAATAGGGTGTTAATCCGGCGCCTTTCAGATGCCAGTCGAGGGTCGAGCCATCCGCCAGGAGCTGTTCGCCCAGCAAAATACCGCGTCCGTCGCCGAGCTGTCCCGCCCAGACGCCGAACTGATGCCCGCTATATACCTGCGCGACAGGCGACATACCGGGTAATAAGGTTTCGCCGCCCCAAACGCCAGCGCCATTAGTAGCGTCAAATAACGACGCGGGAATGGCTAACTGCTGCGCCAGTTCGTCGTTATACCAAATCAGTCGCGCATTTTTTAACGGTGTGGGTAAAAGCGCGGTATACGTTGCTGGCAGTTCATCGCGCCAACGGGCAGTAAAAGACAGGGTCATAGGGCCTCCTGTCTTCAGTGTAGACGGTTAATCACCGGTTAAACACCGGCAAACAGAAAGGTTATCGCTGAACGAGTTTAATGAGCTGGCTTACCGGCACCGAAGGCCATAGTCCGCCCTGGAATGCGCTAAACCCCAATGGCGCTGCGCGCGCAAACATCGCCTCAGTATCAATACCGGCAATCATCAGCGACTCGCAGCTGGAGGAGATCTGGGCAACGATAGCGTGCATGAATGGTTCGAATGAGATCATTTCAGCTCGCTGCTGAATAAAATTTTTATCCAACATGACTCGTTTGAAAAGCCCATCGAAAATAGCTTTAGTCGACGCCTCGCCTGCCCCAAAATTTGCCAGCATTAATGGGAAATGCATTGCCAGATTAGCTAACGTTTCATTGTTTTTGCCCTGGTTTAACCCAGGATAATTCTCATTTATAGCTAATTCAAGAAACGGAAAGCGCGCTGCCCGGGAAAAAAGTTCGCTATCTAATAATAATAAGTCACTAATTGCAGGCGGTAAATTAAGCCATGCAATAAGTTTATGCTGAATAAAAAAGTGCTGACAGGTTTCTAACAACGCCAGTTTTTCAACAAACAGACAGTATTGTTCCTCCACCGAAAGGCGAGGCGCTACCAACTCAGTCGGCATCCGCACGGCGCCGTCTTCAGCGGCAAACGTTGCAATAATCTCTAAACCAACAAGCCGAGCGTTTTCATCCATGACGGGAAGGAAAAAGAGTTCGGAATGGTAAAGCTCATCAAGTGAAGCAATCATTACGCCAGTCCCATGGTTAGGGCGCTATTCGCCATCCAGTCACTACGGACGGAAACAGACGTAACTTCAGATACTAATTGAAGCGTCATCATTTTTCTTGTTTACCGGTGAACCGGTTCCTTTTTTTAACTTACTCTGATTATAAACCAATATCCAATGTTGTACTTTTAACAGGGCGTGAGCACGCCCGTTTTTAATAAAAGTACGTTTGTAAATGCTACGGTTATATCATTATATATGATGACAACAGATGTCATAAGTTCAACCGGCGATATGTTAAAAATAGACTATAAAATTTATATCGTCTGCGGGGTTAAATTCGCCGTGCCTGCCAGAAGTTTTTTCGCCAGTACACATTATCCAGCGATGAACGCATCACGCCACGACTGGTAGAGGCATGAATAAACTCATTATTTGTATCGTAAATACCAACATGTAAACCACTTTCGCCCGAACCGGTTTTAAAGAAAACCAAATCTCCGGGCATCAATTCATCTTTATCGATTCTGGTGCCGATTTTTGATTGTTCACGCGTATCACGAGGCAACTGCAAATCAAACTTGTCGCGCATAGTGACTACCACAAAGCCGGAACAGTCCACGCCTCTGCGACTCATGCCGCCGTAGCGGTATGGCGTACCGCGCCAGGACTGCAACTGATCGTTCAGACCCGCAATGACGGTAATGGAGTCTGATAATCTGGCATTTGGCGCCGGTGCCCGATGAGTACTGCATCCTGCCAGGAACAATGCTGTGATAACAAGAAGCCAAAAACGCATGCCGCAACAATCCTCTGTTTTTATTTTGGTATTAATTTAGCGTCGAAATTACCTGCTTTTCAAGAAACGATTTTACTTAAGTGGCCGAAATGAGCATTGGATGCCCCTCGACGTCGAGTCGTCGAAAGCGCAAACCGTAGGCTTGCGCCAGATAAGAGGGGGTGAGCACCTCTTCCCGGCGGCCGCAGGCAATGAGTTTACCGCGCTTTAGTAACCAGGCTTTATGCGCATGGCGCAGCGTGTGGTTCAGATCGTGGCTACTCATCACAATCGCAATTCCTGCCTGACATAAATGATGTAATACCCGATCCAGAGCGTTTTGTTGCGCAACATCGAGACTGTTCATCGGCTCATCAAGCAGCAATAATTGACCGACCGGATTAGCGTCGGGATGAATTTGTAGTACAACGGCAGCAAGACGAACACGTTGCCACTCGCCACCGGAAAGCTGATTCACGCTTCGCCCCAGTTTGTCGCCCAATCCAAGCATATCGGCCACCTCGTTAAGCTGCCCGGTTCGCGTTTTATCAGGTTGATGCAATGTCAGGTAATGCCAGACCGGCATAGCAAACGGCGGATTTTGCTGTTGCGCAAGATAAGCGCGATGTTGGGCAAGCGTTGCCGTCGCCCATGCCTCCAGCGGCGCTCCGCCAAACCTGATGCTCCCCTCGCCGGAGGTTAACCCCGCCATACGCGCCAGTAGCGTGCTTTTCCCGGCACCGTTCGGCCCGACAAGATGAAGGATCTCTCCTGCGCTTACTTCGCCGGAAAGCGGCCCCAGGCGGGTGCTCTCGGCGACATCCTTTAATTGCATCAATTGAGACATTATTTTGCCAACGCGATTTTTATGCTTTCCATCACAATAGGATCTTCAGGCGTCATATCCGGCGAAAAACGCTGTACCACCTGACCATCCCGGCCTACCAAAAATTTTTCAAAATTCCACAGAATATCATCCGGATAGAGTGGCGTACGGCCTTTGCTTACCATCCGTTCGTAAAAGCCGCTCTTCTCCGGCGCGACTGCCGTTGGCGCAGCGGCTATCAGTTTTTGATACAGCGGATGGCGCGCGTCGCCATTCACATCAATTTTACTGAACATCGGGAACGTGACGCCCCAGGTGCTGGCACAATAGGTTTTAATCTCCTCTTCGCTGCCTGGCTCCTGCCCCATAAACTGGTTGCAGGGAAAACCCAACACGACAAACCCCTGATCTGCCCACGCCTTCTGGATATTTTCCAACTGTTCATATTGCGGCGTCAGGCCACATCTGGAGGCGACGTTTACAATGAGCAGCACTTTTCCGGCGTATTTTTCAAGTGTAGTGACCTCTCCATCAATCGTCGTAACGTGAGTATTAAGAAGCGAGTTTTGCATGGTGTCTCCCTGATGTCGGTAGAATAGCGGGTTTCATCGCTAGCCTTTAATCATAGACTGCGAATGATGAAAGCAGTTGTTTACCGATGCGCTAACGCGCGGATTTGAGTAGCAGCCAGATAAACACTGGTGCCCCCAATGTGGCGGTGACCACCCCGATAGGCAGTTCAGCCGACGCCAGCGCCAGTCGGGCGACCACATCAGCCAATAGCAGGGCGATAGCCCCGGCCAGCGCGCAGCCGGGAAGTAAAACCCGGTGATCGGTTAAACCACATAAGCGCAGGATGTGCGGAATAACCAGACCGATAAAACCAATCGCCCCCGCCATCGCCACGCTGACGCCCACCATCCAGCCGGTGGCGACGACCAACAAATTGCGCCAGAACCACAGCGGCAGGCCAAGCTGCCGCGCCGAGGTTTCCCCTAGCGCCAGCATATTCAGCGGTTGCGACTGGCAACATATCCAGATCAGTACCGGGATGAGCGCAATCATTAGCCAGCTCTGCTGCCAGTCAACGCCGCCAAATCCTCCCATCATCCAGTACATTAATTGCCGCAGATCGAAAGAGGTGGAAAAATAGATAGCCCACGTCATCAGCGCGCTACAGATAATGCCTAGCGCGACGCCCGCCAACAACAAGCGGCTGGTAGAAAGATGGCGACGCGCAAAACGCAGCAGGATTAACGTAATAATGAGCGCGCCGGCTATAGCGCACAGCCCCAGCGCCCATCCTGGCAGTTGCCCCTGCCCCAGTAAGACGGCGGCAATAAGCCCAACACCGGCCCCATTCGAAACGCCGAGCAGACCCGGTTCAGCAAGTGGGTTTTCAAACAGCGCCTGCATCACAGCGCCAGATAGCGCCAGCGCAGCGCCAACCAGCAATACCGCAAGCGTGCGGGGAAGGCGAATTTGCCAGACAAACAGTTCCCCCCGGGCGCTTAACCAGTCACCGGGGGCAAGCCACTGTTCGCCTGCGCATAAGCTCAGAAGTGTAGCCAGTAGCACCAGCAGTGACAGGCTCAGAAGCCAGCGAACGTTTCGTCGCTGTTGTTGGCGGGCAAAAGTCAGCATGTTATCCATTCAGCTGAAAAGAGGTAGCGTGATTTTACGGTGGGTATCCTTTACTTGAAAGAAAAAAGGCCGCAATGCGGCCTTTTTAGTTATACGGGTCATCTTTCAGGCTGACAAATACGCTGTCATCCCGCTGATCTACTTTCGGGATGGCAGCGTATCTGCCGCAATACACCCTGATGGATGTTATGCCTGGATCTGATTACTCTTCTTTGGGCGAAGCGTTTTCGACCCGGCTCTTTAACTTCTGCCCGGGTCTGAAGGTCACCACGCGCCGTGCTGTAATAGGAATATCTTCACCCGTTTTCGGGTTACGCCCCGGACGTTGATTTTTATCACGCAGATCGAAGTTACCAAAACCAGAGAGTTTCACCTGCTCACCGTTTTCCAGAGCACGACGGATCTCTTCGAAAAACAGTTCAACCAGTTCTTTGGCATCCCGCTTGCTAAGCCCAAGCTTATCAAACAGATATTCTGACATTTCAGCTTTTGTAAGCGCCATAGGTTCAATCCCTCAATGATGCCTGGAATCGCTCTTTTAATGCCTCTACACATTTGGCGACGGTAGCGGCAATCTCCTCTTCTTCGAGTGTACGGTTGGTATCCTGAAGGATCAGGCTGATAGCGAGGCTCTTATAACCCTCCGCAACACCCTTACCGCGGTACACGTCAAATAAGTTTACGCCAACTACCTGATTTACGCCAACTTTCTTACATTCGGATAAAATATCCGCTGCGGGAACGTTTTCTGCAACAACAACCGCAATATCGCGACGGTTGGCCGGGAAGCGTGAAATCTCCCGCGCCTGCGGCACGATACGGTCTGCGAGCTTATTCCATTCCAGTTCAAACACCAGCGTACGACCATTCAGATCCAGTTTACGTTCCAGTTCAGGGTGAACAACCCCAATAAAACCAATACGTTCATCTTTCAGATAAATCGCCGCAGACTGTCCCGGATGCAGAGCCGGATTCATCTCCGCCTTAAACTGGATATCACCCAGTTTGCCGGTTAAATCCAGTACTGCTTCCAGATCGCCTTTCAAATCATAGAAATCAACGGTCTCTTTTGCCAGGTTCCAGTGCTCATCATAGCGGTTACCGCAAATCACGCCAGCCAGCATCAGATCCTGTCGAATACCCAGATTGGCTTGTGTATCCGGAACGAAACGTAAACCGGTTTCAAAAATACGCACGCGATTCTGCTGACGGTTTTGGTTATAGACCACCGTCGCCAACAATCCGCTCCACAGAGACAGACGCATCGCCGACATCTCAACGGAGATAGGGTTTGGCAGCAGCAGCGCTTCTGCGCCTGGATGGATGAGCTGTTGTACTTTAGGATCGACAAAGCTATAGGTAATCACTTCCTGATAGCCTTTGTCGTTCAGCATGGTTTTAACCCGCTTCAACGACAGATCGGCTTCACGGTGCGTCCCCATGATTAAACCGGCCTGGATTGGCTCGTCCGGAATATTGTTATAGCCGTAAACGCGGGCCACCTCTTCCACCAGATCTTCTTCAATTTCCATATCGAAACGCCAGGTCGGCGCTACGGCTTTCCACTCGTCCTGCCCTTCGGTCACTTCACAGCCCAGACGACGCAGAATATCACTGACCTGCTCATCCGCAATATGATGCCCGATCAGGCGATCCAGTTTACTGCGACGCAGCGTAATGGTGGCGCGTTTCGGCAACGTTGCTTCGTTGCTCACATCAATTATCGGACCCGCATCACCGCCACAGATATCAAGAAGCAGACGAGTAGCGCGCTCTATCGCTTTATATTGCAGCGCCGGGTCCACCCCGCGCTCGTAGCGGTGAGACGCATCGGTATGCAGACCGTGGCGGCGAGCGCGACCGGTGATAGACAGCGGATTAAAGTACGCACATTCCAGCAGCACATTTTGCGTTTCGCCGTTCACGCCGGAATGTTCGCCGCCAAAAATACCGGCTATCCCCAGCGCCTTATGGTGATCGGCGATCACCAGCGTGTCCGCATTTAACGTCGCTTCGCTACCGTCCAGCAGGACGACGGTTTCACCCTCTTTTGCCATCCGCACGACAATACCGCCATCAATGCGATCTTTATCGAAAGCATGCATTGGCTGACCCAGTTCGAGCAGCACATAGTTGGTGACGTCAACCACCGCATCGATGGAGCGAATACCGCAGCGACGCAGTTTCTCTTTCATCCACAGCGGCGTCGGCGCGTTAACATTGATGCCTTTTACCACCCGGCCAAGATAGCGTGGACACGCATCAGCGGCCTCTACTGTAATCGGCAGCGTATCGCTGATGGTTGCCGTAACCGGCGCCATTTCAGGCTCCTGGAGCGGCGCTTTGTTCAGTACCGCCACATCACGCGCAACGCCGATGATACCTAAGCAATCCGCACGGTTCGGCGTGACGCTAATTTCGATGGTATTGTCGTCAAGCTTCAGGTATTCACGGATATCGGTACCCAGCGGCGCATCCGCCGGCAGTTCGATAATGCCGCTGTGATCGTCGGAAATCCCCAGTTCGGAGAAGGAGCACAGCATCCCTTCAGACGGTTCGCCACGCAGTTTTGCCGCTTTAATTTTGAAATCGCCAGGCAGAATAGCGCCAATGGTGGCCACCGCTACTTTCAGCCCCTGACGACAGTTTGGCGCGCCGCAGACGATATCCAACAGGCGTTCTCCGCCGACGTTGACTTTCGTTACACGCAATTTGTCAGCGTTCGGATGCTGGGCGCACTCAACCACTTCCCCAACCACAACGCCATTGAAGCTTCCCGCGACCGGCTCAACGCCGTCTACTTCCAGGCCAGCCATCGTAATCTGGTTAGCCAACGCATCGCTATCAATTGCCGGGTTAACCCACTCGCGTAACCACAGTTCGCTGAATTTCATTGTTTTATCCTGCCTTTATTTAAACTGTTTAAGGAAACGCAGATCGTTTTCGAAGAATGAACGCAGGTCGGTGACGCCGTAACGCAACATGGTCAGACGTTCCATCCCCATACCAAAAGCGAAGCCAGAATAGATTTCCGGATCGATACCGACATTACGCAGCACATTCGGATGCACCATCCCGCAGCCCAGCACTTCCAGCCATTTGCCGTTTTTACCCATCACATCCACTTCCGCAGAAGGTTCGGTGAACGGAAAATAAGAAGGACGGAAGCGAATCTGCAGATCCTCCTCAAAGAAATTACGCAGGAAGTCGTGCAGCGTACCTTTGAGGTTGGTGAAGCTGATGTTGGTATCAACAATCAGACCTTCCATCTGATGGAACATCGGAGTATGCGTCTGGTCGTAGTCATTACGGTATACACGGCCCGGAGCAATAATACGGATCGGCGGTTGCTGCGCTTTCATCGTCCGGATCTGGACGCCAGACGTCTGGGTCCGCAGCAGACGGGTCGCGTCAAACCAGAAGGTATCATGATCGGCGCGGGCCGGATGATGACCCGGAATGTTTAACGCATCGAAGTTATGGTAGTCATCTTCGATTTCCGGGCCAGTCGCCACGGTAAAACCAAGCTCACCGAAGAAACTTTCAATACGGTCAATGGTACGCGTGACCGGATGCAGACCGCCGTTCTCAATACGGCGCCCCGGCAGGGAGATATCGATGGTTTCAGCGGCCAGACGGGCGTTAAGCGCTGCGCTTTCCAGCTCGGCTTTACGCGCGTTAAGAGCCTGTTGTACCTGCTCTTTCGCGGCGTTAATGACTGCCCCGGCTGCCGGACGCTCTTCCGGCGGCAGATCGCGTAGGGTCGTCATCTGAAGGGTTAAATGCCCTTTCTTGCCCAAATATTCGACGCGTACATTGTCTAACGCGGCAACATCTGACGCCTGGTTAATGGCGGCCGCTGCATTGGCAACCAGCTCTGCGAGATGTGACATGGTTTTCCTCATTGTGTCGGTGAAGACACCGGTTCATTGGACGTAATCTCTCGATTTCAGATACAAAAAAAGCCTCCATCAGGAGGCTTTTTTGCGCTGTTTTTCGTTTCGTTTTTCACGCGCTAGCCTCCTGGGATCAGGTGCTAAAGTAAAAAAAGAAACGGAAAATAGCAGCGTTCATGCTTGCGTTACCTTATGTGGTAAAACCGAATATCCTTTATTGAAAAGGGTTACAGGTCAATTGTCAACTCACTGAACAGTAAATAAAAGAGAGGGAGCCAGGCTCCCTCTTTTCACTGGCTTATGCCAGAGCTGCTTTCGCTTTTTCAACCAGCGCGGTGAACGCGACTTTGTCGAATACGGCGATATCAGCCAGGATCTTACGGTCGATTTCAACAGAGGCTTTTTTCAGGCCGTTGATGAATTTGCTGTAAGAAATACCGTTCTGACGTGCTGCTGCGTTGATACGCGCAATCCACAGTTGACGGAACTGACGCTTACGTTGACGACGGTCACGGTAAGCATACTGACCAGCTTTGATAACTGCCTGGAAGGCAACGCGGTATACGCGAGAACGCGCACCGTAGTAGCCTTTGGCTTGTTTCAAAATTTTCTTGTGACGTGCGCGTGCAATTACACCACGTTTTACGCGAGCCATATGTGCTCTCCTGTATCTATTCTAATTAAAAAGTTAAAAACGTTAACGGCTTATGCGTACGGCAGGCACGCGATAACCAGGCCCAGATCGCCTTTAGAAACCATGGCTTTCGGACGCAGGTGACGTTTACGTTTAGTCGCTTTTTTGGTCAGAATGTGACGCAGGTTAGCGTGCTTGTGCTTAAAACCACCTTTACCGGTTTTTTTGAAGCGCTTAGCAGCACCGCGTACGGTCTTAATTTTTGGCATTTTAATAACTTCCACTTCGCATTGTTAATAAACGAAACATAGGCGAACAAAACCTGTGAAGCCCGAAGGCTTCACAGAATTGTTACTTGAAGGCCTTACTGTTTCTTCTTAGGAGCAAGCACCATGATCATCTGACGGCCTTCGATCTTCGTTGGGAAGGATTCGACCACTGCCAGTTCTTGCAAATCGTCTTTCACGCGATTAAGCACTTCCATACCGATTTGCTGGTGGGCCATCTCACGACCGCGGAAACGCAGCGTGATTTTGGCCTTATCGCCCTCTTCGAGAAAGCGAATCAGGCTGCGGAGTTTTACCTGATAGTCGCCTTCATCTGTCCCAGGACGGAATTTAATTTCCTTCACCTGGATAACTTTTTGCTTTTTCTTCTGTTCCTTAGAAGACTTACTCTTTTCATAGAGGAATTTACCGTAATCCATTATACGACAAACCGGCGGCTCGGCGTTAGGGCTGATTTCGACTAAGTCTACTCCGGCTTCTTCAGCTTTTTCCAGAGCTTCTCTCAGACTCACAATACCAAGCTGCTCGCCTTCCAGACCTGTTAAGCGAACTTCTTGCGCGCGAATTTCGCTATTAATACGATTCGGACGCGCCGTTTGAACTCGTTTTCCGCCTTTAATACTTTATTCCTCCAGTTGTTGAAGACTGCGGCTGCGAATCTCTTGTTGCAGCTTCTCAATCACGTCATTTACGTCCAGACTGCCCAGGTCTTTACCGCGGCGGGTGCGAACGGCAACTTTGCCTGCTTCCACCTCTTTATCACCACAGACCAACATATAAGGGACACGACGTAAAGTGTGCTCGCGGATTTTAAAGCCAATCTTCTCATTTCTCAAGTCTGCTTTTACACGAATGCCCGCATTTTGTAGTTTCTGCGTCAATTCGTTAACGTATTCAGACTGCGAATCGGTAATATTCATCACGACTACCTGAACAGGCGCGAGCCATGTCGGGAAGAAACCAGCGAACTCTTCGGTCAGGATACCGATGAAGCGTTCCATCGACCCAAGAATCGCACGGTGAATCATTACCGGCACCTTACGCTCGTTGTCTTCGCCTACATAGGAGGCGCTCAGACGAGACGGTAAGGAGAAGTCCAGCTGTACTGTACCGCACTGCCATGCACGATCGAGGCAGTCATATAAGGTAAATTCAATTTTCGGACCGTAGAATGCGCCTTCACCCAGTTGATACTCAAACGGGATATTATTTTCTTCCAGCGCAACCGCCAGATCCGCCTCAGCACGATCCCACATCTCATCGCTGCCGATACGCTTGTCAGGACGAGTGGAAAGCTTGACGACGATCTTCTCGAAGCCAAAGGTGCTGTACATATCGTAGACCATACGAATACAAGCGTTAACTTCATCGCGGATCTGCTCTTCGGTGCAGAAGATATGCGCATCATCCTGCGTAAAGCCGCGTACGCGCATCAGACCATGCAGCGCGCCTGATGGCTCGTTACGGTGGCAGCTACCGAATTCCGCCATACGCAGCGGCAAATCACGATAGGATTTCAGACCCTGGTTAAAGATCTGAACGTGGCCCGGGCAGTTCATCGGCTTGATGCAATATTCGCGGTTTTCTGAGGATGTGGTGAACATCGCATCTTTATAGTTGTCCCAGTGCCCGGTTTTTTCCCACAGCACACGGTCCATCATGAACGGGCCTTTAACTTCTTGATACTGGTACTCTTTGAGTTTAGAACGAACAAAGACCTCCAGCTCGCGGAAGATAGTCCAGCCGTCGTTGTGCCAGAACACCATGCCCGGCGCTTCTTCCTGCATATGATACAGGTCGAGCTGCTTACCAATTTTACGGTGGTCGCGTTTTGCGGCCTCTTCCAGGCGCTGCAGATAAGCGTTCAGGGCTTTTTTATCTGCCCATGCCGTACCGTAAATACGCTGCAACATCTTATTATTGCTGTCACCGCGCCAGTATGCGCCGGCAGTTTTCATCAGTTTAAAGTGATGGCAGAAACGCATATTCGGCACGTGCGGACCACGACACATGTCGACATATTCTTCATGATGGTACAAGCCTGGCTTATCATCATGGGCAATGTTTTCATCAAGAATGGAAACTTTGTAGCTTTCACCACGCTTCACGAAGGTTTCACGCGCTTCGTGCCAGCTGACTTTCTTCTTGATAACGTCGTAATTTTTCTCGGCGAGCTCATGCATCCGCTTTTCGAGCGCTTCGACATCTTCCTGAGTTAGCGTGCGGTCAAGATCAACGTCATAGTAAAAACCGTTGTCGACAACCGGGCCGATCGCCATTTTCGTGTGCGGCCAAAGTTGCTTGATAGCGTGACCTAACAGATGCGCGCAAGAGTGACGAATGATCTCCAGACCCTCTTCATCTTTTGCGGTGATGATGGAAAGCGTCGCATCATTTTCAATCAGATCGGAAGCATCAACCAGCTCGCCATTCACACGGCCCGCAATGGTGGCTTTCGCCAGGCCAGGACCAATGTCCAGAGCAACATCCATCGGGCTTACAGGGTGGTCATAATGGCGTTGGCTGCCATCAGGAAGAGTAATAACAGGCATGTAATATCCTTATTTGCAGTGGTGACCCATACGCAAGATCACATACAAAGAGAAAATGAATTTATTGACAGTGAGTTGTGTATCCATCTAGCCAACCATTGCTAAATTGGCGCACAACCTTCGACACAGACGAAAATCGCTATTTTCGTCCGGCATGACGATGGTAACACTAAAAAAAGGGAGATTGCATCACTCTGTAGCAAATCAAGACCCTTGACAGGGTTTCTCCATTATCTTTCTACGCGCCGTATAGCGCTTCTCATCGACAACCTAACTTCTGCGCCAGACTCCCCTTTGTTGTTTTCACCTCGCTGGCTACCGCTTCAGGCAAGGCAGACCACAGCGTCAGCACTGGCTTCGTTTTATGTTCGATAGCCTCCACGGTAACCTGATAGTCGCAAAAATTCGCCGAACGGGGCGTATTCTGATCCATAATAAACGCAGCGTAATTTCCTTCACTTTTTGACGGCGTCGTTCCGGTGAATAAAACCTTCCAGTACCCGCTGGGAATTTCTACCGTCGCATCTTCTGGCAATGTGGCGATATGCCGCTCAAAAAGGGGGCCGGTCACTACGTGCACTACAGATACATCAGCCTGTTTGGCAAGTTCGCGCACCCGGTTTTCCAGTGCAGCCCATGCTCCCTGATTCAGTGCGGATTTCTGCGGCGTAATATTCGATAAATAATTTAACGACGGCCAGTCCGATACGCCGCCCAATCCTGCCAACGGCGCCTGGTGTCCCCTATCGACTTTTAATAGCGCATGGGCATTTTTATAGGCGGAAGGGGCCAACGTATCCGAGGGCGGTAAATCGGGGTCCTGCGCCCAGTTCCGCGGGCGACCGCTTGCCTGGCTGGTCTTTGTCACGCTATAGGCAACCCAGTTGGCAAATTTCGTGGCGCTATTATTATTGAGCGTATAGACATGGCGATAGATTGTTTGTTGACTTCCTCCTTGAGGACAGCCAACGCTACAGTTATCAGGTTGTTGAACGAGTACGTTACGATGGGGTAACTCGGGTGCCGATGTTGTATCCTGGGGAGGATACGATGTAGTACATGCGCTTAATAATACTACGGGCAGTAATTTTAGCAGATTAATGGTCTTATTCACTTTTGCTTCCTTAATAATAACTGCCCTAATAATTCAGATAGTAATAATTTGGTTATATTACCCTGACAGCCGTTAGATGCGCTCATCATTAAAGACAACACTATCACGGTAAAAATTAATAACAGATAAACATCGAAGCCATCAAAGAAAATGAGCTCAAAAGAATACAACGTGATATTCATATTGATACCAAAAAACATCGTATTATATGCATAATCGTGAAGCCAATAATTTCTCGCACTCAGATAGCGAATGAAAAATGGATATTCAATAATATCTGACGCATGTTTTTCAACACCATTTTTCAACATTAAGGCAACGTATCCTCTCAATGACTCGCTGCTGGCAGGAGTTTAGTTATATTTAAAGGTTTAATAAGCACCGCGCATCATGCTGCTGTGTTTATTACTTTGTAAAAATAAGAGTATTCACTTTCATATTCAGGGGTAAAAAGTGAACAAATACAGCTATTGCGCAACGATGATTGCCGCCATACTCAGTACGACCACAATGGCCAATGCCAGTAGCCTTGCTATTTCAGTGGCGAATGATGATGCAGGTATATTTCAACCATCCTTAAATGCCCTTTATGGGCACAAGGCTGCAGACCGGGGTGATTATACTGCCGGGCTCTTTTTAGGCTACAGCCACGATCTCACTGACGCCAGTCAACTCTCTTTTCATATCGCGCAAGATATTTATTCTCCATCAGGTGCCAATAAGAGAAAGCCTGAAGCCGTCAAAGGCGACCGCGCGTTCAGCGCCTTTCTTCATACCGGACTGGAGTGGAATTCATTAGCCACCAATTGGTTACGTTATCGTTTAGGTACCGATATCGGCGTTATTGGTCCTGACGCAGGCGGTCAGGAGGTTCAGAATCGGGCGCATCGAATAATAGGCGCAGAAAAATACCCTGCCTGGCAGGATCAAATTGAAAACCGTTATGGTTACACGGCAAAAGGAATGGTCTCCCTTACGCCAGCTATTGATATTCTGGGTGTCAATGTGGGCTTCTATCCAGAAGTCTCTGCTGTCGGCGGCAATCTCTTCCAGTATTTGGGGTACGGCGCAACCGTTGCGCTGGGAAATGATAAGACCTTCAACTCTGATAATGGGTTTGGGTTACTGTCCCGCCGAGGGTTAATACACACTCAAAAAGAGGGATTGATCTATAAAGTATTTGCTGGCGTTGAGCGCAGGGAAGTTGATAAAAACTACACGTTACAGGGGAAAACGCTGCAAACAAAAATGGAAACGGTGGATATTAATAAAACCGTGGATGAATATCGCGTCGGTGCCACCATCGGCTATTCTCCCGTCGCATTTTCTCTTTCTTTAAACAAAGTCACGTCGGAATTTCGCACCGGAGACGACTATTCTTATATCAACGGCGACATCACCTTCTTCTTCTGAGGCGTCACCACGGAATAACCGGGTTACGTAACGTAACCCGGCGCAATATTACATCTTATAGCCCAGCGTTACCGTAGTGCGGCGATCGGTATGTTCAGGCGCTGATTCAGGCGGCTGCGAGTTCCACGTTAAATTATACCCCACCTTTAGACCAAAATGTTCGTTAATGGCGACATTGAGGGCTGTTTCCGAATTTAGTGTGGTGTCTTCTGCGCCAAATACTGACACCCCCTGTGTAAACTTAGCATTGTCAGTTAACTGCCAGGCATAGCTGCCGGAAGCATAACCCAACGGCTGCGTTTCAGTAGTATCGTCCGTATGTTCGTCATAGCGAACCCCAGGACCGAATTCAAAACGGAAGCTGTGCACTGGACCATTAAGGAACTGCCGCCCGTAACCGGCGGTCAGTACGTCGCGCTGACGATAACCGTTGAAACGGTCTGTCAGCCAACTGGCCTGGCCAAAGGTATAATCATAATCCGTCATATTAAAACGGTTACGCGCGCCTACCGCATATTTTTCTGAAGAGCGTTCATCATTAGAGGAGGTATTGCTGGCATTGCCCCATAATGACCAGGCGGTACGTTGTCCATACCAAGTCATCGCCGTGTCAGCCGTTAAGGAAGAACTTTTAGTATTGCCTGACTGAGCAAGGTAGCCCGCATTCAGATTACCTTCAAAAGGTTTTTTCGCGGTGGAGGGATCATCCATGACAGTAAAAACGGAATCATCGGCGGCGGCATACAGAGACGCGAACACGCCACCCGCCAGCATAACTACAGCGGGTACTGCCTTCAAAAGCTTCATTTATATAGAGTCCGTACAACTAAAAAAGAGACCACGACGGTCCCGGAAACTTTCATAGGGGTCAATGACAAACGCCCCTGGAAAGGTAGCGAATTATAAGAAGCCCCGAATAACATAGCAATCAATTACTATTTCATTTTTTGAATAAGAACCCTCCCGAAGCATTCATTTATTTATATAACTTTACATCGCACTTCTTTAAATAAAGATCCGGAAAATCATATTGTTAATTCCTTCACTTTCCGGGGATTAAGTGCCAGACTGAAATCAGCCTAACAGGAGGTAACGATGGTACGTATCTATACGTTGACGCTTGCGCCCTCTCTCGATAGCGCAACAATCACGCCGCAAATTTATCCCGAAGGTAAACTGCGGTGCTCCGCGCCGGTATTCGAACCCGGCGGCGGGGGTATTAATGTCGCTCGCGCCATTGCGCATCTTGGCGGCACCGCGACCGCAATTTTCCCGGCTGGCGGCGCTACCGGCGAACATCTTGTCGCACTACTGGCTGACGAAAATGTCCCCGTGTCTACCGTCGATGCGAAGGACTGGACGCGTCAGAACCTGCACGTCCACGTCGAGTCCAGCGGCGAACAGTATCGTTTTGTTATGCCCGGCGCCACGCTGGACGATGACGAATTTCGCCAGCTTGAAGAACAGGTACTGGAAATTGAATCCGGGGCAATTCTGGTTATCAGCGGCAGCCTTCCGCCCGGCGTTAAGGTCGAGAAACTCACGCAACTGATTTCCGCCGCGCAGAAGCAAGGCATTCGCTGCATTATTGATAGCTCTGGCGACGCGCTCACCGCCGCGCTGGCGCTTGGCGATATCGAACTGGTGAAACCGAACCTGAAAGAATTGAGCGCGTTGGTTAATCGTGATCTGACGCAGCCTGATGATGTGCGTAAAGCGGCCCAGGAATTAGTGCAAAGCGGCAAGGCTCGCCGGGTAGTGGTCTCTCTGGGGCCGCAAGGGGCGCTGGGCATAGACAGTGAGAATTGCATCCAGGTTGTTCCTCCCCCGGTGAAAAGTCAAAGTACTGTTGGCGCAGGCGACAGTATGGTAGGCGCGATGACGTTAAAACTGGCGCAAGACGCGTCGCTGGAAGAGATGGTGCGCTTCGGTGTGGCGGCAGGCAGCGCTGCTACGCTCAATCAAGGTACGCGTCTGTGTTCTCGTGACGATACCCAAAAAATATACGCCTATCTTTCCGCGCAATAATCGTTTCCCCCTCGCCGAGGGGGATAACGGAAAATCGGTTAACGGGCGGCGCATCCGCCGCTGTTAAAAACACAGTTGCTCCCAACGAGGTGAACGATGGCCAGTGGCGATATTACCCGTTATGTTATTACCGTAACCTTCCATGAAGATTCCCTGACCGAGATTAACGAACTCAATAACCATCTGACGCGTAGCGGTTTTTTGCTGACATTAACGGACGATGAAGGGAATGTGCATGAGCTCGGCACCAATACGTTTGGCTTTGTTAGCGCTCAGAGCGCTGATGAAATCAAAGCGCTTGTCGCCGGACTTGCGAAAAGCGCGTTAGATAAGGATGTCGACATTACCGTGGCGACCTGGGAGGCGTGGAGTAAAAACGCACAATAAGTGCCATTCCCGCCGCGGCGCGTCCGCGATGTGCGTTAGTTCGTATTTTTCAACCGCATTTTTGCGCTAACCTTATGATCTGGCAGACAACGTGGGGAGAGACATTATGTGGCAAGCTATCAGTCGTCTTTTAAGCGAGCAAGTCGGTGAAGGCGAAATCGAACTGCGTAATGAACTGCCAGGCGGAGAAGTCCATGCCGCATGGCATTTACGTTATGCAGGCCATGATTTTTTCGTAAAGTGCGATGAACGAGAAATGCTCCGCGGTTTTACCGCAGAAGCCGATCAGCTGGAGCTGCTCTCCCGCAGTAAAACCGTTGTTGTGCCTAAGGTATGGGCGGTAGGTTCGGATCGGGATTACAGCTTTTTAGTCATGGACTACCTCTCGCCCCGCCCGCTGGATGCCCATAATGCGTTTATTCTTGGGCAACAGCTGGCGCGCCTGCACCAATGGAGCGACCAACCTCAATTCGGCCTCGATTTTGATAACGCGCTCTCTACCACGCCGCAGCCGAATACCTGGCAACGCCGTTGGTCGACTTTTTTCGCCGAACAGCGCATTGGCTGGCAGCTTGAACTCGCTGCGGAAAAAGGCATTACTTTTGGTAATATTGACGCCATTGTTGAACATGTTCAGCAACGTCTGGCGTCGCATCAACCGCAGCCTTCTCTTTTGCATGGCGATCTATGGTCGGCGAACTGCGCGCTTGGCCCTGACGGCCCCTATATCTTCGATCCAGCCTGCTATTGGGGCGACAGAGAATGCGATCTGGCGATGCTGCCGCTGCATACCGATCAGCCACCGCAGATTTATGACGGCTATCAGTCCGTTTCGCCGCTACCGCTGGATTTTCTCGACAGGCAGCCGATTTACCAGCTCTACACCCTGCTTAATCGGGCAAGGCTGTTTGGCGGTCAGCACCTGGCTACTGCGCAAAAAGCGATGGATCGGCTGCTTGCGGTATAGGTACAGCCCATGCCGGATACGCGCTATCCGGCATTTTTCAGTTTACATGAAGCCTAACAAGGAAAAGAAAAAGTAGCCGAGCACGATAATAATGACCGGCAAAATATAGAGCGGGAAAAACTGTAAAAAGATGGTATGGTGCGGCACCACGATACGTGACTCTATCTGCTCACGCGTTAGCCCTTCCGCGCCTTTTGCTTTTTCCAGAATCAACTGATCTTCCACGCCTTCACGCAAAAAACGTGACTGGCGGCTCATTCTGGCACCGGAATCCTGCATCGCCAGCCCGACAAAAATCAGAATAAAAATGAGCCAGAAACCGATATTCAGGCTTCCCTGAAAATTCGGCGTCGGCGAGTTGTACCAAAAAACATTCAGAAACGGCGTATTCACGCGCATCATGTCTATCATTACGTGGGTAAAATCCAGCATTACCGCATTTATCCCCTCCTGCTTTTCACTGTGCGCATACATAAATTTAAGGACTGAGATGAGCGTGGAAAGCAGTGCCGGAATAAAAATAACCCACCCAACAACTCTTTTTAGGATTGCAATGCGTCCAGCTTGTTGATACGTCATGAGTTCCCCTTGATAAAGACGCGTCGTTTTGGCCTAAGTCTACCTGTTGATTCCCGTTTTCGCCTGATCTTTAAGGGCGATATACTAAGAACATGGTCATAATGAACGCTTAATTCGTTATTTTTTAATCTCAACAGGAGAGGTTGTGATGTCAACCCCACGTCAAATTCTTGCTGCAATTTTCGATATGGATGGACTACTGATCGATTCCGAACCGCTCTGGGATCGCGCTGAACTGGACGTGATGGCAAGTTTAGGCGTAGATATTACTCGGCGCCATGAACTGCCAGACACGCTTGGGCTACGCATTGATATGGTTGTCGATCTCTGGTTTGCGCAGCAACCGTGGAGCGGCCCCGATCGCCAGGAAGTGACAAACCGTGTCATTGCCCGCGCGATTACGCTTATCGAAGAGACGCGCCCTCTTTTACCGGGTGTGCGCGAGGCCGTGGCGCTGTGTAAAGCGCAGGGGCTATTAGTGGGGCTTGCCTCGGCATCGCCGCTGCATATGCTGGAAAAAGTGCTCACCATGTTCGAACTGCGCGACAGTTTTGACGCGCTGGCTTCTGCAGAAAAATTGCCCTACAGCAAACCGCACCCGCAGGTCTATCTAGATTGTGCGGCCAAATTAGGCGTTGATCCATTAACCTGCGTGGCGCTGGAAGATTCGGTGAATGGTTTAATCGCGGCAAAGGCGGCGCGAATGCGCGCCATTGTGGTGCCAGCAGAAGAAAACCAGCATGATCCGCGCTTTGCGCTGGCGAATGTCAAACTTAACTCACTGACAGAGCTGACGGCGGCGCATCTACTCGGTTAAGATGTTTCCGAAACAAAGTCAACGGGCAATTAGCCGCTGAACCAGACGGCAAGCGGCTTTGACAGAGACAAAGAGTTACAACGTCACCACTTCCGCCTACTGTATAAAAACCCTATACTGTATGAATTGACAGTTTAATGGGTTTTATCATGACGGCGGAAGGACATCTTCTTTTTTCTATAGCCAGCGCGGTTTTCGCCAAGAATGCCGAGTTAACGCCCGTCCTTGCGCACGGCGACTGGTGGCATATTATTCCTTCGGCTATTTTGACCTGTCTGCTGCCGGATATCGACCACCCCAAATCTTTTCTTGGTCAGCGCCTGAAATGGGTATCGAAACCGATTGCCCGCGCGTTCGGTCACCGGGGGTTTACCCATAGTCTGCTGGCGGTCTTTGCCCTACTGGCGACCTTTTATCTCAAGGTTCCGGATACGTGGATTATCCCGGCGGATGCGCTGCAAGGCATGGTACTCGGCTATTTAAGCCATATCGTCGCGGATATGCTCACCCCCGCAGGCGTTCCCTTACTGTGGCCGTGCCGCTGGCGTTTCCGCCTGCCTATTCTGGCGCCGCGCAAAGGCAATCAGCTGGAGCGATTTTTATGTATGGCGTTGTTTGCCTGGGCGGTGTGGATGCCGCAGTCCATGCCGGAAAACAACGTCATACGCTGGTCTTCGCAGATGATCACTATCCTGCAAATGCAGTTCAATCGTTTTATAAATCACCAGATTGATTAGTAAATCAACGCCAAAGTCATTTTTGGTATAAACCATTCCATTTGAATATAAGAGCCAGCTCACAGTTCTGCTAATCTTGCGCGAACAGAATCGCTAAAACACAGCGCTTCATAATAAAAAAATCAGGAGAACGGGGATGAATTTTCCATTAATTGCGAACATTGCGGTGTTCGTCATTCTGCTGTTTGTACTGGCGCAGGCCCGTCATAAACAGTGGAGTCTGGCTAAAAAAGTGCTTGTCGGCCTTGTGATGGGCGTGATCTTTGGTCTGGCCCTGCACACCATTTATGGCGCTGACAGTCAGGTGTTAAAAGACTCCATTCAGTGGTTCAATATTGTCGGCAACGGCTATGTGCAATTGCTACAAATGATTGTGATGCCGCTGGTATTCGCCTCTATTTTAAGCGCCGTGGCACGACTGCATAACGCCTCTCAATTGGGGAAAATCAGTTTTCTGACTATCGGCACGCTGCTGTTTACTACCCTTATCGCAGCGCTGGTGGGCGTGCTGGTCACCAATCTGTTCGGACTGACGGCGGAAGGTCTGGTTCAGGGCGGCGCGGAAACCGCGCGTCTGAATGCCATTGAGACGAGCTATGTCGGCAAAGTGGCCGATCTCAGCGTGCCGCAACTGGTGCTGTCTTTTGTACCGAAAAATCCGTTTGCGGATCTGACTGGCGCAAATCCTACGTCTATTATCAGCGTGGTGATTTTCGCCGCATTCCTGGGCGTGGCCGCGCTTAAACTGCTGAAAGATGATGCGCCAAAAGGCGAGCGTGTGCTTGTTGCTATCGATACCCTGCAAAGCTGGGTGATGAAGCTGGTGCGTCTGGTGATGCAACTTACGCCTTACGGCGTACTGGCGCTGATGACGAAAGTGGTTGCTGGCTCCAATCTGCAGGACATCATTAAGCTTGGAAGCTTCGTGGTAGCGTCATATCTTGGTCTGGCGATAATGTTTGTGGTTCACGGCATACTATTGGGCGTGAACGGGATTAGCCCGCTGAAATATTTCCGCAAGGTGTGGCCGGTGCTGACATTTGCCTTTACCAGCCGCTCCAGCGCCGCCTCCATTCCACTTAATGTCGAAGCGCAAACCCGCCGCCTGGGCGTGCCGGAGTCCATCGCCAGCTTTGCTGCCTCTTTTGGCGCGACCATCGGCCAAAACGGTTGTGCCGGTCTTTATCCTGCGATGTTGGCGGTAATGGTTGCGCCGACGGTCGGCATCAACCCCTTAGACCCCGTATGGATAGCCACGCTGGTGGGTATCGTTACCGTAAGTTCGGCGGGTGTTGCCGGCGTTGGCGGCGGCGCGACCTTCGCCGCGCTGATTGTGCTGCCTGCCATGGGCTTACCGGTCACGCTGGTCGCGCTGTTAATCTCCGTCGAACCGTTGATTGATATGGGCCGTACCGCACTGAACGTGAGCGGCTCAATGACCGCGGGTACGCTGACCAGCCAGTGGCTGAAGCAGACCGATAAAACCATTCTCGATAGCGAAGAAGACGCTGAACTGGCGCATCGATAATACATTATCGGGAGTTCACATCGTCTGAGACACGACGATCGGCAACTCAAAATGTCTGTCACTAAAAACGCCGGTCTCCAGTACCGGCGTTTTGTTTTTTTCTTAGTCAGCGATTTCGTTTTCCTGGCGAACCTGATTCGCCCAACGTTGCGCCGATTCTGGCACGCTAAAGGCGGGCGACCGTTGAAATGACTCCCCCGTCAGAACAAAGGCAACATATTTACCGCGCAGTATCCAGACGTCGCGAAACGTATCCATTTTTATCGCATGTTCCGGCGGCGCGGGTTCAACACGCGGAATATAGCTAATAATCTGGCGATTTTGCTGGCGAAGAGGTTTCATCATTAATGCTTCACTAAAAGAGGCTAAGGCTAAAAATCAGAAAAACACTATTTTAGCCGATCTTCGCCCCCGACGTCCTGTTCCGCGCGTGCGATTTCCCTGTTATACCCTGTCTGCCGTTCCGCTCTCCCCCGGCATAATTGCTGAAATGTTCTATAGTTAGAGTGATTTTGACTACTACCACGCCCATTTCAGTGATGAAAGCAGGAGACGAGTTCAATGTCGCATAATGAGAAATCCCCCCATCAGTCCCCCGTGCATGATACCCGTGAATCACAGCCCGGCCTGGACTCCCTGGCGCCGTCAGACGGTTCACATCGCCCCACGCCAGAACCGACGCCGCCGGGCGCGCAACCGACGGCCCCCGGCAGCTTAAAAGCGCCCGAGACCGCGAATGATAAGCTCACCGCCCTCGACGCCTTTCGTAAAGGCAGCGAAAATTATGCGCTGACCACCAATCAGGGCGTGCGCATCGCCGACGATCAAAATTCTCTTCGCGCCGGCAGCCGTGGCCCTACGCTGTTGGAAGATTTTATCCTACGCGAGAAAATTACCCACTTTGACCATGAGCGTATCCCGGAGAGGATCGTTCACGCCCGCGGATCTGCAGCGCACGGCTATTTCCAGCCATATAAAGACCTGAGCGACATCACGAAAGCCGCGTTTCTGTGCGATCCACAGAAAATTACCCCGGTCTTTGTTCGCTTTTCGACAGTACAGGGCGGCGCGGGATCTGCTGATACCGTACGTGATATCCGCGGTTTTGCGACCAAATTTTATACCGAAGAGGGAATTTTCGATCTCGTCGGTAATAACACGCCGATCTTTTTTATCCAGGATGCGCATAAGTTTCCGGATTTTGTGCACGCCGTTAAGCCCGAACCACATTGGGCTATTCCGCAAGGACAGAGCGCGCACGACACCTTCTGGGACTATGTTTCCTTACAGCCTGAGACGCTGCACAACGTCATGTGGGCAATGTCGGATCGCGGTATTCCACGGAGTTATCGGACGATGGAAGGGTTCGGCATTCACACCTTCCGTCTGATCAATGCGCAAGGGAAAGCGACCTTTGTCCGTTTCCACTGGAAACCGTTGGCAGGTAAAGCCTCGCTGGTGTGGGATGAGTCACAAAAACTGACCGGTCGCGATCCGGATTTTCACCGCAGGGATCTGTGGGAGGCCATCGAAGCGGGCGATTTCCCGGAATACGAGCTGGGCCTACAACTCATTGCCGAAGAGGATGAATTTAAATTCGATTTTGATCTGCTCGATCCGACCAAACTGATTCCGGAAGAGTTGGTGCCAGTACAACGCGTCGGCAAAATGGTGTTAAACCGTAATCCGGATAACTTTTTCGCTGAAAACGAACAGGCGGCATTTCATCCAGGACATATTGTTCCCGGCATTGATTTTACCAACGATCCGCTGTTACAGGGGCGTCTGTTCTCTTATACCGACACGCAAATCAGTCGCCTGGGCGGGCCAAACTTCCACGAAATTCCGATTAACCGCCCTACCTGCCCCTACCATAACTTCCAGCGTGACGGTATGCACCGGATGGATATCGACACCAATCCGGCGAACTATGAACCGAACTCCATTAATGACAACTGGCCGCGCGAAACGCCGCCAGCGCCAAAACGCGGCGGCTTCGAATCATACCAGGAACGCGTTGATGGCAATAAAATCCGCGAACGCAGCCCCTCTTTCGGTGAATATTACTCGCATCCTCGCCTGTTCTGGCTCAGTCAGACGCCGATAGAACAGCAGCATATTATTGACGCGTTCCGCTTTGAACTGGGTAAAGTCGCCCGCGCGTATATTCGGGAGCGGGTGGTCGATCAGTTAGCGCATATTGATGTCACGCTGGCTGAGGGCGTCGCGCATAATCTCGGTTTTGCACTCACCCATGAGCAAACGCAAATTGCCCCGCCTCCTGATGTCAACGGTCTGAAAAAAGATCCGGCGCTCAGCCTGTATGCGGTGCCGGACGGCGATGTTAAAGGCCGCGTGGTCGCTATCCTGCTGAACGACAAGGTTAACGCCGCCGATCTGCTGACCATTTTGCAGGCTTTAAAAGCTAAAGGCGTCCACGCAAAACTGCTCTATTCACGGATGGGTGAAGTAACGGCTGATGACGGTTCAACATTAACTATTGCGGCAACCTTTGCCGGCGCGCCGTCGCTAACGGTCGATGCGGTAATAGTACCGTGCGGCAATATTGCCGATATCGAGAGTTGCGGCGATGCTCGTTACTACCTTCTGGAAGCCTACAAACATCTGAAGCCCATCGCACTGGCAGGCGACGCCCGACGGTTTAAGGCGCTTTTAAACATTGATAGCCAGGGGGAAGAAGGACTTGTTGAGGCAGATAACGTTGACCACCACTTTATGGACACTCTGCTGACGCTGATGGCGGCACACCGTGTCTGGTCGCGTGCGGGGAAAATTAACGCGATTCCTGCATAAACGGCAAAAAATGCGGCGCATTCTTGCGCCGCAAACTCAGGAGCTAAATATCAAGAAAACTGCCAGGACGATATCCACGTTCCGCAATCGCTGCCTTGAGTGACGCAGACGTCAACACCTCCAGTTCAGTTAAGCGGGGGTAACAATAGGCGCTCTGGCGAATAATGTTGTCCACAAACGCCGGATGACACATCACCTCCAGAGAGGCCTCTCCTCGATGCGCCGAGGCATCCAGAATGCGTAAAAAGCACGCTTCGGTGATCTCCTCGCCGTAAAATTCACTACTAAATCCTTGAGTGCTGCGCAAATCCGACGGCAGATCGTCTTCGTTCAACACCGTCTGGCGGTCAATACGTAACGCAATCCCGCGCTGCGCCGCAAAGCGGGCGACGATGGGGAAAATTTGCGGGAACATATGCACATGATGGTGACTGTCGAGATGCGTTGGCTCGCGGCCAAATACGTCGATGAAACGCTGATACTGACACGCCAGTTCATGCGCAATTTCATCCAGCGGAAGCGTATCCTCCTCCGCCATTTGCCAGATCCATTTCCCCAACAGGCCATCTCGCGTCAGGCCCGGCATCTCTGACACCGGTTTGCCTAACGTCAAAACAAAATGCATTCCCACCCCAAGCGCAGGCAGCTCGCGGCTAAGCTGCGCCGCATGGTCAATAGCCTCGCCATTGACCAGCGCCGTCGTGGAGGTCACAACGCCGTTGCGATATGCTTCAACAATGCCGTAATTTTGCCCTTTACTCAGGCCAAAATCATCGGCATTCACAATCAACACGCGTTCCATAGCCTACCTCTGTCAGTGGTGCTTACCTTTAAGCGCTTCGATGCAAGCGGCAAAATTAGGCAGCCATTTTTCATGCGCCAGGATGAGCTCACGCGCCAGGACTTCTGCGTCGCGGTCGGAATGCACCAGCGGACTCAGGTTAAGCGCCAGCAGCACATCATTAAAGTTTCCGCTCAGCGCCGCATTGCTGGCCGCGACCTCAAATCCTTTAATAGTGTGGATAAGCCCCAGCACTTTTTCGTCAAAACGGGTGATACGCGGGTGCGGCGTCGCGCCATTGCGTCCCAGAATGCAGGTCATTTCCACCGCCCAGTCCGCCGGGATATTCTCGACATGCCCATGATGTGGAATATTAACGTAATGCTCAGTCTGCTTGTCATTATAAATAGCGTTAATGACTTCACAAGCGGCATCGGAATAATAAGCGCCGCCGCGTTGCTCAAGCTCTTTCGGCTTCACGTTTAGCTCAGGATTTTTGTACAAGTCGAAGAGTTGTTTCTCCACTTTTTGTACGACCTGAGCGCGCGCGCCGCCTTTGTAATATTCGCCCATTTCAATCGCCAGCATCTCTTTTTGCTTGAAGTAATACAACAAATAAGAGCACGGCAGCATGTTCAGCGAGCGAATCAATCCTTCACTAAACGGCAGATCAAAGATATTTTTTACGGTTGACGCTTTCAACTGACCGGACGCCACGCCATCCAGTAATTCTGCGAACCGTGAGGTGCCATTCACCAGCACATCTTTAATAAAGACCATATGGTTTAGACCAAACAGGTCAATGGAAAGATCGTCATTCTCATTCAGCGCCAGCACGTCATGAATAAACATTTTCATGCCGACAGGAATATTACATACGCCGATGAATTTTTTAAAGTTGGTATGACGATAAACCGCTTCCGTCACCATCCCCGCCGGGTTAGTAAAGTTAATGACCCACGCATTCGGACATAATTCTTCAACATCCTTAATGATGTCAAAAATAACCGGAATGGTACGCAACCCTTTAAATAAACCGCCAGCGCCGTTGGTTTCTTGCCCCAGATAGCCGTGGCTAAGCGGGATACGCTCGTCCAGTTCACGGGCTTTGAGTTGACCAACGCGTAGCTGGGTAGTAACAAAATTAGCGTCTTTCAGCGCTTCCCGGCGATCCAGCGTTTTATACAATTTTAGCGGAACGCCTGCTTTATCAATCATTCGCTGGCAGAGATCATAAATAATGCCCAGCTTCTCTTTCCCGTCTTCAACGTCAACCAGCCATAATTCGGTGACAGGTAATTCATGGTAGCGCTTAATAAAGCCTTCAAGTAATTCAGGGGTGTAGCTGCTCCCGCCACCAATAGTGACGACTTTTAATTTCTGGCTCATAATATCTCCCTTCAGTGTATGACACTGATATGTATTACGCTATGCCCGCTCGTAAGAAATAGCGTGACGTTCCCCGCGCTATTGGGGCAAGCGTGAAATGTAATTAATCGAGCAATGCAAACCGTTACTCATTAATTTCCGTCAATCGCTTCCGATAACTATTCGGCGTAAATGAGGTCATCTTCTTAAACGTTTTAATAAACAGACTTGGACTGCTATACCCGGCTTCATAAGCAATATCCGTAACCGAATAGTTGGTCATTTCCAACTGTTTCTTGGCAAAATTAATGCGAATCTCATTAATGATTTGCATCGGCGTTTTGCTGTAATAACGTCGGGTGGCGCGCGTCAGATACTCCTGGGATTTTGCCGACAGGCGCACCATATTTTCCAGCGCATGTTCGCCAAACTGCGTTTTATCATGCATTATCTCCACGGTTGCTTTCAGCCATTGTGGAATATCATCATAAACCTGCTCTTCGCGGTAATGGCGTAAGCGGTTTATAATATAAAATGTCACCACTTCGATAAATTCGTCGAGCCCATTGCCGCGAAAATTCAACGACGCAATCACCGTTTCAATATAGGTAAGGAAGGTGCTATTCGCCCTGTATACCTGCGATGCCACAAAACAAAACGGCAGTAACGGAAGATAATGCTGTTCAAAAAAACGTTTACTAATTCCTACGTTCAGAATACGTGTTGCGCCAAACTCATAGAAACTTTGGTGATTCGACCCCACCGGGATAAAAACAAAATCTCCACGTTCCAGCAGCACACGCTTCCCGTTAATCTCCTGGTAATAACGTCCGGTTAATACCAGGGTAAATTCATAATAGTCGTGCTGATGCAGCCCGGTGACGCTTTCCGTCTTGTTATAGATAAACACATGGAAATTTTTGCCATTGAAGAGCTGCTGCTCATAAACCGTTTTGATTTCCGTTGCGTTAACCTGTAGCTGCATCATCCGCCCCCTGTTATTTCAGTTTCTCATGGAGCTCAATTAACTCAGCGATCAGTTCACGAGCCAGCATTGAGGTCATCAAATGATCCTGAGCGTGAACCAGGACCAGACTGACTTTCATTTTGCCTTCGCCCTGATCGCCTTCGATGAGTTTTGTCTGCACAAGATGCGCTTCATTGAGCGCTATGCGCGACTGGTCCATCATCGCTTTCGCCGCCTCAAAGTCGCCTTCTTTCGCTTTTCTGAGCGCGCCATATGCCAGGCTGCGCGCCTGACCAGAATTGATGATAAGCCCCATAACGACTTCTTCGAGTTCCTCAGCCGCTGTCTGGTTATCTACAACATTTTCAAGATCAAACATAGTCTTTCCTCTGATTCAGCCCGGCATGGCATCCCATGCCGGCGCGGAGTTTAGAATTTCAGTGCGTTAGCGATATCTTCTTCGCTTTCTTCCTGCTCGATGGCGTTCTGCGCTTTGTTAGCCACCACCACGAAGGGGAGATAAATCAGGGTAGCGACCGCCAGGTTAAATAGCGCAACCAGCAACGCGGCGACACTGCCGTTGGTGTTAAAGAACGCCCCCAACCCGGTTGGCATGGTCCACGGCGCAATATTGGTAATCGGCGGAATAATACCCAAATAGTAAGCCACCAGCGTAATCGCCGCCAGAATCGGCTGAACCAGAATGAAGGGGATAAACATCACCGGGTTCATAATAATCGGCAGGCCAAACAGGATGGGTTCGTTAATCTGGAAGATACCTGACGGCAGCGCCAGTTTTGCCACCTGGCGATAGTCCGCGCGACGGGATGCCAGGAAGATAGCGATGATCAGACCCAGCGTTGCGCCGCTACCACCGAGGAAGATATAAGAATCCAGCATCGGTTTCGCCCAGATATGGAACGTTTTACCGGCTTCCAGCGCCGCATCGACGGAGCCATACTGTTGGTAAATAGAGATGTTTTCCAGCGCCCAGGGCGTCATGATGCCGCTGTCCAGCGCGGTCAGCGCCAGCGAACCATGAATACCAAAGAACCACAGCAGCGGTACAAAAATGACATATGCCCACCCTACCACGCTACCCAGCGATGCCAGCGGCGTAGAGATAGTGTCCATAATAATCTGATGGAAGTTAGAACCGTAATTAGACAGCGCCCAGGCAATAATCCCCATAATAGAGAGAATAATAAAGCCGGGAATTAATGCTGAGAATGAACGAGACACCGAAGCCGGTACGCTGTCCGGTAGTTTAATCACCCAGTTGCGCCGGACAACAAATGTAAACATCTCCGCGACCACCAGGCCAATAATAATACCGGAGATAATATTCGCGCCGCCCAGCCAGTTAGCGCCTACGGCATAGGCCTCGCCGACACTATACGGCGTTACGGTCATAAATGCCGCCACGGAGAGCAGTCCGGCGGCCAGCGCATCAACCTTGCGCTCTTCCGCCAGCGCCATGCCGATAAAAAATGGCGCCATGAGCGACATAATGCCCAATGTGCCGTTATAGACGTTCCCGCCGATGCCTTTCAATCCATTAAGAGTTTCAATGGTTGAGGCATCAAGCCGAATACCCATGGAATAAAAAAACGACCCCTCCCCAAAGCTCAGGAAAACGTTATTAATTAATACAAACATCGCCCCCGCAAGGGTTAATGGCATTAAACGAATAAAGCCGTTCTTGATTGCATTAACGTGTGGCTGCTTTCCTATTTTTACAGCAAAAGGAAGGAGTACCTTTTCAAGTGAAGCAATGACGTTACTCATAGAAAAATACCCTTAAATACCGCAATAAAATATTGCGGTTAGTGTATGAAATAACTCTTTGACGGGAAAAATTAAAAAATAATTAATTCGCGGCGGCTTTTTTAATTGCCGCTACCGCAGCTTTAAGCACGCCTAAGCCATCTACCTTGCCGTACAACATTGAATCAATGACTTCTACCGGTTTACCGGGTAATAAACGCTGAATTTCGGGGAGCATATAAGCAATTTGCGGGCCTAATAACACGACGTCCGCTGCCGGGCCTTTTTCACCGGCCAGGGTTTCAGGGAATGCTTCAATAATCACCGGCACTTCATATTTTTCAGCCTGAGCGCGCATTTTTGATACCAGTAACGATGTTGACATGCCCGCAGAACAAAACAGATAAATGTGTTTCTTTTCCATAAAAACCTTCCTCATGTGCGATTATCTGTCAACCAGATACGCCGCAAGCCTCAACCTGCATCCATACTCTGGGCGACTTGCGTAACCGGATTTACTTTTTTAGGTGGCTGAAATGAGTATACGGGATCGGACCGCCGGATGGTATTTCCTTGACCCACTAAATTGTCTCTCATTGACCTGGCGTTATGACCCCCCTCACATTTCGGGCAAATAATTCGCGATAATAAATAAGGTTATGGCAGGCACAAAAAAACCGGCTCGCAGGCCGGTTTCCTTGAATGTTCAGGCAATGTACAGTTGTTACTGCTTCGGCGCCTGTGGGTCAGTGTCGTACTCCGCACAGGTCTGATAGCCGGAGTTAATCACGTGCCCGGTATCATCCAGCGCAACAAAGTAGGTTTCCGCTTTACCATCACGTTGACCCAGGATGTAGGTCTGACAGGTACCGCGCGCATGAATCATGCTCACTTCAGATGACGGTTTGCCCGCAATCTGCGCAACTTGCGCCCTGCTCATTCCTTTTTTAACATCTTTAACGACAGGCTCAACAAATTGGTCTTTTGTACGATCATACGCCGTACAGCCTGCCAGCATAGTCATTACCGCCGCTGCGCTTAAAATTCCTGCTACGTTCTTGTTCATTTTCCGTCCTCTTGTTTATCAGCGTGTTATGTAAGCCTGGAATACATCAGAACATTTTTCAAGCCGCGCCTCGCCACAAAAAGTCTTTCGGAAAATTCTCTAACGCAGCGATATGTTGTTTTAAACACCGCTTAGCCCGCCAAACCTTGTCGTTTCAGCGGCGAAGGGTTAGCTTTAACAGGGTAAAGATTCATTTTTTTAATGTCGAAGGGGGTTAAATGACTCTGCAGCAAGAGATAATCCAGGCGCTTGGCGCGAAACCGCATATCAACCCTGAAGAAGAAATTCGCCGCAGCGTGGATTTTCTTAAAGCGTACCTGAAAACCTATCCCTTTTTGAAATCGCTGGTGTTAGGCATCAGCGGCGGGCAGGATTCGACGCTGGCCGGGAAACTCAGCCAGATGGCTATCGCCGAATTGCGGGAAGAGACCGGTGATAATGCGCTGCAGTTTATCGCCGTTCGTCTGCCTTATGGCGTACAGGCCGATGAACAGGATTGCCAGGACGCCATTGCTTTTATTCAGCCGGACAGAGTACTCACCGTCAATATTAAAGGCGCCGTCCTCGCCAGCGAGCAGGCGCTGCGCGAAGCAGGAATTGAGCTGAGCGATTTTGTTCGCGGCAATGAAAAAGCGCGTGAGCGAATGAAAGCGCAATATAGCATCGCCGGTATGACTCACGGCGTCGTGGTGGGCACCGACCATGCGGCGGAAGCGATAACCGGGTTCTTCACTAAATATGGCGATGGCGGTACCGATATTAACCCGCTTCATCGCCTTAACAAACGCCAGGGCAAACAGCTTCTCGCAGCGCTGGGCTGTCCTGAGCATCTGTATAAAAAAGTCCCCACCGCCGATTTGGAAGACGACCGCCCTTCACTGCCTGATGAAGCCGCGCTGGGCGTAACGTATGACAATATTGACGATTACCTGGAGGGCAAAACGCTGGACTCCGCCATCGCTAAAACTATCGAAGGCTGGTATGTAAAAACTGAACATAAGCGCCGTTTGCCGATTACGGTATTCGACGACTTTTGGAAAAAGTAAGCGTACTTCTACTGTTGTGCCGGATATCGCTCGTCTATCCGGCCTCCTCTCTTCCCAGCCTCTTTTTTAATCACCCATCCGCTGTTATACTGGATGAATAACCAGTTAACGGAGATCACTGTGGTACGGCGTCAATCAGCCCCCCGCCTTGAGTTTGAAGCAGCGGCCATTTACGAATATCCAGAACATTTACGTCCTTTCCTCAGCGAAGCGCCAGCCTTACCGGGCGTCTATATATTTCATAGCGAAAGCGAGACGCTGCCGCTTTATATCGGTAAAAGCGTAAATATTCGCAGCCGGGTGCTCTCACATCTGCGAACGCCTGACGAGGCCGCTATGCTGCGACAGGCGCGGCGGATAAGCTGGATCTGCACCGCTGGGGAAATGGGCGCGTTGCTGCTGGAGGCGCGGCTGATCAAAGAACAACAGCCGCTGTTTAACAAGCGGTTACGGCGTAATCGCCAGCTTTGCTCTCTACAGTTGAGCGAACAAAAGATTGAGGTCGTTTCCGCCCGCAGCGTCGATTTTTCCCATGAGCCGAACCTGTTTGGGCTCTTCGCCAACCGTCGGGCAGCGCTGCAAAGCTTACAGAACCTCGCCGATGAACAAAAATTGTGTTATGGCCTGCTGGGGCTTGAACCGGTAAGCCGTGGGCGCGCCTGTTTTCGTTTCGCGCTGAAGCGCTGCGCTGGCGCGTGTTGTGGGCAAGAAACCCCGCAGGCGCATTTTCTTCGTCTGCAGGCCTCACTGGAACGGTTACGTGTGGTTTGCTGGCCCTGGAAAGGCGCTATCGCGTTAAAAGAGAGCCGCCCACAAATGACCCAGTTCCACATTATCAACAACTGGTTATGGCTGGGGGCGGTACCCTCGCTGGATGAGGCCGCCACCCTGGTGCGCACCCCTGCGGGCTTTGATCAGGATGGCTATAAAATTCTCTGTAAGCCACTAATGTCAGGTCAATATGAGATCATTGAACTGCACACCGACTGTCGCCAGTCATAAAGAAAACCGCCGATCCTGTCCACCTCAACGATTGTGTTGTCGACAAGACCGGCGGTCTTAAATTATGCGGAAAGTTATTCTGCCGCAGCAGGCATTTTACCTTCTTGCGCCGGGCGTTCTGTCAGACGCTTCTCAAAATTAGCGTTATATTGCTTTTTCTGCTCCGGTGTCAGAACGTTATAAATTTTATTCTGGGTTTCCATATGCGCCAGCATATTGGCCTTGCGCTGCGCTTCCATTTTCGTAATTTGCGCTTCGGCTTTGGCTTTATCGAAGGTATCGCTGGCGATAATATCATGCATGGCGCGACGCTCTTCCAGCAGCGGACGTTTCATTTGCTCGCGCTGCGCTTTCATAATATCGCGAATTTGTTGCTTCTGTGCGTCTGTCAGGTTCAGGTTTTTAAACATCATATCGTGATGTGGGCCAAATTTACCTTTATGCTGCATCATTGGCTTCGCATCCGCTGGCGCGGCGGTGGTAGTCTCGGCGGCATGAGCCAGATTCGCAGCGCCCATCGCCAGGGTAGAGGCAACAAATAGAGCAGTCAGTTTACGCATATTTCCATCCTTCCTTTCAGTTATTTTTACGGCATATTTAAAACAGCGCCGTGTTGTCGTGATTAACTTTAACCGTCTTAGCGTCAATTAGTCAGAACAACGGTAAAACAATGAAAGTATAAAAAACACTTTTTCGCCAATTGTGAAGAAAAAAAGAATAAATTGCGCAGAGTTGAAAGAGAAATATACAACAGCATGATATAGCAGAAATTATGCAGAACTATAACGCAGCAACGCTTATTAATAAAGCAACTCTCCAGGAATAATCCGTAATAGCATGAAACTGTGTCCCAAATCATCCCTGTAATCCTAACGTGAGCTTACAGGGACATTTATCAGGGCAGTCTTTCCAGCATTAATCCAGCCCGCAATCCGCAGGCGACAGAGGGATTAGGAAAGAGAACATATTCAACGTCATGCGTCACCGTCACGCGCTTATCCCCCTCCTCGGCCAGCAACGTTCCCTTCGCAAAGGCAGTAAAATTCAGCGTTTGCGCATCCATATAAAGCGCGAACTTGTCGCTGTGACGCGTGATTTGCGACACCACCCGATAGCGTAGCGGCGGCGAAAACGAGGTTGACGTTTCGACACCGCTCAGCAACGCCGACAACGCCTGCGAGGTTACGCTGAACTGCGTCAGATCGTTTTGCCCAAACGGCAACGCCTTTCCCAACTCCAGCGTACAGGAAAGCGCGCCGAAATGTTCAGAGCTAAAGTGCGTAAACGTACCGCCGGGCGCCTGATGAAATACCAACGCCTCCAGTCCTGCCGCGCCCAGCCACGCCAGAAAATCGGTCTCCCACGGGCGGTCGCGCTGCGGCAATACGCCAAAACGCAAATGATGCGAGCCACGAATGGCGGTATGCAGATCCAGATGCCAGCGTACCCGCGTCTGGCCAGATGAAAAGAAGGTTTCCAGACTTAGCTCCAACTCACGCGCCCGCCGCGTTTCATCGCTTTCGGCAAAGGACTGCCAACGCCCGCCAAACATACGGTTCATATCGCTGTGACAATAGCGTATTCCCGCCGCCAGCGCCTGCGGATTGCCGAGTACCACCAGCACTCGCCACGTTAACGTCAAGCTGCCTGAAAACAGCGCCGACAGCAGCCTATCCAGCATCTCGACCGGCGCGGTTTCATTACCGTGTATCCCCGCAGAAAGAATTAACGCGCGGTCGACCGGCGCATCGGGCGTGAGTTCAAGCAGACCATGACCTAACCAGCGCCAGCGAAAACCCGCGCCCTTCCCCTGCGTCACCCGTGGTGTCGTGCCGCTTAGCGTCAACGCCAGAAAGTTATCCATCAGCCGCCCCCGTTTGCTGGAAAGGATAAACCGACCCCAAATCCAGCAGACGCGTTAACACATCCAGCGCCTCCCGGCCTTCTCGCAATAATAACGGATCGGCCAGATCGGCAGCGGTCAGGCGATCGCGATAATAACGATCCGCCCACGCGTTAAGGGCCGTAAACAGAGCGTCATTCATCATTACCGCTGGATTCACCGCCCGTCGTTCTTCTTCTGTTAACACCACGCGTAATCGCAGACAGGCCGGGCCGCCGCCGTTGGCCATACTTTCTCGCAAATCAAACACCTGCATCGCGCTGATGGGGTTATCCTCCGCCACCAGCTTATTCAGATAGCGCCAGACGCCGGCATGGTCCTGACATTCCCGCGGCAACACTAACAGCATTGAGCCGTCGTCACGGCTTAACAACTGACTATTAAACAGGTAGGTCGCCACAGCATCTGATACAGAAACCTCGCCGGCGGGCACCTCTATCGCCATAAAACCGTCAACGCGCGTACGCAACTGATTAATGAGCACTTTCTGACGGGCAAACGCCGCTTCGTGACAAAACAATACCTGTCGATTCGAAACGGCGATGACATCATTATGGAATACGCCTTGATCGATGACCTCCGGGTTTTGCTGAGCGAAGATAACCTGTTGCGGATTCACCTGATTAAGACGCGCCACGGCCTCGCTGGCTTCGCGGCTCTGGCGCGCCGGATAACGAGCGGGTCGTATTTCATTCTCCTCTTCGCGCCCATAGACAAAAAGCTGCACGCCTGCCGAACCATACTCGCCGCCAAGACGGTTATGATTCGCCGCGCCTTCATCTCCCAATAATGCGACCTGCGGTAACGCGCTATGCACTGAAAACTGACTTTCATCGCGAAATATGGCGCGTAGCAGCGCTTCGGTAACAGGCGCCTCAAGAGCGCGATGAAATTTATTGTTTAAATTCGCCACCGTCAGGTGAACTTTCCCGTCCAGCGCGTCTGCCGATGGGCAAACCGTCGCCGCATTCGCAACCCACATTGGCGACGCGGAACTCACGCTAGAAAGCCAGCGTGGCGCCTGACGCGCAACCTTATCCAGAATCTGCTCATCGCTACCCGTGAAGCCGAGCTGACGCAACGCCGGAATAAAAGGTCGCTCATGCGGCGGGATCACCGCCTGGGGAAAGCCGGCATCCGCCAGAGCTTTCATCTTTAGCAGCCCCTGTTTTACCGCCAGACGAGGATTCGACACCTGAAAACGGTGGCGGGTCGATGCCTCATTGCCGAAGGATAGCCCGGCATAATGGTGCGTAAGCCCCACCAGCCCGTCAAAATTAACTTCATGCGCCGTCATACCGCCTCCCTGCGAGAAAAGTCGAGGCCGGGGCTTAATGTCGCAGGCAACGTTAGTTCGGGAGATTCCAGACTGGCCATCGGCCAGGCGCAATAATCGGCGGCATACCAGGCGCTGGGCCGATGGTTGCCAGACGCGCCGACACCACCAAACGGCGCAGTACTCGCTGCCCCGGTGAGCGGTTTATTCCAGTTAACGATCCCTGCCCGCGCCTCCAGCAAGAGCTGTTCGAACTGCGCGCGATCCGTCGACACCAGCCCACACGACAGACCAAAACGGGTATTATTCGCCAGACGAATCGCCTCATCGAAATGCGCATAACGCCAGACGCTCAGCAGCGGACCAAACACCTCTTCATCCGGCACATCCGCGACGCCCGTCAGCTCAATGATGCCAGGCGTCAGCAGAGAGGTTCCCTCTTTGACCTTCCGCGGCGCCAGTAGCGTGCGACCGCCTAATGCCTCTCGTTGACGCCAGGCCTCCATCACATGCTGTGCCGCCTGCGCTGAAATCAGTCCGCCGATAAACGGCTGCGGATCGTCGTCCCATCTGCCGGGCTGCAGACGTCCGGCGACGTCAACCAGCCGCGCCAGAAATGCATCTCCCTGCGCACCCTGTTTTACCAGAAGGCGTCGCGCGCAGGTACAGCGCTGTCCGGCGGTAATAAACGCCGATTGCAGCGTCAGATGTACCGCCGCATCTATATTTGCCACATCCTCAATAATGAGCGGATTGTTTCCGCCCATTTCAAGGGCCAGTATTTTTTCCGGCTGGCCGGATAGCTGGCGATGAAGCTGATATCCGGTACTGGCGCTGCCGGTAAACAGCAGTCCGTCGAGATCGTCGAGCGAACTCAGCGCTTGTCCGGTCTCCCGGCCGCCCTGCACCAGATTAAGAACGCCTGCCGGTAGCCCGGCCCGTTCCCAGAGTTTTATTACCGTTTCCCCGGTCCATGGCGTTAGCTCGCTAGGTTTGAAGATCAGCGTATTGCCTGCCAGCAACGCGGGCACAATATGGCCATTCGGTAAATGGCCGGGAAAGTTATAAGGGCCGAATACCGCCAGCACACCGTGAGGACGATGGCGCAACGTCGCGGCGCCATCGACAAGTTCGCTTTTTTGTTCGCCTGTTCTGGCGTGGTAAGCCTTAATCGAGATGGCAATCTTATTGATCATCGCCGTCACTTCCGTTGCCGCCTCCCAGCGCGGTTTACCGGTTTCACGCGCGATGACCTCCGTGAGATCGGCTTTATGCGCCTCCAGCAGGGCGGCAAATTTCTCTACGATAGCCTGTCGTGCCGTAAAAGGCTGTCTGGCCCAACGAGGAAACGCCGCACGCGCCGCCTGACAGGCCTCGGCGACCTGTGCCGCATTAGCGTCATTCCCCTGCCAAAGTATCTCCGCGCTCACCGGGTTCGTTTTGCGGCGGCGTTCGCCCTGACCGGTTATCCAGTCGCCGTTTATCCATAGCGTCATACGGTTTTCTCCTCAGCGCAAAGGCGTACCAGCCGAACGTGGTCGCCCGCGCGACATTTCAGCGCATCCAACTGCGCGGCGGTAAGTACAAGTCGTGAAGTCTGCGGATCGGCACGCACCAGCGCGGCCCGAAAGTGGTGATAGTTTTCATTGGCGACCAGACATGCCGGATAGTCGCCAGGCGCGGGTTGCCCTTCCGCGACTTCCACCAGTCGGCTTTTACGAATGGCCCGCACGCGGTCAATATCACACTCCAGCGTCGGCCCACCGTCGAAGATGTCGATATAGTGGCGATAGCGAAAACCTTCCTTTTCCAGCACCGCGCGGGCTGGCGCCGTTTGCGGGTGGACTTCGCCAATCACGGCCTGTGCCTCTTCAGATAAGAAGTGGGTATAAATAGGATGTTTGGGCATCAGCTCGGCGATAAACGCTTTTTGCCCGGTACCGCATAAAAAATCCGCCCGGCTGAAATCCATAGAGAAAAAGCGTTTGCCGAGACTTTGCCAGAAGGGAGAATAACCGTGCTCGTCAATGACGCCGCGCATTTCCGCCACCACTTTCTCATTGAATTTATCGCGAAACGCGGCCATAAACATAAAGCGCGATTTTGACAACAGGTAGCCGTTACCCTCTTTACGCCATTCGGGATCGAGAAACAGCGTGCACAGCTCACTGCTGCCAGTGTGATCATTACTCAGGAATAATGTTGGCAACGCGTTATATACATTCAGCTCTTTGGAGGCATGAACCAGCGTACCGACACGATAGTTATACCAGGGGTCGTTAAGGCCGACCGCGACCTCAATGGCGCAGATCCCGCCGACCTCACCCGTTTCACTGTCTTCGAGAACGAATACATACCCTTGTTCGCCTTTTGGCAGCTCGCCGGACCAGGTTTTTAGCGCGCGTTCAATGCGGGCCGCCAGCGTCGCTTCATTTGCCGGTAGCGAGGTTAAGCCGCCGCCCGTTTTGCCTGCAAGCTGCATCAGCGCGGCGATATCCGCATGTTCGACAGGACGAATCACCCGCATGATGCGCCTCCCGTCTGAAGGCGTTCGCACGCCAGGGCAAAACGATCAAGCCCGGTGGCTATCTCCTCGTCGCTCACATTTAACGCTGGCGCAAAACGCACCACGTCGCCACCGGCAATGAGCACCATCACGCCTGCTTTTGCCGCTTCCTGGGCGATGAGTTTGGCTTTTCCGGCAAACTCCGTCTGTAGCACACAGCCAAGCAGTAGCCCCAGCCCGCGAATTTCACTGAACATGCCAAAACGCACATTAAGGGTATTTAGACGTTCAATAAACGCATCGTGGCGCTGTCTGACGCCGTTTTGCATCTCCGGCGTATTGATGATATCCAGTACTTTTCCGGCAACTGCCGTCGCCAGCGGATTACCGCCGTAGGTGGTGCCATGCGTGCCTGGCGTCATGACGCTGGCATAGTCTTGCGTGGTCAGCATCGCGCCGATCGGGAAGCCGCCGCCCAACGCTTTAGCGGTCGTCAGGATATCGGGCGTAACGCCATAATGCATATATGCATACAGTTCGCCGGTACGTCCGACGCCCGTCTGCACCTCATCAAAAATCAGTAACGCCTGATGCCGGTCGCACAATTCACGCAGCCCCTGCAAAAAAGCTTTCGTGGCGGGGATCACGCCGCCCTCGCCCTGCACCGGTTCTACGATCACGGCGCAGGTATTGTCATCAATTAGCGCGCTGGCGGAGTTCAGATCGTTATAGGCTGCATGACGAATATCCGGCGGCAGCGGCGCAAAGTCCTGTGAATAGGTGGGTTGACCGCCAGCGCTGACGGTAAAGAGCGTGCGACCATGGAACGCGTTTTTAAAGGCCACAATGCCGCTTTTATGATTGCCGACACGATCGTGGGCATATTTGCGCGCCAGTTTTAATGCTGCTTCATTTGCTTCAGCGCCTGAATTACAAAAGAAAACGCGTTCGGCGAAGGTCGCGTCGATCAGTTTTTTCGCCAGTCGCAGCGCCGGTTCATTGGTGTAACCGTTCCCGGTATGCCAGAAGCGATTCGCCTGTTCATTTAACGCCTCGCGCAGCGCCGGATGCGCATGTCCCAATGCGTTGACCGCGATCCCGCCAGCAAAATCAATATACTCTTTCCCCTGCTGATCCCACAGGCGTGAGCCTTCTCCGCGTACAGGAATAAAAGGCGCGGGAACGTATACTGGCACCATCCATTCATCAAAGTTTTCACGCGTAACTGACAGAGACATAGCGACCTCTTTTGGTAAAAATAAAGTTATTTATATGTTAATTAATATGAGTGTTTGCGCTGTAAATGTAGATTGCAGCATTCGTGCCAGCCAGCGTTAACATTGCATAAACAGAAGTGATAAACGGTAAATCAATGGGTTACAGCGTAGCGATATTCACTTTTACTGCATGAAAAGTGAATATTCCCGCATAATCGGTGGCTAAAAAGAGGAAAAAGCGAAATATTATTCAGTTGCCAAATATAATTCTGGAATTGTGATCTTATACGAAATTTACTGGAAATTACCGCCCCGTTCTGGCGCATCTGCACGCAAACTGTGCCATTTTCGCGCTATAGAAAACACCATACGCTTCCATTGGCCGAATCTGACGATGAGTGGCAGTCACCCGGTAAAATTTCTGCTACCATCCCAACACGATTCACCTTGCAAAGTGGCAGTGACTATGAAATTTGTCTCTTTTAATATCAACGGCCTGCGCGCCCGTCCCCATCAGCTTGAAGCGATTGTCGAAAAACACCAGCCCGATGTGATCGGTCTACAGGAGACAAAAGTCCACGACGAAATGTTCCCGCTCGAAGAGGTCGCGAAGCTGGGCTATAACGTTTTCTATCATGGACAAAAAGGCCATTACGGCGTCGCGCTGCTAACAAAAGCCACGCCCATTTCCGTCAGACGCGGTTTCCCGGATGATGGCGAAGAGGCGCAACGCCGCATTATCATGGCGGAAATCCCCTCGCCGCTGGGTAATATTACCGTCATTAACGGCTATTTCCCGCAGGGGGAAAGCCGGGATCATCCGTTGAAGTTCCCCGCGAAAGCGCAGTTTTACCAGAACTTGCAAAACTATCTTGAAACGGAACTCAAGTGCGATAATCCGGTATTAATTATGGGCGACATGAATATCAGCCCGACCGATCTGGATATTGGCATCGGCGAAGAGAACCGCAAACGCTGGCTGCGTACCGGTAAATGCTCCTTCCTGCCGGAGGAGCGTGAATGGATGTCGCGGTTACTGAAGTGGGGATTAGTGGACACGTTCCGTGAGGCGAATCCGCAAACGATGGATAAATTTTCGTGGTTTGATTACCGCTCAAAAGGTTTCGTGGATAATCGCGGGCTGCGTATCGACCTCTTGCTGGCAAGCGCTCCGCTGGCGGAACGTTGCGCAGAAACCGGTATAGACTACGACATTCGCAGTATGGAAAAACCCTCCGATCATGCGCCGGTCTGGGCGACGTTTCGTGTTTGATTCCGCTTTCTGATTAACCGTAAGGCCGGGATAGCGCGACGCTTCCCGGCAGGAATAACGACCTTAACGACAATGATAAAAAAACTCGATGTTGTTGCCGCCATCATTGAACGCGACGGCAAAATTCTGCTGGCCCAGCGCCCAGATCATGCGGATCAAGCCGGTTTTTGGGAGTTTGCCGGCGGTAAAGTCGAACCCGGCGAAACCCAGCCGCAGGCGCTTATCCGCGAGCTACGCGAAGAGTTAGGGATTGACGCCACGCCCGGCGTCTATATCGCCAGCCATCAACGCGACGTGTCTGGCCGACGAATTCATTTGCACGCCTGGCATGTGCCTGCGTTTAACGGTCTGATACGTGCGCTGGAACATCAGGCATTAGCCTGGTGTACGCCGGAAGAGGCGCTGGAATACCCCCTCGCCCCGGCGGATATTCCGCTATTGCAGGCGTTTATGGCTTTACGCGACGCCAGACTAACGGATTCGTGCTGATGGTTTTTTCGTCACGCTGGCACTGGAGCAAGACGCCTTCCACTTTTATTACCGCGCCTTCGGAGTAATTCTGATCCTGGTAAACGCAGCACTGAATGCAGGGCTGGGACGACTGACCGCGCGTGCTGAAAACTTCCGGCGGGACATTCACCTGAATATCAGGACGACTGTTCTGGTTTGCCAGCCCGACCATTGGCATTATCGCCATCACGGCGACCACGAGGCTTCGGCACATAGGAGTTCCTTATTTTTCTAAGTATATTCTCAGTATAACGGTAAGCCGCCGTGAAAACTTTAATCCTCTTTTGTCATCGCTTTTAGTTATGACCCTCGCCCCGTTATGAATTTACTTAGCAGCGTCATTTTTTTCTTGCTTACCGTCACATTGCTGATGGTATAGTCGAAAACTGCAAATACATATTCTGATAAAACGCAAATACAACCACATTAATATATAAGAGGTTTTTATATCTATGGATCAGACATGTTCTCTGGAATCGTTCCTCAACCATGTACAAAAGCGCGACCCGCATCAAACCGAGTTCGCGCAAGCCGTCCGTGAAGTCATGACCACCCTGTGGCCGTTTCTTGAACAAAACCCCCGTTACCGCCACATGTCTTTACTGGAACGTTTGGTTGAACCAGAGCGCGTAATTCAGTTTCGCGTAGTGTGGCTGGACGACAAAAACCAGGTGCAGGTAAATCGCGCCTGGCGCGTGCAGTTCAACTCTGCTATCGGCCCCTATAAAGGCGGTATGCGCTTCCATCCTTCGGTAAACCTTTCCATCCTTAAGTTCCTCGGCTTTGAGCAAACCTTTAAAAATGCCCTCACCACGTTGCCGATGGGCGGCGGTAAAGGCGGCAGCGATTTCGATCCGAAAGGGAAAAGCGAAGGCGAAGTGATGCGTTTCTGCCAGGCGCTGATGACTGAACTGTATCGCCATTTAGGGCCGGATACCGACGTGCCTGCCGGGGATATCGGCGTGGGCGGGCGCGAAGTGGGCTTTATGGCGGGAATGATGCGCAAGCTTTCCAATAACAGCGCCTGCGTCTTCACCGGCAAAGGGCTTTCCTTCGGCGGAAGCCTGATTCGCCCGGAGGCGACGGGCTATGGCCTGGTCTACTTCACCGAAGCGATGCTTAAACGTCATGGTCTCGGTTTCGAAGGGATGCGCGTCGCCGTGTCCGGCTCCGGCAACGTAGCGCAATACGCCATTGAGAAAGCGATGGCCTTTGGCGCGCGCGTGGTTACCGCGTCGGATTCGAGCGGGACGGTGGTCGATGAAAGTGGCTTCACGCCAGAGAAGCTGGCGCGTCTGTGTGAAATTAAAGCCAGCCGTGACGGTCGCGTCGCTGACTACGCCCGTGAGTTTGGCTTAACCTATCTGGAAGGCCAGCAGCCCTGGAGCGTACCGGTGGATATCGCCCTGCCATGCGCGACGCAGAACGAACTGGACGTTGACGCCGCGCGCGTACTGATTGCCAATGGCGTAAAAGCCGTGGCGGAAGGGGCAAATATGCCAACCACGATTGAAGCGACCGATCTCTTCCTTGAAGCGGGCGTACTGTTTGCGCCGGGTAAAGCCGCCAACGCGGGCGGCGTGGCGACATCGGGGCTGGAAATGGCGCAGAACGCCGCGCGGTTGAGCTGGAAAGCCGAGAAAGTGGACGCCCGTCTGCATCACATTATGCTGGACATCCACCACGCCTGTGTCGAGTACGGCGGCGACAATAAGCATACCAACTACGTTCAGGGCGCCAACATCGCCGGTTTCGTGAAAGTCGCCGACGCCATGCTGGCGCAGGGCGTCATTTAATCCCGTCGTCAGGCCAGATAGCTTTACGCTTATTCGGTCTGACGGCCTGTCTCCTCAGCAGGCGGGCTTTTTTTGCCCGCTCGCTTACGCGGCGCGCTCTTTTTCTTGTCTCCACCGCCTGGCGCGACTATCCCTCTGAAGCGCTTCACCGGCGTGCGCTTAGCCTGCTCGATCAGCTGATATAACGTGCCGACCAGCGGTTGCATAAAATCCTGGTAACGGCACTGTTTTTCGCTGATTTGCGTCAAAACAGATTCCCAGTGCGCGGTCATATCTGGACGGGCCGCCATTTCCGGCAGCGAATGTATTAACGCTTTGCCAGCATCGGTAGAATGAATGTAGCGCCCTTTTTTGGTCAGAAAGCTACGTTTGAACAGCAGCTCAATAATCCCGGCGCGCGTGGCTTCCGTCCCCAGCCCATCGGTCGCGCGCAGGATCTTTTTCAGATCTTTATCCTGCACGAAGCGGGCAATTCCGGTCATCGCGGAAAGCAATGTCGCATCGGTGAAATGACGCGGCGGCTGGGTTTGGCGCTCGACCACTTCCCCCTTTTCACACAGCAACTCATCACCTTTGGCGACAACCGGCAGTGGCGTACCGTCGTTTTCCTCGTCGCGCTCTTTACTGCCCAGTAACGTCCGCCAACCGGCCTCCGCCAGAAAACGCGCTTTGGCGACAAATTTTCCTTTGGCGATTTCCAGTTCAATAACGCATTTACGAAACACCGCGTCCGGGCAGAACTGCATCAGATACTGACGCGCAATCAGGGTGTACACTTTCGCTTCGTTTTCCGTCAGATGGACAGAAGAACTGCGCGCCGTCGGGATAATCGCGTGGTGCGCATCCACTTTTTTGTCATCCCAGCAGCGATTGCGCGTATCAGGATTAACCACAGGCTGCGGCAGTAAATCCGGGGCGTGGACGCTAATCGCGTTCATGACCGCCTGCCGTCCGGCAAAGTGTTCTTCCGGCAGATAACGGCAGTCGGAACGCGGATAGGTAATCAGTTTGTGGGTTTCATAGAGCTTCTGACAAATATCAAGCACGTTTTGCGCGCTCAGGCCAAAGCGTTTGGCGGCTTCAATCTGTAGCGCCGAGAGCGAAAACGGCAGCGGCGCGGATTCTGATTCCCGTTTATCATTATAACTGGTTACCAGCGCGGGCTGACCGTTGATTCGGTTCACTACATGCTCCGCCAGCGGACGATGAAGCAAGCGCCCCTCTTCATCCTGATAAGGTTCGCACGCCTCGCTCGGCTGCCAGATAGCGGTAAAACGCTCGTCGGCAGGCGTAACGATGTGCGCCTTTACTTCAAAGAAGTCTTTGGCGACGAAGTTCTCAATCTCTTCGTCTCGCCGCACCACCAGCCCCAGTACCGGCGTCTGCACGCGTCCCACGGATAACACGCCCTGATAGCCGGCATTCCGGCCCAGGATCGTGTAAGCGCGGGTCATATTAATGCCATACAGCCAGTCCGCTCGCGCTCGCGCCAGCGCGGAGACGCACAGCGGCACGAAGTCGCTGTTCGCTCGCAGCCTGTCAATAGCACGCTCGACCGCCTGCGGGTTAAGGTCGTTTATCAGACAACGCCGCACCTGCTGGCGCTTTTCGGCAGGAAGCTGGAGATAATCCAGCACTTCATCAACCAGAAGCTGCCCTTCGCGATCCGGGTCGCCGGCGTGAATAATTTCACCGGCTTGATGCAAAAAGCGCTTAATCACATTGAGCTGTTTGGTGACGGAAGGACGAGGCTGAAGCTGCCATTTTTCCGGCACGATAGGCAGGTCAGCCAAATTCCAGCGCGCATAACGGCTGTCATACGCATCCGGCTGCGCCTGTTCCAGCAAATGACCAATACACCAGGTGACGACCTGCCCATTTCCGCACTCAATAAAACCATCGCCTTTACGGTGCGGTTTTGGCAGCACATCCGCAATGGCGCGCCCCAGACTCGGTTTTTCGGCAATAAACAACCGCATCAGGTTAACGAATCTCAACCATAGCGCGACCGCCGCGGGCCTCGACCAGTTCACCAATCGCGGTCAGATCGATACCAAATTCCGCCGCAGTGGCTTTAACATCGTCTTCGGCGTCCGGCGTTACCGCCAACAACAGACCGCCTGACGTTTGCGGATCGCACAGCAGGCTACGAACTTCACGCGACATGTCGCCCATCAGATGACCATAGCTGGCGAAGTTGCGCTCTGTGCCGCCCGGTACGGCGCCCAGAGCAATATACTCTTCCACGCCCGGCAGTTTAGGGATGTCCTGATAGCAAAGTAGCGCCTGCACGCCTGCGCCCTGGCACATCTCGCTCAGGTGCCCCAGCAGGCCAAAACCGGTAACGTCAGTCATGGCTTTTACGCCATCGATATTGGCAAACGCCGCGCCAGCAACGTTCATCCGACACATGACTTCCGTCGCCAGCCCCTGATGTTCAGGTTTAAGCAGCGATTTTTTCTCGGCGGTGGTCAACACGCCAATCCCCAACGGTTTGGTCAGAAAGAGTTTGCATCCCGCCTGCGCGGTACTGTTTTTCTTCACCCGTTCGGTCGGCACTACGCCTGTGACCGCGAGACCAAAGATCGGCTCCGGGGCGTCAATAGAGTGTCCGCCCGCCAGCGCGATACCGGCCTGACGGCAGGCAAAGCGCCCCCCCTCGGTCACTTCACGCGCAATATCGGGCGACAGGGTATTAATCGGCCAGCCAAGGATCGCGATCGCCATAATCGGTTTGCCGCCCATCGCAAAAATATCGCTGATGGCGTTTGTTGCCGCAATGCGGCCAAAATCAAACGGGTTGTCGACTATCGGCATAAAGAAGTCGGTGGTGCTGATAATACTGGTGCCATTACCCAGATCGTAAACCGCCGCATCATCGCGGGTTTCATTACCCACCAGCAGGTTCGGGTCGACGAACTTCGCCTGCTCGCTATGCAGGATAGTCTCCAGCACTTTAGGGGAAATTTTACAACCGCAACCAGCGCCGTGGCTGTATTGCGTTAAACGAATGGCTTGCTCGCTCATGGACATCTCCTGTCATTGCATTCGCGCTATGGTAGCGCTCATTCCCTGATGTGGTAAGTATCACTGTCTGAATTACCGCGCCTTTGCTCAGAATCCAGACAGTTTTATCCCTCAGCGTCAGAAATAACGCACAAACGGCGTGGGGTCGGGGGTACTGATCGTCGTTGACGCTTTGAGCTGCGGCGTGCCGAGATAGAGAAAACCAACAATTTTATCCTGAGGGCGGCACTCAAAGGCTTCCCGCACGATAGCGCTCTCCGTTAATGCGCCGCTACGCCAGATACCATTAAACCCTTGCGCAATCGCCGCCATTTGCATCGCCATCACCGCGCATCCGGCAGACATCTCCTGTTCCCACATCGGAACCTTATGGTTTTCTTCGCATTTCGCCACCACGGTAATGATCAGCGGCGCGCGAAACGGCGCATTACGCGCTTTTTCGATCGCTTTCTCATCGCCCCCGGCAGCGACAGCGCCTTGTTCAAGCACGGCGCTGAAGCGGTCGCGCCCCTCTCCTTCAATCACAAAAAAACGCCACGGCTGTAGAGATTTATGATCGGGAACACGCATTCCCGCCCGCAGAATGTTCTGTAATTGCTCTCCGACAGGCGCCGGTTCTGCGAGACGAGAGGCGCTCCGACGGTTGACCAGCAGTTCTAGTGCATCCATTTGATTAACTCCAGCAATGATATTTATTCACAAAATTAACACGGGAGCAGATTTTGTTACAGCGCAGGCAGTGATTCCTGCTGACAACTGCCTGATGGGTCATTACGATAGCCACATCTTAATGCTTTATCCTCACCAAGGTATAAGCGTTGTTACTCAGATAGGGAGAATACATGCGAACCCTGTGGCGATTTATTGCCGGATTTTTTAAATGGACGTGGCGAGTGTTGAACTTCGTCCGTGAAATGGTACTCAACCTGTTCTTTATTTTTCTGGTCCTGGTGGGCGTTGGGATCTGGATGCAGATCGGTAACGGCAGCAACAGTGAGCAAACGGCGCGCGGCGCTCTGCTGCTGGATATTTCCGGCGTCATTGTGGATAAACCGTCCACCAATCACCGTCTGGGCGCGCTGGGTCGCCAGTTATTTGGCGCCAGCTCCGACCGTCTGCAGGAAAACTCCCTGTTTGACATCGTCAACGCTATTCGTCAGGCGAAAGATGACCGTAACATCACTGGTATCGTTCTGGATCTGAAAAACTTCACCGGCGCCGATCAGCCGTCAATGCGCTATATCGGTAAAGCGCTGCGCGAATTCCGCGACAGCGGCAAACCGGTTTTCGCCGTGGGTGAAAACTACAGCCAGGGTCAGTATTACCTCGCCAGTTTCGCCAATAAAATTTGGCTTTCCCCACAGGGTCAGGTAGATCTTCACGGCTTCGCTACGAATGGCCTGTACTACAAAACGCTGCTGGATAAACTGAAAGTCTCTACCCACGTTTTCCGGGTCGGCACCTATAAATCCGCCGTCGAGCCGTTTATCCGCGACGATATGTCGCCCGCCGCCCGCGAGGCCGACAGCCGTTGGATAGGCGAACTGTGGCAGAACTACCTGCATACCGTTTCCGCCAATCGCCAGATTTCGCCGCAACAACTCTTCCCCGGCGCACAGGCTATTATCGACGGGTTAACCAGCGTGGGCGGCGACACCGCCAAATATGCGCTCGACCATAAACTGGTGGACGCCCTCGCCTCCAGTGCAGATGTTGAAAAAGCGCTGACGAAGCAGTTTGGCTGGAGCAAAACCGAAAATAACTATCGCGCGATCAGCTATTACGATTATTCGCTGAAAACGCCTGCGGATACCGGCGGTACTATTGCGGTAATTTTCGCCAATGGCGCGATTATGGATGGCGAAGAAACGCCAGGGAATGTCGGCGGCGACACTACGGCATCGCAGATCCGCGACGCACGTCTTGATCCTAAAGTGAAAGCGATTGTGCTGCGCGTCAATAGCCCAGGCGGGAGCGTCAACGCCTCCGAAGTTATCCGCGCCGAACTGGCGGCGGCAAGAGCGGCTGGCAAACCGGTGGTGGTCTCAATGGGCGGTATGGCGGCCTCCGGCGGTTACTGGATCTCTACGCCAGCAAACTATATCGTGGCCAGCCCCAGCACACTGACGGGTTCAATTGGCATCTTCGGCGTCATCAATACGGTAGAAAACAGCCTGTCGTCGATTGGCGTACACAGCGACGGCGTTTCCACCTCGCCGCTGGCGGATATTTCGATGACCAAAGCGCTGTCACCGGAAGTGCAGCAGATGATGCAACTCAGTATTGAGTACGGCTACAAACGCTTTATCACACTGGTGGCAGACGCGCGTAAGCGTACGCCGGAGCAGATTGATAAAATCGCACAAGGCCATGTCTGGACCGGAGAAGACGCGAAAGCCAATGGTCTGGTGGACAGTCTCGGCGACTTTGACGACGCCGTCGCCAAAGCGGCGGAGCTGGCGAAACTGAAACAGTGGCATCTTGATTACTATCAGGACGAACCGACGGTCCTTGATATGGTCATGGACAGTATGACCGGATCAGTACGCGCCATGCTGCCGGAGGCCATTCAGGCGATGCTCCCGGCGCCGCTCGTTTCCGCCGCCAACACGGTGAAGGCCGAGGGGGATAAACTGGCGGCATTTAACGATCCGCAAAACCGTTATGCGTTCTGTTTGACTTGCGCGAACGTTCGCTAATGCTTCATCAATAGCCATACCGGATGGCGGCGTCTGCTCATAGCCGCCATCCGATAATCATTAATACGTCCTTCGCGACACGACTGAACATTATCATGCAAAAGAAATCAATTTACGTTGCCTATACCGGCGGCACTATCGGTATGCAGCGCTCAGATAAAGGGTATATCCCGGTGTCCGGGCACCTTCAGCGTCAGCTGGCGCTGATGCCGGAATTCCACCGCCCGGAGATGCCGGATTTTACCATCCATGAATATGCCCCGCTGATGGATTCATCAGATATGACGCCGGAAGACTGGCAGCATATCGCTGCAGATATCAAAGCGCACTACGATGAGTATGACGGTTTTGTTATTCTGCATGGCACCGACACGATGGCGTTTACCGCATCGGCGCTCTCTTTCATGCTGGAAAATCTGGGTAAACCGGTTATTGTGACAGGGTCACAAATTCCGCTGGCTGAGCTGCGCTCCGACGGGCAAATTAATTTGCTGAATGCGCTTTATGTCGCCGCCAACTACCCTATTAATGAAGTAACGCTGTTTTTTAATAATCGTCTGTTCCGCGGTAATCGCACGACCAAAGCCCATGCGGATGGGTTTGACGCTTTTGCCTCTCCCAATCTGCCGCCCTTGCTGGAAGCAGGAATTCACATTCGCCGTTTAAATACGCCTCCCGCGCCCTACGGTTCTGGTGAATTAATCGTTCACCCTATTACGCCGCAGCCGATAGGCGTAGTGACGATTTATCCGGGGATTTCCGCCGAGGTAGTACGTAACTTTCTGCGTCAGCCGGTAAAAGCGCTGATTCTGCGCTCTTATGGCGTAGGCAACGCGCCGCAAAATAAAGCGTTTTTACAGGAGCTGAAAGAGGCCAGTTCGCGCGGCATCGTGGTGGTTAACCTGACGCAATGCATGTCAGGGCGAGTCAATATGGGCGGGTACGCTACCGGTAATGCGCTGGCGCACGCTGGCGTGATTGGCGGTGCCGATATGACTGTCGAAGCCACCTTAACCAAACTGCATTATTTGTTAAGCCAGGGTCTGGACACTCAGGCGATTCGTAGCGCGATGGCGCAAAACTTGCGTGGTGAATTGACGCCGGATGATTAAAAAATCCCGACGACAAGGAGAAGATAATGACAAACCGGGCCTTATTACTGGTCGACTTGCAAAATGACTTTTGCGCCGGCGGCGCGCTGGCTGTAGCGGAAGGCGACAGCACCATCGACATCGCCAACGCTCTTATTGACTGGTGCCAGCCCCGGCAGATTCCGGTGCTGGTCAGCCAGGACTGGCATCCCGCGCAGCATGGCAGCTTCGCCAGCCAGCATCAGGCGGAACCCTATAGTCAGGGAAAGCTGGACGGGCTGCCGCAAACGCTCTGGCCGGATCACTGCGTTCAACATACCGACGGCGCGGCGTTACATCCCCTGCTTAACCAACATGCGATTGACGCCTGCATCTATAAAGGTGAAAACCCGCTGATTGATAGCTACAGCGCGTTTTTTGACAACGAACATCGGCAGAAAACTACCCTTGATACCTGGCTTCGCGAGCATGACGTTACCGAGCTTATCGTGATGGGGTTGGCGACCGATTACTGCGTAAAATTTACGGTGCTGGATGCGCTAGAGTTGGGCTATGCCGTTAACGTTATCACCGATGGCTGTCGCGGCGTGAATATTCACCCGCAGGATAGCGCACACGCGTTTATGGAGATGGCGTCGGCAGGCGCGACGCTGTATACGCTGGCAGACTGGGAAGAAACGCAGGGCCAGGCTGTCGCCAGGTAGCGGAGCAGGTATCGTATCCGGTCAATACATCACGCAACGGTGAGACCATTGCACAGATCTTTGGGCCGGATACGTCACGTCAGCGTCGCTACCAGGCAAAGCTCAACGCAGGCTGGAGAGCGCTTCTAACGAAACTCTTCTCGTTTCAATGCCAAAACAAAATAATATCAGCGCGCACGCCGCCAGCAGCATACCCAGCACAACAAAAACGGTGACAGATCCATACCGGGTCAATAAAACCGCCACGCCGTAGGGGGTAAAGACAGCGACGATCCGCCCTACCGCATTCACAAAACCCGATCCGCGTAGTCTAAGGTGCGTAGGCCATAATTCGGGAACGTAAACCGCCGAGGCAAAGCAGACGTACATATACAGAAAGGAAATCATGACTAGTCCATAAACCAGAATGGCCCATTCCTCAGTCTGTATTGAATAAAAATATCCTACTACCGCAATAACGATAAGCAACAGCGAACCAAATAACCGTCTGGGGAAATGGTCAATAATGAGCGCGGCGATAAATATGCCCACTGGCGCGCCAATCATAATGATGGCGGTCATGAAAATAGATTTTGTAACATCAATTCCTGAATTAACAAAAATTGTCGGGATCCATACCGTAATGGTATAAAGCGAAATGTTCATTGCAATCAATACAGTGATCGCCACTAACGTGCGCCGCAGCATTTGTCCTTTGAATAAGAGCCAGAATGTACCGTTTTCAAAGCGCGATTCCATGGATTTATTGCTTTCCTGATGCGGCGGCAAAACAATACTTTTTTCTTTTTCTATTTGCGATTCAATCATGAGAAGCTGCTGTTCAGCCTCGCGTTGCCGCCCTTTACCCGCTAACCACCTGGGCGATTCGATAAAGTACTTTCCTGAAAGAGACCACGCCAGCAGCATCCCTATCCCGCCAAGAAGAAACATCATCCGCCAGCTTAAAAACGCAATGACTACTACGCCAATCCCCGCAGACAGCATCGGTGACCAGTTCCCTACAAAAGAGAGACGCGCGGACCATTTTCCTCGTACAATGGGAGGGATAAACTCGGTAAAAGAAGCATACCCTACCATAATCAATGCCCCCATGCCTGTCCCCATCAGACAACGAAAGAAAATCAGCCAGTACATATTGGGAACAAATGCGGCAGCCGTTGCGGAGATGCCCACAAGCAACAAATTAATGCGAAACGCTTTTCGACGCCCCAGGTAATCCCCAATAAAACCGCCGGTAAGCGAACCAATAAAATAGCCAAGCATCAGTGCCGATGTGAACGCGGCATTAAGATAATTATTCGACCAGCCATTGTTTATCAATTTGGCCAGAACCACATTTCCTGAATAACTCAAAAACCCCGTTAATAGCAGGCCAAAACTAATTATTCCAAAAATACGAAAATGAAACCGGGATAAAGGTAAGCGGTCTAGTCTGGCGCCGATATGATCATTGTCTTCCATCTGGATGGCCTCTAACGCAGCAAAATAATAAATTATTGTCTCGCGGCAAAGGGGTATTTGCCGCACTTGCTATCATCTGCCGTTTTTTTTGGCATAGTCCAGGCGAAAACAATCCAGTCAAGGATAATCTATCGATTAATAGACAAGCTGGATATTATTTTTATCGCAAAATGCGATCCATTCATCACCTGGCGTTTTATTCGTTATCAGGTAATGGATATGACTAAAATCGACCAACCGCACGAACGCTTTACGATCAAATTTTGAGTGGTCCACCAATAACGCCACCTCTGTGGCCTGGCGAATCATCGTTTTTTTGATTTCAGCTTCCGCCTCGTTAGAATCAAGCGCCCCGCTCGCCATATCCAGCCCTTTACAACTCATTACCATAATATCAACATGATAACGGCTGATTATTTCTTTAGTGATACGCCCCTGCAGCGATAGCGTATTTTTATTTAACTCACCGCCCGTAGAAACAAGATTAATGTCCGATTGCGGCAGTTCATGGAAAGCTTCCGCTGAATTAGTTAACAAAGTAAGATCGTTTCGGTCTTTCAGGAGTTTTAGCAATTCCATTACCGTACTGCTGGAGTCGGCGGCCATCGTTGTTTTGTTTTTAATAAACGGAAGCGTATTACGGGCTATAATTTGCTTCTCTTCATAGAACGATTTTGCACGCTTATAAAAATGGATATTGTCAGCCAGCACCGCCGAATTTAATACCGCACCGCCATAAGTTCGAGTCAAAAAGCCTTCATCTTCGAGTTTTTCCAGATCGCGTCGAATTGTCTCTTCGGTTACCTGAAAAATTGAACTCAAGTTAGAGACTGTTACTTTTTTATCATTAGCGACCATTTGTTTGATCGCCTGAATCCTGTCTTTCGCCGCCACGATTACACCTCTGTTTTCGACGTCATGATAAACGTTGAGTATCTCACAGACTATGTTTACTTTCAAAATAAGCCGTTTGAATAACAGATTTTATCTGCATTTCGCCAAAAAAGAGGTGTAATGTATTGCTTATGGATTGTCCAGCGCTTCCGCCATTTGTCTCATCAATAACGCATCGTCATCCGTTAAGGTGATGGACAGCGCAGCGATATTCTCTCGTACCTGCTCCGGCGACGTGGCGCCGCTCAGTATCGAAATCAGTTCGCTTTGTCGCAATATCCACGCCAGCGCCAGCGTCGGGACGGCGCAATGGTATTTGTCGCACAATGGCTGCCACTGCTCCAGCATATCAATAACCCGCAACATATTCTCACGCTGGAACCAGAGTTTATTCACTCGCGCCCCGCCGGGAACATAGTCACGGGTAATGGTGCCGGTTAACAATCCCTGCTCCAGTGGCGAATAAACCTGTACCACGATGCCGTGCTCGCGGCATAGAGGCAGCAGCTCCGTTTCCAGCGCCCGGTCAAGAATGCTGTATTTCGCCTGTATGATGTCCAGCTCGCCATGTTTAAGGTATTCGCGGATATGGCTGACATCTACATTCGCCGCCCCGATAGAACGGATTTTCCCCTCTGCTTTCAGCTCATTGAGCACGCCAACGGTTTCTGCAATCGGCGTAAAAAACGGCGGTACCGACTGCCAGTGGGTCATATAGATATCGATATAATCAATCCCTAGTCGCTGGAGACTGGCATCGACTTCTTTACGAATAGAGTCCGGAGAAAGATTTTTATAAAGCTGGCGATCGCCGACTTTATTGAACAGGCTCCCTTCCCGCTCCCAGACGATCCCGCATTTGGTCTCCACCACCATCTCGTTACGCGGTAATTTTTTCAGCGCCTGGCCGACAATCACTTCGCTATTGCCAAAGTTATAGCCCGGCGCCGTATCAATCAGGTTAATACCGCAACGGTGCGCCTCAACGATAGTATCGATGCAGACCTGCATATCGAGGTTGCCATTCCATGCCGGACCGCCGCCGATAGCCCAGGTGCCGAGTCCCATACGGGAAAGCGCTATATCTGTATTACCTAAAGGTATCATTTTCATCTGCCGCTATTACCCTTCGTATTCATTCAGGAGTTGTTCCACTAGCATTCTGTTTTTCACGCCCGTTGTGGCGCCCACGCTGAGTACCGATATCGCGGCCGTCGCATTGGCGAACCGTGCGCATTCACGCAGCGTTTTTCCCTCCAGCAGCGCGGCGATAAATCCCGATGCAAAATTATCGCCGGCGCCAATAGTGTCGATGGCGGTAATGCCTGCCACCGCAGGCACCTCCATTTTTATATCGGCGCTTTTGATAAAGCAGCCTTTCTTGCCAGTTTTAATCACCACTGTTTTTACGCCACATTGCAAAAAACAATCGGCAATATCATCCAGCGTCTCTTTCCCGGTCAGTTTTTTGGCTTCATCAATATTAGGAAACAGATAATCGACAAAACTTAGCGCTTCGCGAATATCGTCCAGAGTTTCATTCAGCCGCGGTTTGATCATGTCAGCGCAGATAACCAGTTGATGCGCTTTCGCCTGCGTAAAAATAGCCGTTAATGCTTTGCCATCCAGTAGCGGGCTGTTAAAGATACTTGCCAGTGATAACAGCCTGACCTGAGAAAAACGGTCAAAATCGACATCGTTAATATTTAGCTTCCACAGACTGCCGTTACGGTTAGTGACAAAGGTGCGCTCACCATCATCAGTCACCAGCCCAACATTAATTGAGGTATCAATATCAGCATCCTGCTTCAGGCTCTGAATATCGATATTCTCCTTCCGACAGTGGTCGAGAATAAAATATCCTGCCGCATCGTCGCCAACGCGACTCATTAGCGCAGTGCGATGCCCGAGACGCGAAATAATCGTGGCTTCATTAATCGCATCCCCCCCTGTGGTCATGGCAATGCGTTCTAATGGATACGAATCGACATCAAAGATATTTTTACTAACCGGTTGCAAAGGAATGTCGACAATGGCCGCCCCTATGCAAAGAACTTCGATTTCGTCCATATCATCATTCCGCTTTACCATCTGAACCAAACAGTTTGATTTTTTCCAGTGCGCGGGCTTTTACCGCTTTGCGTACTTCGCGTTCCAGATGCAGGAACGGCTGATCCTGATTCTCTTTTACCGCTACCATCGCGGCCTGACACAATTCGGTGTGGATATTGATTTTCGAGATGCCCAGCGAAATGGCTTTTTTGATATCCGCGTCGCTAATACCGGAAGCGCCGTGTAACACTAGCGGTACGGAAACTGCCTGGCGCACGCGCTCCACGACCTCAAAATTCAGTTTTGGTTCAGAGGTGTACACGCCATGCTGGTTGCCGATGGCGACCGCCAGCGAGTCACAACCGGTGCGCGCTACAAATTCCGCCGCCTGATCCGGGTCGGTATAGTGATACCCCGCCAACGCCTCTTCATACACCGTTTCGTTCCCTACGTGCCCTAACTCCGCCTCTACCGGAATACCCAGCGGATGAAAGAAATCAACGGCTTCTTTGGTCAGGCGAATATTTTCTTCAAAATCAAAGGATGAAGCGTCACGCATCAGCGAGTTCATGCCGTGCGTCCAGGCATTATGGATAATGTCCATGCTACGTCCATGATCCCAGTGGGTAATTACCGGCACAGAGGCTTTTTTAGCCATGGAAACCATCATATGAGAGAAGTCTTCAAATGAAGTATTGCCCACAAATCCGGTTCCAAAGGAGATAATAACCGGCGAATTTGCCTCTTCCGCCGCATCAATCACTCCCATCAACATTTCCGCATTCCACACATTAAAGTGCGCAATCGCGTAATGTTTATTTTGTGCATCATTTTCCCAATATTTTATATCTGCCAACATCGCTGTTTCTCCCGTTTTTTATTAATCACAAACTTTAATAACGCCTTTAATAATGTCGCGTTTGTTATTCACCGACTCTTCAAATGCACGCTGTACGTCTTTGTAATCGTAAATATGCGTCACCATTGATTTCACATCGAAACGCCCGGAGGAGATGGCATCAATAGTCACCGGATAGCGGTTGGCATAGCGGAATACCGTCTGGATGGAGACTTCACGGTTAATTTTGAGGAAATTAATCGCTGAATCTCCCGCGACAGTGCCGACAATCATGATCTTCCCGCCGCGCATGACCAGATACGGCGCTTGCTGAGTTGTAACGGCGGAACCGGCGGTTTCAAACACAATATCGGCGCCCATATCGTCGGTGAACTGCTGGCAGCGCGCGACAGTATCTTCTTTCGCCCCATTGATAACGGTTGTCGCGCCCAGTCGTTCAGCCATTGCCAGCCGTTTTTCCAACACATCCACTACCGCGATATTGGTCGCCCCCAGACACTTACACGCTTGCAGGGTCATTAAACCAATGCAGCCCGCGCCGAGAATGACAATTTTCTTACCCGGTCTAACATCCGCCAGCATTGCCGCGTGCATTCCAACCGCAGCGGGTTCCACCAGCGCACCTTCCATAGTGTCCATATTGTCCGGAAGCTTGTACGTAAAACTTTCCGGATGGCACAGATAGTGAGTTAAGGCCCCGCGATAATTCGGCTGCGTCGCCATAAAATCAACATCCGGACAAATATTGTATTTTCCTTCCAGACAATAGCGGCAGTGGCCGCACGGCACGCCCGGCTCGATATTAACCCGATCGCCTGGCTTAAATTTGCTTACCCGATTGCCGACCGCCACAACCGTACCGGCACACTCATGACCGAGACCAATTTCCTGATTTGGATCTTTCGGTGGGATAAACGGGCCTGATTCAAAACCATGAACATCAGAACCACAAATCCCCACATATTCCACTTTAATCAGCACTTCGTTATCTTTTGGCACCGGAATATCCGCTGCGATAATTTTCATGGTGCCCGGCGTTTTTAATATCGCTTTTGAATTTTTCATTTTTATTCCTTTATTTACTCGTGACCCTATCAATGCTCAGACTTTCAACCGAAACACCCTTGGTCTCGATTCCGATAGTCGCTATTGCGACGGCGACGATAATCGAGACAGCGCCCAGCAGGACGAAAACGCCCGTCACGCCATAACCGTTGAGTAATACCGCCACCGCATAGGGGGCAGCGATACCGCTGATTCTGCCGACAGCGTTCGCCAGGCCGGAACCGCGAAGTTTCGCTTCTGTTGGCCAGATCTCCGGCACATAGACCGCCGAGGCATAACAGACATACATATAGACAAAGGTAATCAGGAAAAAGCCAATTAAGGTGATAAGCAACATGCTGGTTTGCAGTGAATAAATATATCCCAGCACAGCAATCAGAATTAATAAACCGACACCCATGGTTTTGCGCGGAATTTTATCCATTACCAGCATAGCGATAAATATGCCAAACGGTGCGCCGAACATACTCATGGTATTTAAAACGATCGAATCTTTGAGGTTGATGCCCTGCGTCATAAAGATGGTGGGCAGCCAGTTAATTAACGTGTATTGCACAACATTCATGGCAATCAGCACGCAGGAACCCAAAATAACGCGTTTCAGTAATACGCCAGTGAGCAACGCTGAATACGGTACGGAACGCGGCGGCTTGCCGCTGTTTTCAATAACAACCGGCGGCAGCGGTTTTCCTGTCTGACGCTCGATGCCTGCTTCAATGGCCTGCATAACCTTTTCGGCTTCCTGATAACGCCCGCGCGATTCCAGCCAGCGGGGAGATTCAGGGAAGTATCGCCAGGCAAGCGCGGTAGCAATCAGCGACAGCACAGCCGGGATCAGTAACTGCACGCGCCAGTTCCATTCCGCGCTAATTAGCGGCGTCAGCCCCATTGCAATCAGGGAACACAATGGATATGACCAGTTGCCAATAAACGAAACGCGACTCGACCAGGTTCCCCGGTTTCTGCCGGGCATGTACTCGGTAAATCCGGCGAACAGCGTGACCAGTAGTGCCCCTAATCCCACGCCCATCACAAAACGACAGGCAATCAGGAACATCATATTCGGTGAAAATGCGCCCACGACCATCGAGGCAATGTGAATCGCTTCATAAAGAATAAAGGCGTTCCTGCGTCCGGTTTTATCGCCGATAATGCCGCCCACCAGCGCGCCGAGAAACATCCCCGCCGTGGTAATGGCGGAGAAGGTGGCTGTCGTGGAATTATCGGTCCAGCCTAACTCCTTGAGCTGGGCAAGAATTAATCCGCCGATGGCATTACTCCAGCAAACAAGCAGACCAAAGGCGACGACGGCAAACATTGATGAATGCCAGCGGCAATCCGGCAGGCGATCCAGCCGGGCGCCGCAGTGCGGTTTTGTTATCTGTTCCATGCGATAACGTTCCTTTAGCAGAAGGGTTATTCATCAAAGTCGTAGGTCATGATCACTTTAATGGCTGTCTTATCGACCATTGCGTCAAACCCTTCGCGCCACTGAGAAAGACCGATACGATGGGTGATCATTGGTTTTACTTTGATAGCGCCGCTGGCAAGCAGGCGAATCGCATTGCGCCAGGATGTGGAGTCATAGGCCATATGCCCAATGATGCTTTTGTTCCAGGAAGTAATGTCGTTAATGGAGAAATCGAGCGGCTTAAATCCCATACCGACGCGAACCACTTCACCATTTGGCCGCAGCATGTCGATGGCCTGTTTAAGCGCAATGTTGGCACCGGAGCATTCGATCACCAGACCGAGGTTGTCTTTGCCGCAAATCTCCCGGCAGCGTGCGACGACATCTTCCGTGGAGCCGTTAACAAACGCCGTCGCGCCGAGTTCTTTGGCCACAGGGAAACGGACAGGAACATCCTCATCCAGGCCAACCACCACGATATTTACCGCCCCCATAATGCGGGCCATTTGGACCGAAAACAGACCTAACGGACCGGTGCCGATGACTACCACGTCCTGGCCGGGTAAAAATTTGGATTGCTGGGCGATAGATTTATAGGCGTTGCAGATAGGGTCCAGTACTGCGGCTTCCTCGTAATCCACGCCTTCCGGGATCTCCCACAGGGCATGGCGATGGATTTTCAGGATTTCTCCCGGAACCAGGCAGTATTTGGAGAATCCACCGCCCCAGGTGTTGTTATCCAGACCCAGATTCACTTTTTCTGCACAACACAGAAAATCGCCTTGTTCACAGGCAGGGCAAACGCCGCAAACGTGTCCGCTGTTGTCAGAAACCACGCGCTGGCCGACTTTCCAGTCTTTCACTTTTTCGCCCACCCGTGCGATACGCCCGGCGAATTCATGACCGCGAACGGAGTTAAATTCGTCGGACCCGCTGTCAACGTTATAGTGCTTCATATCCGCGCCGCAGATCGCCGCCGCTTTGATTTCGATAATCACGTCTTCCGGACCGCATACCGGCTCCGGGACATCAATCATTTTGTAGCCGCCAAAGGCCTTGCCAAATCTCGCCAGTGCTTTCATTGCATCTTCCTTTGTGTTTGGTGTGCATCAATGCTCATCATACTTAACCATAAAATCTTTAAGGTCAACGACAAATCTTTAAAACACAGATAATGATCTGTATTTGCCAACCAAGATCACAAACTCAACGAAACAAACGGCGATAAAGCCAAAAAGATGGAAGCCGTATCGCGAAAGACGGCGTGAACACCTGCGCAGGTTTCCATGGATGAAGATGCTAATCTGCTGCGGTTATTTTTTCGCCACCCCATTCTGTGGCGTGTTTCTGTTTTAAATGCCAAAGAGGATCGTTAAAGAAGCCCGCGCGGTGTTTATTCAACCGGCGCAGAAGATTGTCGACAAATATGGTTTCGATGGGATCGATCTTGACTGGGAATATTCGGTTAACGTCGCATTTAAAAGCGCTTCGTCAGCTAATGGGCCCCAAAAACGGGTCACCCTCACCGTCGGCGCGAATGCGGAAAGTCCGAAAAGCTGGCTGGACGTGAAAGCTATAGCCCCGTAGCTCGACTTTATCAATCTGATGACTTACGACATGGCCGACGGCACGCAGTATTTCAACGCCAATCCATATGACTCAAACGCCTGGCCTGCTGCTGACAGTGAAGTCTGCCGGGGGAAAGCGATGTTTGCCCTCCCTTATGAAAATCCGCGCCCGGTGGCGATCAACGCGGAACAGATTAAAAAGCGCGAGCTGGCCAGCGCAATGTTCTGGGAATAGGCCGCCGATGACAATAACCAGTTAGCGACACAGTTGGCGGACTCGCTGGACATTAAGCGTTATTCGTAAAAATATGGCGGGCCTGTGCCTGGCAGCAATGAGCAGGCCCGGTAAGCACAACGCATTGGCAATTAAACCACCGAATGGCGGCTACCTCTTATCCGGCTGCCGTTACTGCATTTTCAATGTCGCAATCGGCTTTGACGTAATACCGAAATCCGCTTTGAGCTGCTGCTTGCTTTTCATCACCATCTGACCGTGAGTATCGATCGTCATATGTTGCGCTTCGGTATTGTGCCGCGCCTGCCATAGCATCACCAGCTGTAGGCTGTTTTCTTTCTGTTCCGGCGTCAACGCCACGCCATCCGGCCATTTACCCAGCTCAACGGCGGTGGATAAACGTTGATACACTTCCGGCGTCATGCTGTTAATGATCTCATCAAGATTCATGATGTGTCCGCTCCTGTGGAATAATTTGCTGAATCGTTTTTTCAGCCTTTCAGTTGATCGCCGTTTTTCTCGTCAGAAAAGGCCAGCGAGGCCGAGTTAACGCAATAGCGCTCACCGGTTGGCTGCGGACCATCCGGGAAAACGTGTCCGAGATGCGCATCGCAGTTACCGCAACGAATTTCGACACGCTGCATTCCATGAGAAAAATCGTCTATGTAACGAATCGCCTCTTCGCTGACAGGCTGGTAAAAGCTAGGCCAGCCGCAGCCTGAATCGTATTTGGTGTGGGAGTGAAAAAGCGGCGTATCACAGACCAGGCAGTGATAAACCCCATCGCGTTTATTATGTAGCAGGCGTCCGGTAAATGGCGGTTCTGTGCCACGATCCTGCGTCACATAGAATTGCATTTCGGACAGTTTTTTCTTGAGTTCTTCTGCTGAAGGTTGGTTAGCCATTTGCTCACATCTCACTTTAAACGTGCTCACATTGCCTGACCGATTCTAACAAAACATTAACACCTCAGTACCAACTTTTGTTCTAAACTTGATCATTGCGAAATGGCGGCTCACGAATCGTGACTGATGTCACATTATTATCTCGGTTGCCCTTTAAAATTCGGGGCGGCGCCCCCATGTGGTTTCAAGCCGAAAGGAAGAGTGAGGCGAATCAGCCGCGCAAAGGTTGTGCAGAGGATTGATTTGTCGCAATGATTGACACGATTCCGCTTGACGCTGCGTAAGGTTTTTGTAATTTTACAGGCAACCTTTTATTCACTAACAAATAGCTGGTGGAATATATGACTATCAAAGTAGGTATCAACGGTTTTGGCCGTATCGGTCGCATTGTTTTCCGTGCTGCTCAGAAACGTTCTGACATCGAGATCGTTGCAATCAACGACCTGTTAGACGCAGAGTACATGGCATACATGCTGAAATATGACTCCACTCACGGCCGTTTCGACGGTACTGTTGAAGTGAAAGACGGTCATCTGATCGTTAACGGTAAAAAAATCCGTGTTACCGCTGAACGCGATCCGGCTAACCTGAAATGGGACGAAGTTGGTGTTGACGTAGTGGCTGAAGCTACCGGTATCTTCCTGACTGACGAAACCGCGCGTAAACACATCACCGCTGGCGCGAAAAAAGTGGTTCTGACGGGTCCGTCTAAAGACAACACCCCAATGTTTGTTAAAGGCGCTAACTTTGACAAATACGAAGGCCAGGACATCGTTTCCAACGCTTCCTGCACCACCAACTGCCTGGCGCCGCTGGCTAAAGTTATCAACGACAACTTCGGCATCATCGAAGGTCTGATGACTACTGTTCACGCGACTACCGCAACCCAGAAAACCGTTGATGGCCCGTCTCACAAAGACTGGCGCGGCGGCCGCGGCGCATCTCAGAACATCATCCCGTCCTCTACTGGCGCTGCTAAAGCGGTAGGTAAAGTACTGCCAGAACTGAATGGCAAACTGACCGGTATGGCGTTCCGCGTTCCTACTCCGAACGTATCCGTTGTTGACCTGACCGTTCGTCTGGAAAAAGCGGCTACCTACGAGCAGATCAAAGCTGCTGTTAAAGCTGCTGCCGAAGGCGAAATGAAAGGCGTTCTGGGTTACACCGAAGACGACGTTGTATCTACCGATTTCAACGGCGAAGTATGCACTTCCGTGTTCGATGCTAAAGCAGGCATCGCGCTGAACGACAACTTCGTGAAACTGGTCTCCTGGTACGATAACGAAACCGGTTACTCCAACAAAGTACTGGACCTGATTGCTCACATCTCCAAATAAGTTGAGATGACACAGTCATTGGTAAGAGCGACTCAGGTCGCTCTTTTTTTTGCTTAAAGATATACCCGTCATACTTCAAGTTGCAGGTGTGTTGGCTATGCTTTCTCACCCGAATCACTGACGGAAGTCGAACTTATCGGGATGAATCAGGGATGTCCATGTCCCTGGCCGGAGATGACCTACGGTTGTTCAAATTCGTTCCCGATGAATTTGTCGTTCACTTGCCGCGTTACTCGGCCTGCGGCCTCGCCTCTACGGGCCAGCGCAAGCACTGGTCAAGGCACAAGCGCCTTGTCATGCAACTCGAATTATTTAGGGTTAAGAGGATTGCGTAATGATTAATAAAATTTTTGCCCTCCCGGTTATCGAACAGCTTACCCCTGTCCTTTCCCGTCGTCAGCTTGATGACCTGGATCTGATCGTCGTTGACCATCCGCAGGTTAAAGCCTCTTTTGCATTACAGGGCGCGCACCTTCTCTCCTGGAAACCCGTTGGCGAGGAAGAGGTATTGTGGCTCAGTAATAATACGCCTTTCAAAACCGGCGTGGCGCTACGCGGCGGCGTACCGATCTGCTGGCCCTGGTTTGGACCTGCGGCTCAACAAGGTCTGCCGTCACACGGCTTTGCGCGTAATCTACCGTGGGCGCTAAAAGCGCATAATGAAGATGATAATGGCGTAATGCTGACATTTGAGCTGCAAAGCAGTGAGGCCACCCGGAAATACTGGCCGCACGATTTCACGCTGCTGGCACGTTTTAAAGTGGGCAAAACCTGTGAAATTGAACTGGAAGCGCATGGCGAGTTTGCAACCACATCCGCGCTCCACAGCTATTTTAACGTTGGCGACATCGCCAACGTTAAGGTCAGCGGACTCGGCGATCGGTTTATTGATAAAGTTAACGACGCTAAAGAAGGTGTCCTGGCCGACGGTATACAAACCTTTCCGGACCGTACCGATCGCGTTTACCTCAATCCTGAAGCATGTAGCGTGATCCACGATGCGACATTAAACCGCACGATTGATGTGGTCCACCACCATCACCTTAACGTCGTAGGCTGGAACCCTGGCCCGGCGTTGTCCGTCAGCATGGGCGACATGCCGGATGACGGCTATAAAACGTTTGTCTGCGTTGAAACCGTTTACGCTACTGCGCCGCAACAAGCCACAGAAGAAAAACCCTCTCGTCTGGCGCAGACTATCTGCGTCGCTAAACGCTAAAAGTGAATGGATAACGGCGTTGCTATAGGATCTGAAAGGCGCCAGCCGCCATCAGGCATGACCTGCCGGATGGCGGCACTTACACATTTTATCCGGCGTCACACCATATCCAACGCGGTTTTCCCTTTTGGCGCAGGCCAGGCGTTGTCCAGTAAGGCAAGTTCGTTTGCTGACAAGGTAATCTCAAGCGCCGCCGCATTTTGCTTCACGTGTTCTGTACTTCCGGCTTTCGGGATCGCCATCACGCCCGGATGCGCAATCACCCACGTCAGTAAGATTTGCGCCGCCGTTGCGTTATGCGCTTGCGCAATTTCATTCACCACCGGATGATTCAGTAAACCGCTACGTAACCGGCCAGCCTGCGCCAGCGGGCTATAGGCCATCACTGGCATTCGCTGTTGTTGACACCACGGCAATAAATCATACTCAATACCGCGTGACGCCAGATGATAGAGCACCTGATTTGTCGCGCATTGCTGTCCCCCGGGGATGCGCCACAGCGCCTGCATATCGTCATAATCAAGATTAGAGACTCCCCAACGGCGAATTTTTCCCTGCGCGATTAGCCGCTCCATACCTTCAACGGTCTCTTCGAATGAAAAGCTTCCGGCCCAGTGCAATAGATAGAGATCGAGATAATCTGTTTTCAGACGACGCAGGCTTTCTTCACAGGCGGCAACTATCTTCTGGCCGCCAGCGTTCCACGGGTACACTTTTGACACCAGAAATGCCTCATCGCGTCGCCCTGCTAACGCCTCGCCCACGACCTTTTCCGCCCCGCCGTCGGCATACATTTCCGCTGTATCAATAAGGCGTAACCCCAAATCCAGCCCCGCGCGCAACGCCGAAACCTCGCGCTGACGTTGATCCGCGCGCTCGCCCATATACCATGTTCCCTGTCCGATGGCAGGAAGCGTCACCTGCCCGCAAAACGTTACGTTTTTCACTGATTTCATTTCCTTTTCAATGTCACTCGACGGTAAAACAATACAGGACTCTTAGACCCTACGGTAATGTCCGGCATCATACCGCGCAAGGGGGCGATTTTCTTGTCACTGACGAACGTCATCCGCAATCATGTCGACGATGCGGGTAATATGCGCGGCGGGTCGCTGATTCAGTAATAATTGACGCATCACATTCATATAGGGCGTCACATGTTGAAAGAACTCCAGATATCCTTTACAGAGATAATTTTGCCGTTCGCCGCCGTCCATACAAATTCGATGTTTCGGACAACCGCCGTGACAGGCAAAGCGCCACGTACAGTTCTGGCAGCGTGAGGAAAGGTTTGCTTTAGCCGCGCCAAACTGCTGCTGAAAAGGAGAGGCCGCCATTTCTTCTAAAGAGTGTTGCTGCAGATTGCCCAGTTTATAGGCGGGAAAAACAAAATGGTCGCAGCTAAACACGTCGCCATTCTGCTCCACCAGCAAACTTTGTCCGCAGGTCGACTGCATCGTACAAAGCGTGGCGGGCTCCCCCATCCAGACGCCAAGTAAGTTGTCAAAAAGCTGTACGAATATGCGTCCGACATCGTGATGTATCCATTGATCAAAAACATCGCACATAAAGGCCCCCCACCCTTCAGGCGTGACGGAAAAGGGCATCAGCGAAGGCGAATCTTCATTATCAGATAACGTCAAAGAACGCTGCGCTTTTTGCGCGAGCGGCTCAACAATGGGAATAAATTGCAGGTGTTTACTTTCCAGTTCCTGCGTCAAAAAATGATAAATAGCGTTGCCATGACGGCATGACGCATCATTCACGACAGTGAGCGTGTTGAACTCGACATCATTTGCCTGCAGAAGGCGGATAGCATTAACGACTCGGGAAAAAGACGCCCGCCCTGACGGCGTTTTCCGGTAATTATCATGAACGACTTGCGGCCCATCAATCGATATACCAATCAGGAACTGGTGCTGCGCAAAGAAAGCCGCCCACTCTTCATTGATTAATACGCCATTGGTTTGCAGACTGTTGTAAATAGTTTTGCCGTTGGCATAGCGTTGCTGCAAGCACACCACTTTTTGATAAAAAGAAAGACCGCATAGCGTCGGCTCTCCCCCCTGCCAGCAAAACGAGACCTCTGAGGATGGCGTATCATCAATTACCCGACGGATATACGTCTCCAGCACATCGTCAGACATGACGCGCTGGCCCCGGGGTTTATCAAGATAGAAACAGTACTTGCAGGATAAGTTACACAGACTGCCGCTGGGCTTGGCTACGGTATTGAATACTATGCTCATTCGTCTTACTCGCTGTGAAGAATGGGTATAGCATAAGCGGGACGTGACAGGGCGATATCAGCCAGCATTGCAACAATTATTACGCTAATTGTTAGCGCAGTTGTAATCACCTGGATTTTTCATATAAAAGGCTAGTTTTTTAAATTGATGTAACAAAGTATAAATCACGTAAGGCTGCGCCATCCCCGGTCAACAGCGCATTTATGCAAGCCGCCATGTTCGCGTTTCAGTTAGCACAAAGCCTGCATAACGCAGGCTTTGTCATGGTTTTTCCGGCAAATTCAATCAATCAGAATCTATAGGTCACGCCAGTAGAAAGGATACCGGTCCAGGATTTATCCACCATCGGGCTGTCGGTAATTTCATCCGACAGACGGGTGTAGCGCGCAGTACCATATACGCTCCAGTTACCGGCGAAATTATAGTTAGCGCTCAGTTCAAGATACGGGTTCCAGCTATCGTTCGGGTTATAGCCGCGCAGGCCGCTACGCGAAGATTCTTTACGTGATACGCCGTAATAGTAATCGTTCTGGTTCTCGCTATTCCATTCAACCCCGATACCAGGCGTTAAGGTCAGCCCGCCATTGGTATACCGATACAGCCAGGCCAGATCCCAGACAATACCGTTACTGTTATCCAACGTATCCCCTGCCAGTGAGGTACGCAGGAATCCATACTGGGTGTGATGCGCGTAAGAAACGCCCGCCATCATAGTACTTTTACGCCTGTCCAGACGACGCAACTGATGGTCATCGCTGTCGCCCGGTTTGAAGTACATCGGGGACCAGTATGCCATGATTGACAACTTATCGGCATTGTCATTCCACAAGTAGTACCCGCCGCCCAGACCACGGAACCAGAAGTTTTCGCTTTCATAAGCGATGACCGGTATCGGATAAACATCGCTATCGTAATCTTTATAAGGGTGTTCAACCACACCAACGCCTGCGCCCAACGTCAGGTTGCTTTCAGCGTGCGCGACGCTGGCGGATGTTGCAATAAACACGCCAAGAGCCAGAAGTTTAAGTTTGGTCACAATCCATAATTCCTTATTCAAATGTTCTGCGGCAAAAGTGTAACCGCCAATACCTGTAAGCCCAACTATTTTACACAATGTAACCGTTTAATATCACCACCACCGATTATTTTCAGATGATCGGCTGATGATCGTTATGTGACCGGGAACGCTTTTTCTGATATCCACCAGCCTTTTCTACCTGATGAGTTATTGATATGTCATCGAAATCCACTGACGCGTACAGGCAAGTTTTGCAAATGCCATCTACGCTTAATGTTAAGAAGGTGTATCACCGGACACGTTGATCTTCTGACCAATAAAATGGCATGAGAGTTGCTTTTTTTCCTTAGCAGAGACGGCGTTCAGTCTACCTCTTCCGGGAGCCTCTACTATTCATATGAACGGCTCTTAACATGTGCGAAAAAACGAAAGGATGGCATATCATGAATATATTCGATCACTATCGCCAGCGTTACGAAGCTGCCAAGGACGAAGAGTTCACACTGCAGGATTTTCTTACCATTTGTCGGCAAGATCGCAGTGCTTATGCCAACGCGGCAGAGCGGCTATTAATGGCTATCGGCGAGCCTAATATGGTCGACACTGCCCAGGAACCCCGACTTTCCCGACTCTTCTCCAACCGGGTTATTGCTCGCTATCCTGCGTTTGAAGAGTTTTACGGCATGGAAGACGCGATTGAACAGATTGTCTCTTATCTGAAACATGCGGCGCAAGGGCTGGAAGAGAAGAAGCAAATTCTCTATTTGCTGGGACCTGTGGGGGGTGGCAAATCATCGCTCGCTGAACGGCTGAAATCGCTAATGCAGCGCGTGCCAATTTATGTTTTAAGCGCCAACGGCGAGCGTAGTCCGGTCAACGATCATCCGTTATGCCTGTTTAATCCGCAGGAAGACGCGCAGATTCTGGAAAAAGAGTACGGTATTCCGCGCCGCTATCTCGGTACGATTATGTCCCCGTGGGCGGCCAAACGCCTGCATGAGTTTGGCGGCGATATTACTAAATTCCGCGTGGTGAAAGTCTGGCCCTCCATTCTGGAGCAGATTGCCATCGCCAAAACGGAACCCGGCGATGAAAACAACCAGGATATTTCGGCGCTGGTCGGCAAGGTGGATATTCGTAAACTCGAACATCACGCCCAGAACGATCCGGATGCGTATGGTTACTCTGGCGCGCTGTGCCGCGCTAACCAGGGGATCATGGAGTTCGTCGAGATGTTTAAAGCGCCTATTAAGGTGCTGCACCCCTTGCTGACCGCAACTCAGGAAGGTAACTACAATGGTACGGAAGGTATTTCCGCCCTGCCCTTTAATGGCATCATACTTGCCCACTCAAACGAATCTGAATGGGTGACTTTCCGTAACAATAAAAATAACGAAGCGTTCCTCGACCGTGTCTATATTGTGAAGGTGCCTTATTGCCTGCGAATCTCCGAAGAGATCAAAATCTACGAGAAACTACTTAATCATAGCGAGCTGGCTCATGCGCCCTGCGCGCCGGGCACATTGGAAACGCTTTCGCGCTTCTCGATTCTTTCCCGCCTGAAAGAGCCGGAAAATTCCAGTATTTACTCGAAAATGCGCGTTTATGACGGTGAAAGCCTGAAAGATACCGACCCCAAAGCTAAATCGTACCAGGAGTATCGCGACTATGCGGGTATGGACGAAGGGATGAACGGTCTCTCCACCCGATTCGCCTTTAAGATCCTCTCCCGCGTATTCAACTTCGACCATGCGGAAGTGGCGGCAAACCCGGTACATCTGTTCTACGTTCTGGAACAACAAATCGAGCGCGAGCAGTTCCCGCAGGAGCAAGCTGAGCGTTATCTGGAGTTCCTGAAAGGCTACCTGATCCCGAAATACGCCGAATTTATCGGCAAGGAGATCCAGACGGCCTATCTCGAATCTTACTCTGAGTACGGGCAGAACATTTTTGATCGTTACGTGACTTATGCGGATTTCTGGATTCAGGATCAGGAGTATCGCGACCCGGATACCGGTCAACTGTTCGATCGCGAGTCGCTGAACGCCGAACTGGAAAAAATTGAAAAACCAGCGGGTATCAGTAACCCGAAAGATTTCCGTAATGAGATAGTAAACTTTGTCCTGCGCGCCAAAGCCAACAATAGCGGCCGTAATCCAAACTGGACCAGTTACGAGAAGCTGCGCACGGTGATTGAGAAAAAAATGTTCTCTAATACTGAAGAGCTGTTGCCGGTCATTTCTTTTAACGCCAAAACGTCGACTGACGAGCAGAAAAAGCATGACGACTTTGTCGATCGGATGATGGAGAAAGGGTATACCCGTAAGCAGGTTCGTTTGCTGTGCGAGTGGTACCTGCGCGTGCGTAAATCGTCGTGATGTTAATGCCCGGTGGCGCTTGCGCTTACCGGGCCTACAAAGTAATGTTCTGTAGACTGGCTAAGCGTTAGCGCTATCCGGCACTGACAGAACAGGCGCTCAGTTGGCAGTACGGGGGGCATATGACCTGGTTCATAGACCGACGTCTTAACGGCAAAAATAAAAGCACGGTGAATCGCCAGCGCTTTTTGCGCCGTTATAAAGCACAAATTAAGCAGTCGATTTCCGAAGCGATTAATAAACGCTCTGTGACCGATGTCGACAGCGGAGAGTCCGTCTCTATTCCAACCGATGATATTAGCGAACCGATGTTTCATCAGGGGCGCGGCGGTCTGCGCCATCGCGTCCATCCGGGTAACGATCACTTTATCCAGAATGATCGCATTGAGCGTCCGCAAGGCGGTGGCGGCGGCGGTTCCGGCAGCGGTCAAGGTCAGGCCAGCCAGGACGGCGAAGGCCAGGATGAGTTTGTTTTTCAGATTTCAAAAGATGAGTATCTGGATCTGCTCTTTGAAGATTTAGCGCTGCCTAATCTGAAGAAAAACCAGCATCGCCAGCTTAACGAGTATAAAACTCACCGCGCCGGTTTCACCTCAAACGGCGTACCGGCCAATATCAGCGTGGTACGTTCGCTACAAAACTCTCTGGCGCGCCGTACAGCAATGACGGCAGGAAAACGCCGCGAACTGCACGCGCTGGAAACGGAACTGGAGACCATCAGCCACAGCGAACCAGCGCAACTGCTTGAAGAGGAGCGGTTACGTCGGGAGATTGCCGAACTGCGGGCTAAAATCGAGCGGGTGCCGTTTATCGACACCTTTGATTTACGCTATAAAAATTATGAAAAACGGCCTGAACCCTCCAGCCAGGCGGTAATGTTCTGTCTGATGGACGTCTCGGGTTCGATGGACCAGGCAACCAAAGATATGGCCAAGCGTTTTTACATTCTGCTCTATCTGTTTTTGAGCCGAACGTATAAGAACGTAGAAGTGGTTTATATCCGCCACCATACCCAGGCGAAGGAAGTGGACGAACATGAGTTCTTTTATTCGCAAGAGACCGGCGGGACGATTGTCTCCAGCGCGCTTAAACTCATGGATGAAGTAGTTAAAGAGCGCTACGACCCCGGTCAGTGGAACATCTATGCGGCGCAAGCGTCAGACGGTGATAACTGGGCCGACGATTCACCGCTGTGTCATGAGATTCTGGCGAAAAAGCTGCTGCCGGTAGTGCGCTATTACAGCTATATTGAGATTACCCGCCGCGCCCACCAGACCTTATGGCGCGAGTATGAACATCTACAGGCGACGTTCGATAACTTCGCCATGCAGCATATTCGCGATCAGGAGGATATTTATCCGGTATTCCGCGAATTGTTTCAGAAACAGAGCGCCAATCAAAACGTATAAATAAACCCGCCCGTTCATATGTCGGGCGGGTTTTAATAAACCTGGTGTTCGGTTTTTATGACTGAAGCAATTACCCGCGAATAGTCTGAATGAAGGTATTCCGGCATATCGGGTAATTTAACCCATTAATAGAATTCCATCATGTTAATAACACCAAGGCCAAGACCAAGGCCCCAAATGTCCTGGTTGCTCCACTCCAGGAGGAAGAATGTGACAGGCATGGACTGTATCAAAAACATGATCCAAAACATGTGAAAAAGGATCATCCGCCATCGCCGACGACGTAAAACCTGCTGCCAGTAATGCAAAAAATAAAATCACAGCCATCTCTTTAAATCGTTTCATAGCGCCTCCGAACGGAAGTACATTATTATCCTTACCACTTCACACTCCTTTCATCATCATAATAAAGGTTATTTTCTTTTTGTCACAAATAGATCAGTATTATTGATTAAAAATTTAGTTTTTATCACAATAGTCACACATGAAAATATAAACACAGCGTATTAATTGGTTTATTAAACCGAGAATGAGTTTTATTCCTGCATAGCACACGTTTTATTTTTAAACAGTCTATTAGAGGAATTCTCATCGCTATGGTAAACTAACGCATCCGACTTTCAGGGCTGTAGTTCATCATGAATTTGCATCATAAAGCGCTCAGGCACTTTATCTCAGCAAGCGTCATCGTTTTGACATCGTCCTTCCTGATTTACGAACTTATTGCCAGCGACAGGGCAATGAATGCCTATATGCGTTATATCATGGAGAGAGCCGATTCGTCGTTTTTGTACGATAAGTACCAGAATCAAAGCATCGCCGCACATTTGATGCGAACTTTTGAAGCGCCGGGAGATCCCGTCACTGCAGAAAAACGCCGCGCGTTTTGCGACGCCTTTGAGGCCATTAACGGTACGCACGGCGTCAACCTGACCCGGCATAATTATCCGGCGCTACATGGTACCCTGCAAACCGCCGCTACACAGTGTACCGATAATCTTGATGACGCCCTTTTACTGCCTGCATTTGATCAGGCGGTAAGCATCAACCGTTCGCAGGACGACCACAGTCACGGGCTGGGCACACTGGAGCTTAAATTCCGTTATTACGTTGATTTAAATAAACATTATGTCTATTTCTATGATTTAATCAACTCACGGCGCTTCGCCATGCATCGTTGGACTTTTTTACAAAAAGGCACAATGGGTATTAACAGAAAAGATATAGATAAACTTTTTACCGGCCGTACGGTTATTTCAAGTATTTACATGGATGATATTACCCAGGAAAACGTCATGAGCTTTTTAACGCCAGTCTATCTGGCGGGAACGTTAAAAGGTATCGTGATGGTGGATGTTAACCAGGATAATTTAAAAAATATTTTTTATACCCAGGACCGTCCGCTGGTTTGGCGTTATCTTAACGTAACACTAAAGGACATGGACTCCGGAAAAGAAATTCTTATTAATCAAAGCAAAAATAATCTGTTTCAATATGTGAATTATAGCCATGATATCCCTGGTGGACTGCGCGTTTCGTTGTCCCTTGATTTAACCTATTTCCTTGTCTCGTCCTGGAAAGCGCTGGCCTTTTACTTACTGGCAACGGCGCTCCTGCTTAATATGGTACGGATGCACTTTCGGCTTTATCGCAACGTCACACGCGAAAATATTAGCGATGCCATGACCGGGCTTTACAACCGTAAAATATTAACACCGGTGCTGGAACAGCGACTGCAACGCCTGGTCAATACCGGGACGCCGGTGACATTTGTCGCTATTGATTGCGATAGGTTAAAACTGATCAACGATACCCAGGGGCACCAGGAAGGCGACCGAATTATAACCCTGTTGGCGAAAGCGATTAAAACATCGATTCGTAAAAGCGATTACGCCATTCGCCTCGGCGGCGATGAGTTCTGTATTATTCTTGTTGATTACGCGGCGGATTTGGCTATCCATCTGCCGGAGCGTATTATTCGTAACCTGCAAATTATCGCACCGGATAAGACAGTCCATTTTTCTGCCGGGATTTATAATATGCAGCCCAATGATACGATTAATGATGCCTACCAGGCTTCCGATGCGCAGCTCTATCTGAACAAACAACAAAAACAACATCGTTCATCATAGTGCTTCGCAGTAAATGTTCATATTGCACCAGGAGTGAGAAATGGCCGAAATGACTGAAGTCGCGAAGGGTGTCGCTACACACCAACGTTTAGTGGTTTTATTAACCCAGGAGAACGCGCGCTATCGTGTGGTGAACCATGAAGCGGTAGGAAAATGCGAAGCGGTATCTGAAATACGCGGTACTGCGCTGGGCCAGGGCGCAAAAGCGCTGGTCTGTAAAGTCAAAGGCAACGGCGTCAACCAGCACGTTCTTGCTATTCTGGCGGCCGATCAGCAAGCCGACCTCTCTCAGCTTGCTTCACATCTGGGCGGCTTACGCGCTTCCCTTGCCAGCCCGGCGGAAGTCGATATGCTGACCGGCTGCGTTTTTGGCGCGATCCCGCCTTTCAGTTTTCACCCTAATCTGAAACTGGTCGCCGATCCGCTCCTGTTTGAGCGTTTCGATGAAATTGCCTTTAATGCCGGCCTGCTGGAAAAATCAGTCATTATGAATACACAGGACTATCTGCGCATCGCCCGACCAGAACTGGCAGTCTTCCGCCGCTTTCAGTCATCGCCAACGGCTTAGTCCCCTCCCTCTTCAAGGAGCAATACCGACACAACGATAATGATAAAAATGGCGAAAAACGACGCCGTAATCATCAGCGCTTCAAGAAACGGTGGATCGTACATAATTGTATCCTCAGGAAGACAACAATGACGGTTCACCTGTTAGCAATACGCGGCGTTGATGACAATTTAATGATAACGCCGTTTTTCACGTAGAGATTGTCTTTCAGGCAGTTGCCTGAAATCCGCATCAATCGTTAAAAAGGCCTGTGCGCTTTGCCGTTTGGGCGTAAAGTAGTCAGGCTTACTTTTTGGCAAGGAAACCATAATGTTTGATGTCACTCTGCTGATCCTGCTCGGACTGGCAGCTCTGGGATTTATCAGCCACAACACCACTGTCGCCGTCTCAATTCTGGTGCTGATTATTGTCCGCGTAACCCCGTTGAATACCTTTTTTCCCTGGATTGAAAAACAGGGACTCACCGTCGGGATTATCATTCTGACCATCGGCGTAATGGCTCCCATCGCCAGCGGAACCCTACCGCCCTCCACATTGATCCACTCTTTTGTGAACTGGAAATCGCTGGTCGCGATTGCCGTCGGCGTTTTCGTCTCCTGGCTGGGCGGTCGCGGCATTACGCTGATGGGAAACCAACCGCAGCTCGTCGCCGGGCTGCTGGTCGGTACGGTACTTGGCGTCGCGCTGTTTCGCGGCGTGCCGGTCGGCCCACTGATTGCGGCGGGGCTGGTCTCTTTAATTGTGGGGAAGCAGTAACTCGCCCGTCAGATACTGGCCTGGCGTCTGCCCCAGGCCTTTTTTAAACATGGTAATGAATGCCGTGGTGGAATCATAACCCAGCATTTGCGCCGTCTGCTGTACATTACGTCCCGCGATCAGCGCTTGTAGCGCCAGGATTAATTGCAACTGATGACGCCAGCGACGAAAGCTTAGCCCCGTCTCTTTGACGACCAGCCGGGCAAGGTTACGCTCGCTCATCGCGAATACGCTGGCCCACTGCCCTAATGTATTCCATCGCGCGGGCTCCTGCGCCATTGTCTCAACCATTTGGCGAATTTTAGGATGCCCTGATACCGGTAATTGCAATTGTTCCTGCGGCTGCTGCGGCAGTTCATCAAACAACACCTGAATAAGGCGCTGCGTTGGCATTTGCGCTCTTTCGGGATCGGTTCTGCGCGCCAGCGATAAAATCAACTCCCGGCATAACGGCGAAATTTTCAGCGTGCAGCAACGCTCCGGCATGACGACCGCTGCAGGTTCAATAAATAAAAAGCACAGTTCCGCCCCTGCGGTCACATGATTACTGTGCGGCAGCGAGCCGGGGAGCCAGACGGCATACTGGGGCGGAACCATCCACATCGCATTTTCCACCTCGCAGGTAATCGCGCCGTGCAGAGCGAGAATCAACTGTCCCTTGCGATGCTGATGGCGAGGGCTAAACAGTTCATCATCCCTGGCGCGAATACAAAAGGCCACAGCGGCATCGTGGTGAAGGTCGGGATCGTAACCGTCCAGTCTCAGGCCAATCATTATATTGTCCGATTTTAGCGATAAATTGTCATTTTAGCTTGATTCATCCAAACAGTAAAAACTGTTAAGGTATCGCCTCGCCTGACGAGATGAGAAAACGATGACGACAGCCCTTTCACCACGCGGCAAACAGGGCGCTTTACTGATTGCCGGTATTTTGATGATAGCCACTACGCTGCGCGTAACATTTACCGGCGCTGCACCGTTGCTGGAGACAATCCGTTCGGATTACGGTCTTTCCACCGCCCAGACGGGCCTGCTAACAACCTTGCCGCTTCTGGCGTTTGCACTGGTTTCGCCGCTGGCGGCCGGTATTGCCCGCCGGTTTGGGATGGAACGCAGTCTGTTTGCCGCAATGCTGCTGATTTGCGCGGGTATTGCCCTCCGCTCCCTGCCCTCCTCTGCATTGTTGTTTGCCGGAACTGCCATTATTGGGTGCGGGATAGCGCTGGGTAATGTGCTGCTACCAGGATTGATTAAGCGCGATTTTTCACAACATGTCGCCAGGCTGACGGGCGCGTATTCATTGACGATGGGCGCCGCCGCCGCGTTGGGGTCTGCGCTGGTGGTTCCGCTGGCGTTGCACGGTTTTGGCTGGCGCGGCGCGCTGTTAATGCTAATGCTGTTTCCGCTGTTGGCGTTTCTTATCTGGTTGCCGCAGTGGCGCACTACCCGCTCAGCTAACCTGAGTAGCTCCCGGGCATTCCATGAACGCGGTATCTGGCGTTCGCCTTTAGCCTGGCAAGTTACGTTGTTTCTGGGACTTAACTCACTGATTTATTATGTGATTATCGGCTGGTTACCAACAATACTCATCAGCCACGGTTACAGCGAAGCACAGGCAGGATCGCTACATGGCCTGCTGCAACTGGCGACCGCGGCGCCTGGGTTAGCTATTCCGCTTATTTTGCCTCGCTTTAACGATCAACGCTGGATTGCCGCGCTGGTCTCACTATTGTGCGCGGTGGGCGCGGCGGGGCTTTGGTTTGTGCCGGGCCAGGCGATCATCTGGACGCTACTGTTCGGCTTCGGTTCAGGCGCGACGATGATCCTCGGCCTGACGTTTATCGGCCTGCGCGCCAGTTCGGCGCATCAGGCGGCGGCGCTTTCCGGCATGGCGCAGTCGGTCGGGTATTTACTGGCGGCATGTGGGCCGCCCGTCATGGGAAAACTTCATGATGCCAGCGGTAGCTGGTATCTGCCGCTATCGGGCGTAACGGTTCTGGCTATCATCATGGCGATTTTCGGCCTCTACGCCGGACGCGATCGAGAGATAGCGTCATAAATAAACCTGATACCCACTTGAATGCCTGATGACGCTTCGTTTATCAGGCCTGATCCATTAAAATCATTACCGCTATCCGACAAAAGTACCGTAAGCGACACCATCACAGGAGGGAAAAATGCGAATCCAGTGTAAGCGCGTCTATTTCCCGGCGGAAAAAGACGATGGTTATCGGGTATTGGTTGACAGGCTATGGCCACGCGGCATTAAAAAATCGGCGCTGGTCTATGATGAATGGAATAAGGCCATTACGCCATCCACCGAATTGCGCAAAGCCTTTCATAGCGAACTGATTGATTTTAACCACTTCGCGCAGCAATACCGGGCAGAACTTGCGCAACAGCATCACGAAGGCAAACGGCTGGCGGATATTGCCCGACACCAGCCGCTAACGTTGCTATACGCCGCTAAAGATACTCGCCAGAACCATGCCATTGTGCTGGCAGAGTGGCTACGAGAGCTGTGATTGTCGTGCCGCCGCCTGGCCTGGTTGTCTGTCCGGGGACAACGGCATCAAATGTTCTGCTCGCACCCAGGCAAAACCGTGCTGACCATCGGCGGAGGCTACGTCGCCCGTAACCAGCCACAGCGCCCGAGGCGCTTCTTTCGGCAGTAAGGTGACGTGTCCATTTACTGGATTAATGAATTCATCTCCGGGTTGGCACAGGCAAAATAGCTCAACCGATTTACCAATATTCTGCCGTCCGGCGGGTGTTTTAGCGCCAATAACTATTGCCAACGCGCCCGGCTTTAACTGAAACATATTTTCTTGCGCCGCATGAAACTCATTATCAGATTGTTCTTAATCATATCCCGTCGGACCGCAGGTTGTCACTTTTTCGTATCAGGGTGCTCTCTGCGCCATAATGTCCACTCATCAATGATTTCGCCATTGGGCAATTTGCAATCGGAACGCACGCCTTGTGGGGTCTGCACCGGCATCAGCGTACCGCCCTGTTGCTCACAGTAGACGGCTGCCGGATTAGGCATCCCAATAAGCGGCGGCCTGGGGGCGTTGGGTTGCGACGATGAACAAGCGCTCAGCAGCAATACGCCTGGCAACGCAATCCACGTAAATTTCATAACAACTCCTTAAAGCGATATTTTATCCAGGATAACCTGGCGGGTACGCTATTTCCATACTTTCTGTCAGCGCTTTAGCGGGTGTTTATCCCGGGTTAAGTCAGTAATAGCCACGCCCTGTCACAAAGCAACCGACCTTTTGTCGCTGAGAAAACCCTGCTATTCTGGCGCCCCCTGAACAGTGAAGGTAATAGCATGAGAGTGGGTATCCTCTTCCCTGTCGTCATTTTCATTACGGCAATATTATTTTTGGCATGGTTTTTTATTGGCGGTTACGCCGCGCCGGGAGCATAACCATGAGGAAAACAACGATGGTGTTGATGGGCATCGCGCTAATTGCGGTGGCGGGTACCGAACTGGGCTGGTGGTAAATTCATTTTGAATAATAAAGGCTACCTGTCGTAGCCTTTATTATCTCTGAAAGTTCTGCGTTTAGCTTTTGATTTTTCTGTAGATTAACAGCACGACAATCGCGCCGATCACCGCGACTGCAAAGCTGCCGAAGTTGAAACCATCCACTTTGCCAAAGCCAAAGAACGTACTGATCCATCCTCCGACTACCGCACCAACGATCCCCAGAATGATCGTCATAAAGAATCCGCCGCCATCTTTACCTGGCATGATCCACTTAGCCAAAATACCCGCAATAAGTCCAAAAATAATCCATGAAAGAATGCCCATTTTTTCCTCACTTATGTCTTAACGTTAGCGGTTTATTTGCCGTTAAAAAGAATAGCACATCGTCAGGAAAGTGAAGTTTGTGATATCCATCACCTTTTAGCGCCATGGATAAAAGCGCATAAATATCAGGGTTGCAATCATTAATGATAACGATTATCTTTATCAACACCGAGTAGTTGAGTTTATAACCCACCTGTTCGGTACGACATTGCTCACATTGCTTCCAGTATTATTTGCCCGCCTCACCGAGTGCGGGCTTTTTTTGCTAACTGCTATCTATCCCATGCCGAATTCATGGTCTTTTTCAGCCGCGCTATTTTGCGTGATACGGGGTCATCTCCAGCGCAGTACATTCATCCTGCTTGTCCTGCTGCATAAACACCACGGTCACCATAAACAAACCGATCATAAATGGCACTTCATAAAGCTCTTCAATCAAATCTGTGTAACGAGCGTTATGCAGGAATATCGGCGACAACCACCGATGATGCTCGACAGTGTCGGAAATCAGATATGAACATGCCGTCACGGTAAACAGCCACAATGGCAGAGGAGCGTCCCGTAGGCGACGAACAATCTCCTTACGGAGCCCGGCAGAAAACAGGACTGGCAAGACTAACGCAGCAATTAATATCACTGAAATCGTTCTGAACAGCATACGCGGCTCGTCAGGGAAATAGTCACGCCCCCAACTGGTGCTTCTACCCAATAGCACCACCCACCAGACAACAGCCCATAGCCAAAACTGCTTTGCCCCTTCGGGACGGGAAAGTGGCCGTATATACCAGGCGGTAAATAGCGCCCCAAACAGTAACCATAACGCTTGTCCGTTTTCAATCCATCGGACCACCACGCCGTTAAGCAAAGGCAATTGCCAGTCCGCCGTAAACGGGATGACCACAGCGGCAAGCGCAAGAGTAAGTGCTGACGAAGTTAATCGGGTATCGAGTTTCATGATTATAAGACTCTTCTGGTTTTTAATACCCAATCATAAGTTTTATGAATACGCTCTCATTAGCAAACAATGCGATATTCTTAATGTTTTCTTAATGTTTCTTTTCAACCCATGTCTGATGTAAATAAACAGCGCTTTTCAATACGCAAAAACCGCATCACGTTGGCGACGCGCGATGCGGCTTCTGATTTAAAAAATCACTTTATATCAAATAGATACTACAATATCCTTACCAACCGCAAACGTCGTGTTCGTTTTCGGTATCGTAGGAACGCACGGTATTGACCAAATCCTTCACAACTTCTGCTGCAACTTCAGGTACCAGCAACGTCATCGGTGCTTCCGTTTCATAGTCCACAGAGACGCCGTTGCTATTATTCGTGACCGTGACAGTATAAGTAGCTTTTCCCATTATTATTCTCTCCCGGCATGAATGACTTTTCGTGAGGTCGCCCCTTCCATCAGTACTTCCGGCGCGACAAAAAAGTCGATGTTAAAATAGGTATCATCCGTCATGACCTCAATATTGTGCCACTTTTCCGGAGGAAACACGCCAAACTCGCCGGCATTGATCACCATGATCTCTTCCGGCTCAGAGCAATGTTCATCAGCGTATCCGAGATATTTGACCGCCCCCTGCATCACCGAGAGGCGAGGATAAACGCCGGGTCGCGTTCCCTTATCAAGGTGGCGTTCGAAAATTCCGGCAGGCGCCGTCTCTTTGTTCCAGAAGGGCGTGGAACGTGTATGGATATGATTTTGTGGAATTTGCCGCATTTGCTTCCCTCTTCCCGCAGGTTACTCAGCGATAATCTCATCGCTGTCGTAAAAAGGTTACGCTCCAAAAACAGCATTTTAAATACCATTTATTGGTTACTATTTTGCTGTTTTCCACGCAATAAAACCGAAAGGAGAGCAATGACCCGCCGTTGACGACGGGTCCAGGGGGTTAAGACTGGAGCGTTGCCAGCCGGGCGGCAAATCCGACGAAAAGAAGGCCAATCAAAGAATTGCCCACTTTTGCCAGTTTCTTTTTGGTACCAATATAGTGGGTTACAAAAGCGCCAGAAAGAATTAAAAAGCTCAGATAGCAAAAACTGACGATTTCAAGGGTGGTGGCCAAAATAAAAAATGACACGCCAGTATGCGGCGCAGTAACGTCAATAAATTGCACAAAAAAGGAAACATAAAAAAGTATGGCTTTAGGATTCGTCAGGCTAAGAATTAAAGCACGCTTAAAAATAGCGCCAAAAGGAACTACCGTTTCCGTCGCCGCACGCCCTTTTGAGGTCAGCGTGGCGTAAAGGATTTTTGCGCCAAGGTAGAGCAGATAAAACGCGCCGAGATAGCGAACAATGTTAAACAGAACCGGCGTTGTTTTGATCAGCGTCGCCACGCCCGCATACGCCAGAAACATTAATATCGCATCGCCGATAAACACGCCGCATGCGGCAAGATATCCTCCTTTAACCCCGCGTCCCACGCTGTTTTTAAGCACAAAAAGCGTATTCGGCCCCGGCACCAGAACGATAAAAATCGCCCCGACCAGGTACGTCCAATAATTCAGAACACCATACTCCGCGAACACATTAACCTCTTCCTGAAAACATTTACGCTTAGCTGCGAAACAGTATGCTAACGAATGCACCGGAAGATGGGAAGCGAAACCACGTCTCTCCAGGCCGCTATTCCGCCACGCTTATATCCACATCACCCAAAAACGTTCTTGTATCGCGCCCCCCCGCAGGCAATCACCAGGTATTGGCCCACGTTTCCTCATGGGGAATTAACGCGCGCGTCGCACCAAAGACAGAGATGCCAACACATCACTGATATCGCTCTCATTCAGATTCGGCGCATTAAAGTGCGTTCTCAGCCACACCATATCCTCATGGCTGAAAGCGCCGACCATCAGGCGCTGGCTGATAATGATCAACATTTGATTATCAAGTTGTCGAATACGTTGCCGGGTGACCGACAAGGTTTGTATCGGAAAGGAGGGTTCTGAGCCGGTTCGCCACTGCGCTAAATAGCGGTACTGTATCGCTTTACTGGCATCCATTAGCGAACGAATAAAAGGGATTATCGAATGCGGGTCCAGACCGTTATTTTTCGCTTCTTCTTCAGCCTCGGCAAAAACATTTTGTTCACGCGTGAAATCCTCTATCGGCAGATGGTGCTTCATTTTATAAGCAGCCACATCTTTCATTAATAACATGCGTTCATTGAGCGCGGTTAAGAGCGCGCCAAGCGATACCGACGTTACCGAATCGGCAAAAGTGGTGCTGCACATCAATAAAGAACAAAGAAAAATGGCGATATGACGAATCATTAATCAACCTCCTTTTACGGAGGCCTGACAGTAATTTACCTTTATTAAGATAACATTAAGTAATTATTACAGATGGGTATTAATGCTTATTCGTTTAAACTGGAGTGATAAAAAGAACAGGCCGTTGATTCTACGGAATCTTCACCTTCACTTAAAGTGTATAAAATATACAACAAATCACACAAATGTGATGCACATCACGTTTTTATGATTTTTTATTACGGTTTTATGATATAGGTCTAATTTTAATAGGTCACTAATTTCTCTCCCCCGCTCAGGGAGATCGGCTTCAATTTACATCGAATATGGTGAAATATGACTACCATTACACTAGTCAACGAACAAAATAGTACTGGCAATCCTTTTTCTGCACATATGTTATGTGAACAGCGAGCTATTCAGGAAATTACTTACGAACTATTGCAATCGCAGCAGCATGTCTCAAATAAGGATATCATCGCCAAACTTATTGAAAAACTGGAAACAGAAAAAGACGTAGTGCAGCTTGATATTTACCGTAATGCCTTAGAAGCCGTTTTGTTTCAGACACCTGACGACATCTAATATATACCCAAAATAATTCGAGTTGCTTAAAGGCGGCAAGGGAGTGAGTCCCCAGGAGCATAGATAACTATATGACTGGGGTGAACGACAAATCTGCCGGGAGCAGATTTGAACGTCGCGTGCGACGGCCCGTCAGGGCGAGGCCCATGGATGGGCCGAGTAATCCGTAGCCAACACATAAGCAACTTGAAGTATGAAGGGTATAAACAAGGGAGGGGGTTACTCCTCCCCTGTTCGTTAATAATGCAGATGCCTCAACGTGCGGTGCCTGATTTTTCGTAGCCGTTTGCATGGATTTGCGGTGCAACATGCTGCATGCTTTCTGGCATCTCATGCTGCCGGTATACGGCTGGCAGTAATGTTAAACCTGAACCATTTTTCACATGAAGACTAAATTTACCCGATTCTTTTAAAGCCTGAATAAGATTTTCCTGCGCGGGAGTTAATGTCTCATCATGCCACAGAACAATATGCTCGAAAGACGTTGATAAAAGATCGGGCATCGGCGCCTGCCAGGGGATGACTTCAACTCGCATACCTTCACTACAATATTTAATCGTTTCCAGCCATAGCTCAATGGGGTCGTTCAGCGAAAACGCAGCAATAAGCATTGTGCCTGCTGGCGCCTTTCGTACGCTACTTAGCTGGAATGTGGCGTATTCAATAATCGCAGTATCCAGTAATGCCTTTTCAAATCGGCGTGCATCATCATCGCCTGCGGACAACCACAGCCGTAAAGGACGCAGTATTGACTCAATTACGATACACGGCGGAATTTCCCGACCATAACGCCAGAGTAATTTTCGCAATTTGGCGGGTTCGAATTTTCTACACTGCGCTAAAATCTCTTCCTGGTAGAATAACCATCCCGAGCGGCAATGCGTTTCTTCACCATAGAGGGCAGGTTTAATCTCTTTTAATGAGAAGCCTTTGCTTAACGCGTCGATAATATGCTGTATTCTGATAGCATCTTCTATGCAATAAAAACGATTGCCAGCTTCATCTTTGGTAGGTTGAAGCAGGCCATAGCGTTCCCAGGACCTGATATTTGCTGTTGTGACACCACACTGCGCCGCCATTGCGCTAATACTAAAAGTAGCCATGCCTGTCTGGCCTCATGATGATGTAAGAAAGCATAGTGAACCTAAACGCCATCAGAAGCAAATCATTATTAAGCAATGACCTTACTATTTACGCGGGAAATTACATTATCAACATTATTTATTGTAAGCCAGTGCATAAAAGCTTTAGAGACGGACAGTATTTGATAATCCAGAACTGTTCTACAACCTAATTTAGTCAGAACATGGTAGCGTACTGAGTAAATAGTTTTTAAATGTACATTTAGCTCACAGCTTATTTGTCGGATATCCATTCCTTTAACAAGCATCGCCAAAACATTTCTTTCATTCGCCGTTAATCTGACTTTCTCTGACCTGGGAAAAAATTGACCAGCAGCGGCCAAAATCAGTAACTCACGCCACTCAGCAATAGAGGCATCGACCTTTATTCGATATATAGCATGATGTTCATCAATAAAGTTATATTCATTGTGGGTAACAATTCCAATGAGTACCGTTTTAAATGTGGAAGTAATATACTGCTGTACGGTGTAGTAATCGTCGATATCAAAAATAATATAATTTACGTTGCCAGCTATTATTGCGACGTCCTTAAATAAGGACTCCAGACCATAATTAAGAAACAGGTTTTCGCTCAATAGTCTTGTATCTGTCTTTAAAACAGATGATGCGGAACCAGTCATATCCACCTCAACAAAACGAGAGCCATGTGGGAATATCCATTCGATGGCCCGCATAAGATCATCTGCTTACTTCAGCGATGAGAACCTATTAAGTAGTAGTTGAGGAACGCCGTTTGCGCAACCTGACAGACGTCCTGGGGCATCTTATGTGAACTGCGTGGGGATGTGCGCTTTGGCAAAATCCACAAAGTGTACGACCGCAGTCAGCAAAATATGCCAGTCCTGTTGCTCCAGACCTAAATATTCACGCTGCGCCGCACGCAACGTAGCAGCATACTCTTCTGGCAACTGAGGTAACAGCCAGTCAGCCGCCGCATCCTTAGAGGTAAATCTCCCGGTAGAAAGGGTGTACCAGATACGCGCCAGGGTTAAAACGATATGATACTCATCTCCCTGCACATCTGCCGTGGATTGCCAAAGGTCGAGGGGATAACGCAAGGCCTTCAGCAACTGCGCCGCAGGGGCTGGCGTGAACAGCCGTTCCGCGCGTTCTCCCTTTAGCGGTATACTGGTTTCCAGAATCTGGGTTATCAATAACACAATGTCCCAGTCCTGTTGCGCTGGTTCATAAATCCCCTGATAAATGTCCTCTCTTAGCCACTCGCCAAATTGCATTTCCCGGGAAGGTGGAAAACACCAGGGAACCAGCTGCGAATAAAGCACGACAGTGACCTCCAGAGCGCGTTTTTCTGCTGACGCCCCCGGCGGCGATGAAAGCGCCAGCAATTCCTGCATCAGCGTTGCGCGTTGGGTCTCCGTCAGCGGCTGGCATATTGTCACCAGCAGATCAATGTCGCTGTTTGGCTTCAGACCGCCCGCGACAGCGGAACCATATAAATGAATAGCACGCAACGTATCGCCTGTGACACGAGTAATCAGGCGACACGCCGCTTCCGTTTGGCATTGAATCGAGGGCGGTATGGGCAGCGTCATCATCGCTCCGGGGGCGCAGGTATTTTTTATATTGATTGCCAGAAATATGGCATAACGGCAGAATAAATATCCTCCGGCATAGCCGGAGGTTTTTCTGATGCGCCTGTAAGGCTCTCTTACCAGCCGCGCCCTAACAGGCGCATACGATCTGACATTTGCATCAAACTTCGTTACTTACGGCCCGTAAACGGGCTGCCCGGATAAGGGATCGAT